>CAYZVM010000293.1:1376-6108 GCA_964481485.1 uncultured Saprospiraceae bacterium | reverse complement strand
CAAACATGAAAACGACGATCTATCACCGGGTACGTTCATGCGTTTGCCCTGGGGATATCCCGGTAACCATGCAACAATTAGAGTATGGCTTCCGAAAAGCCGTTTTTGGCGCTAATACAGGGCAAATCATTAAGCCTTATTAGGCTGGGTATTTGTTGAATTCGCAAAATAGATTGCGTTTTTAGTTGCCGGTGGTCAACCGGCAACTAAAAACGCAATCTATTTTAAAACGCTTCCTGAATTAGTTTTTTACTGATAGAAATCCCGGCAACGGTGCCCATTGAAACGGCATTGGCAACTGTTCTCATCTTTGATGTATTATCACCTGTTGCATAAACACCTTTCACCGAAGTTTCCTGAAAATAATCAATTTTCAGATAGCCCTCTTCTGTAAGTTCACATCCAAGCGATTCCGGAATTTTGCAGTGTTGTTCAAAAGGACTTGGCGCATAAACGGCCTTTACCGGTTCACGCTCACCGTTTTTAAATAGAATATGCTGTACGTTTCCGTCTAAATGCTCAAACCGGTCGATTTCCATTTCAACTACCTTGATTTTATGTTGACGAAACTTATTCATTTGTTCATTGCTTAACGTGGAATGGCCATTGGTATACAGCGTCAAGTCTCTGGCCCAGTTGTAAATAAGCTTGGCAAATTCAAAACCACTATCGCCATTACCGAGTATACCAGTTTTTTCATTTTTTACCTCATATCCATGGCAGAAAGGGCAGTGAAGGACAGTAATCCCCCAACAAGCCGTTATCCCCTCTATATCCGGAAGTAAATCCTTTATTCCCGTTGCAAACACCAATTTCTTTCCACTGAACTTTTCACCCGACTCCAGTTCAACTTCAAACCCATCTTCAATTTTGATACCGCGTTTCGCCCATCCATTCATGAGTTGGACGGAATTGTATTTGCTTACCTGCTTTCTTGACAATGCTGTTATTTCAGCCGGCGTTTTGCCGTCATTGGTGAGGAAATTGTGCGAATATGGCGTTTGTATGTTGCAAGGTTTCCCATCATCAATGATCAATACGCTTTTCAAAGCTCGCCCCAAGGCCATGGCGGCAGACAGGCCGGAGTAACTCCCGCCAATGATTATCACATCGAATCGTTTGCTGGAATCCATTTTTTTAAACATGGTTTGATTTGATGAGTTTTAATGCTGTTGATTGCGCATCCGAATAAAACGGATGATTGATTCAAGAAATGGCACACCAATAAATACCATCCAAGGGACCAGCGTTATCGTGAGCACAAATGTCCTCTGATATAAAGGCATCGTGGATAATTTATCTCCAAGCAAATACAAAAGGAGGGTGATAGAAGGATAGATAACCAGCCAAATTTTCAAAGCTGCAGTCAATTTTAATTTCATTGCAATCAATTTTTTATGAAATGATGTTTGCAACAAAGGTAGACCCGCTTCCATGCGCTAAATAGGACAAATAATCAATTATACAGGATTCCTGAAAACATTTTTAGAACACACATCCATAAATGGAAAGTGCCCACTGCCGCACCTGCTGCGCTGGCTGCCCCGTATACCGATCTTCCACCACTGTCATTTTCGATACAGCATCGTTCATGGCTTTCAATTCTTCAGGGATGAATTCAATATCTGCCGCCTTCGATTGTTCCGCTTGCCGTTGCGTTTGATGGGGAGGAGTAAGGCTGAAAGCGGGCACTACCCAAAGCGATTTGCCGAGGGCATCGCCAGCCTCCAAAAAATTTTTTCGATCCCGACTCATATCTTTATGGTTTTGTGATAAATGTGTGTAAAAAGCTTCACTTGATCTTCATGTCGGGAATCAGGGGCGTGGTCTCGACCAGTTCGAGCGACTTGACCATTTCCTGTGTGCCGGTCTTGTATTTGATAAAATGCGGTGTCTGCAAATGCGCCTTGTAGGCGTTCGTATCCGCGTATATTTCCAGAATCGTGATGTGGGTCGGGTTGTCTTTTTCAGCAACGGCGTATAAAGTCAGCACACCCGGTTCCAGCCGCACGGAGGCTTCAATTTCCTCAGGGTTATAGTACGAAAAAGTGGTCTCCATCATTGCAATCAAGATGAGTGCTAAAAGGCTGGGTGATTTTGTCATTTTACAGATTTCTGAATTTCAGCGGACTGGTCTCGACGTGTTTTTTGAAAAAATTGTTGAAGTGCGTCACCTCCACGAAACCCAGCGCATCCGAAATTTCTGATACATTCCAAGTGCTGTGCCGCAGCATGATTTTCGCCTCCTGTAAAATGCGTTCGCCGATGATTTGGGCTGTTGTTTTGTCGGTGATGGCTTTCACCGCCCGGTTCAGGTGGTTGACGTGGATGTTCAGTTGGCTGGCAAAATCGGAGGCTGAGCGGAGACCCACTTTCGGGTGGTTTTCATCAATGGGGAATTGGCGTTCCAGCAATTCCAAAAATAAGGTGGCGATGCGTTGTGAGGCGTTTATCCGTTGGTGGTCAGATGGCGCGGCTGGCTGCATTTTCATGGCAAAATGTAAGAGTTCAAATACAAGATTCCTCAGCACGTCGTACTTGTGGACATAGTCGGATTTGATTTCAGCAAACATTTTTTGGTAAATGGCGCTCACCTGTTCCACCTGCTCGTCCGACAATTCAAACACATGGTTTCCGCCAGGTTGGAACACGTCGTACTGACCTAAATCTCCGAACTTGTGGAAAAAGTGCTGATTGAAAATACAGTAAAAGCCTTCTTTGATATTTTCCAGATTGCCGCATTTGTAAGGTATCTGGGGGTTGGAAAAAAACATCGCCTGCTTCTCGACGGTGACCACCTTATCGGCATATTGCATATCTATATTCCCAACCACGAGCATTATCTTGTAATAATCCCGCCTTTTGTAAGGCACTGGGTTGGTTTTCCCCGGCTCTACGGGCACATGAGGAAATACATTGAAATGCCTGATTTCATTTTTGAAATTATCGGGAATCCAGTCAAACTTTCGTTTGTAAAACTCTTCTATTGATTCGATTTTGTCCATGACGGAAGCAAATTTCGCACTGCAAAGATGAGGGGCCACTCGTCCTCTCTCAAACGAGTTTCAAAGCGAAAATTACGAATTTCAAACAATCGGCTTTTTTACGAGGAAAACCTGCCACTCTTGGTGTTCCCGCTGCGCCGTGTCCAGCTATTCCGCCGATTTCCTTCCCCATTTCTGCGAAAAACACATTTTCCTGTACAAAACATTTTTTGATACAACAGATTGAAAATTAGGGGGTTAAAAAATAATCGCAGTTGTATTTTCCCTAAATAACGGCTAAAATCGGCCTGATAACCACCAAAATCTGTACTTGCCCACCCCGGTGTGCGGCGGCCATTTTTGTCAAAAAAATGCACGTCGTTATGAAAAATCAAATTGCAAGTTTCTCCCAACCTCACCCCAACTCTGAGAGCGCTCAACTCACTCCAGCCAGCAAAACTGTTAAATCTGCCCTTGTTGCGGCCGTTCTGTCGCTCGCAGTTTTTGCCATGTTCCCGGCAAAAAGTGTTGCCCAATACCTGTTGTTTCAAAAGAAGGTCGAAAACGCCCCCTACTTCCATATTCACCCTGCGGGACAAGACTTTGTGCTGACCTCTTTTGACGGTATCGCGCTGGCAGACAAGGACATGAACATCCAATGGCGGCGCAGTTTCGGGAGTTTTGCGTCAGGCACCCAGTTGTTCCCGATTGGCACCCAACCTGCCAGTCCGGGCAGTGGATTTCTGGTGGCTGGTTATGGCCGGCAGGTCAGTCAGGCGAAATTCGCCGCAATTATGACCGAAACCGATGCGTCGGGTGCTCCACTATCGTCGAGGCTGTACGCGCCGTCGGGTTTGCCGGTCAGTGCCGAAACGACCATGCAATTGGCCTTGCCGACTTCAGACGGCGGTTTCCTCACGGGCGGTTTGTTTTACAATACTGGCACGAACGGCCCCGAATGGTACCTGCTCAAACTCGCCGCCAACGGCGACATTCAATGGACGCGCGGCTTCCGCTCCAACGGCACAGAAAGCCTCACCGACATGCGCCAATTGCCCGATGGCACCTATATCGCGGCATTTACGATTGACAACGAAGTGGCGCTGTCAAAATTAGATGCCAACGGCCAGAGCCAATGGGGACTGCGGTATCAAACGGGCAAAATGCTTTCGGTATCTGTGGCGCACGACCCGGCGGCGGGCGGTTTCGTAGTGGCTTGCGGCGCGCACGACGGCTCTAAAAGTCTGATTTTCAGGACAAATGCCACCGGCGACATTTTGTGGAGCAAATCGTACAGCACGCTGACCCCGGTAGCGGTTGCCCGGTTCACGACGGTGCAGGCCCTCTCTGATGGCTATCTGATTGGCGGCACTTTCACCTCAACGCCTACCGGTTTGCCACAAACCCAAAACGCATTTGTGCTGAAAACTGACGCGGCTGGAACGACGCTGTGGACAAACCTGTATGCCCATGCTGGCGACACACGTTTCGTGTCCATGCTGCCGGTGCCGGGGGCTGGTGCGTTTTTCAGCGGCGCTATCGCCAACAGCACGTATGAAAGCACCTTGGCCCGCATGGATGCCAACGGCTTCACTGCTCCGTGCGCGGGTGCCACGCTTTTTCTTCAGCAAGGTGCCGGAGGTGTCACCATTCCAATCTCTGTCCCGACCAATCCTTTGGTGTCCGTCGCCGTCACATTCAGCCTCGTTTCCACTTTCACGTTGCCGTCGCAGGGTTTGTTGGCACCG
>CAYZVM010000293.1:0-1276 GCA_964481485.1 uncultured Saprospiraceae bacterium | reverse complement strand
TTTCTTCCAAAAACCTAACTTGATCGTGTCATGTCGAGCGAAGTCGAGACATCTGATATCAAGGTTTGAGAGGCACATACTTCTGTTCTGTTCATGCACAGATGTCTCGACTTCGCTCGACATGACAGGTTGTGATTTCGCAAGAACTCTAAAAAAACAATCCCCTGAAAATTGACATCTGTCAATTTTCAGGGGATTGTGCACTGGAGCGGTGAAATGAATTTACCGCAAAAACTCCGGGCAGCGGATGTACCCAAAATAGTAAAAAATGCCCACGTTGAGCAGGGCGTACATATCGTTGTTTTTGCCGTTGCCGCGCTGGCGACCGGGCTCGCCGATTTTAGGTTCGCCAGAACGATCGGAGAGTGCGGCACCGATTTCGCCGCGCTGGGCGCGGATGTCGCGCACGTCGGCATACACGCCGCTCACGTCGTCCAGATAGTCGGTGAAAAGTTTGCGCCCGCTCAGTTCCACATTGAGGCTCCAGCGATAGGAGAGGTCGGTTTTGAAACCAAAACCATAAGCGAGCGCACCCTGCATGGTGCCGTATTCTTCGCCGCGAAATTGGCCTTCGGTGCCGTATTCGCGGAGATTGTACCACTCGCCGTCAAGTTCTGCACGGGGGTTGAAATTGAACATCGAAACACCGGCGAACAGATATGGAGTGAAAAAATAATCGCGGTGGCCGTGTATGTACGGCATAAAATTGAACTCGAATTGCGCCGTGCCGTCGAAGATGAAGCTTTTGAAAGAAAGGTTGCGGCGTTGCTCAAAGCTGTTTTTGGAGTCAGAGTCATAAGCGCTGATTTGGCCCACGTTTCCGCCCAGTTTGAAAGCCAGCCGGTCGTTGAAATTGTACCGGGCGCCGATGCCACCGGCGAGTTGTGCGCGATTGACGCGCCAGCCGGTATTGAGGTCGCCAAAGTAGTTGGAAGCCCCAACCCAGCCACCGATTTCAAAGCCGCGCATTTGCCCGAATGAAAGGTGGCTTGTCAGCACAAGCCCGATAAAAAGCGCCCAAAGTCGTATTTGCTTCATATTCTTTTGAATGAGTGTGAAAGGCCGCAAAAGTAGGCAGAATTGGATGATTTTACCGTACCATCCGCCCGTTTGCGCAAAATCTCGCCAAAAACGTGCCGGAAGCCCGATGTGGTATTGGCGCAGGAAAGTTTAAGTTGGTTGTTTCTGAAAGAAGGTTTCTGGTTGCGGGGTTTCTGGTTGCGGGGTTGCTGGTTGCTGGTTGCTGGTTGCGGGTTGCTGGTTGCTGGTTGCTGGT
>CAYZVM010000292.1:0-6178 GCA_964481485.1 uncultured Saprospiraceae bacterium | reverse complement strand
TTTTCATTTTCAACGCCGTCAAGTTCAACATCTGGTCTGCCAACGACCACAACGCTGCCGTGAAAACCCTGCGTTTGCCCGAACGCGCCCAACAATTGGCCGATTAAACAAAACTCGCTCGATCTCATGACTTCGTTGGGTGAATTTTTCGGTCGCCTGCACCTCATTTTTTTGCACCTGCCCATCGGTTTTTTGCTGTTGGCTGGCGCACTCGCGGCGTTTTCTTTTTTCAAAAAAACGGGCACATATCGCCCCGCGCTTGATTTTACGGTCGGTTTGGGTGCCATCGCCGCCGTGCTCGCCGCCGTTTTCGGCTGGCTGCTCGCCCAAAATGGCGGCTACGACGAGGGGCTGCTCCAGCGCCACCAATGGCTTGGTTTTGCCACTGCCGGGCTGGCTGGCGCGACGTGGTGGCTGCGTCGCTCGCGTTGGTATTTTCACGGCTTGGCGATTACCGTCGCGGCAGTTTCTTTGGCCGGTCATTTCGGCGGCTCGCTTACGCACGGCGAGGGGTATTTGTTTCAAAAAATTGAAAATGAACACGTTGTGTCTCCCTCCCTTTTAGGGGAGGGTCGGGGTGGGGTTGCTTCGACGGCATACGAGGCGCACATCCAACCCATCCTCCAAAAAAAGTGCGTCTCTTGCCACAACCCCAACAAGAAAAAAGGCGGCCTGCTGCTCGACTCGCCGGAGAACATCCTGCGTGGCGGCAAACACGGCCCGGTGCTGGTGGCGGGCAGCCCCGATTCGAGCGAACTTTTCCGTCGCGTCACGCTGCCCGGTCACGACGACGACCGGATGCCGCCCAAAGGCAAACTGCCGCTCACGCCGGAGGAAATTGATATCGTGAAACAGTGGATTGCGGCTGGCGCGGATTTTGCCCAACTTGCTGCCGCGTTTTCTTTGGCAGAAAGTGCCGCGCCTGAGCCTGCCTCGTTTCCCCCTGTGGAGGTCGAACCCGCCGATGCGGGCGATATTGATTTGCTGCGCAAAAACCGCATCGCGGTCATGCCGTTGGGCGAAAGCCTCCCGTGGCTGGCCGTGTCTGCAGCCGGGAAAAAAGACCTCGATGCGGCCAAAATGGATTTGCTGAAAAATGTCGGGCAGCAAATTGCCCACCTTGATTTGAGCCATTCCAACGCGGATGACAAGATGTTGGCGGTTTTGAAAAATTTGCCCCATTTGACCCGGCTGAATGTGTCCAACACCGCTGTTTCCACGGAAGGTTTGAAAAACTTGGCAGGCCTACAATTTGTTGATTATCTAAATCTTACCGGCACGAAAGTCGGCGACGAGGCTGCCGAATTTTTGGGGAAAATGCCCGCGCTGCGCTCGCTGTTTGTGTGGAACAGCCAGTTCTCGCCCGCCGGTTTGGAGCGCATTCGGGCGGATCTGCCCAGTCTGAAAATTGAATCCGGCCCGACGGCAGATACTTCCGCCGCGCCGCTCCAACTCCGCCCGCCGAAGATTCTTTTTTCCCGAAATATTTTTGAAGACACGGTGCAGGTCGTGCTGGACTTTCCTTTCAAAACGGTCAGCCTTTTTTACACGCTCGACCAAGCCTCGCCCACCACACAGTCGCATCGGTACAAAGGCGAGCCACTGATTTTTGGAGAATCCACCACTTTGCGCACCATCGCCGCCAAAGAAGGTTGGGAAAACAGCCCCATCGTGCAGGCTTCTTTTGTCAAAAGAAAATGGACACCGAAGTCCGCGACGCTCGTCGCGCCGCCTTCACCAAAATACCCCGGCGAGGGTCCTAACTCGCTGATTGACGGCAAAATAGGCGAAACACACACCGATAAAAACTTCTTCGGCTTTGAGGGCGAGCACCTGACGGCCATTCTTGATTTTGGAGAAAAAATTGATTTTCGCCGACTGAGCGTCCACTTTGCCGAGAACAACGGCTCGTGGGTTTTTGCCCCGCACGGCCTCCAAGTCTGGACTTCCGACGACGGGAAAATTTGGCAGCCATGCATCCGCGCCCGTTACCCTGTGCCGACGGCGATGCAAGAAAACAAAACTGGGATTGTCAGTGAAGCTGCGCCCAAACCCGTGCAGACTCGTTACCTGAAAGTGAAGGTGGAAAACCTATTGAAAAACCCGGGTTGGCATTCCGCCGCCGGGAAGAAATGCTGGGTTTTTGTGGATGAGATACTTGTAGAGTAAAGGTTGCAAGGTTTTGGGTTTAAAGGTTTCGGGTTGAGTAAGTTTCTTTGTGGCTGAAAAACTGACCTTTAAATTTGTTGATTATCAACTTTAATAAACCCTTATCACTTTATCAATCAACGCCATGAAGATTTTCTGCATCGGTCGCAACTACGTTGACCACGCCAAAGAACTCAACAACCCCGTGCCGTCGGAGCCACTCATTTTTATGAAACCGCCGACCGCGCTGGTGGTGAACAACAAGCCGTTTTATTATCCCGATTTCACAAAAGACCTGCACTACGAGGGCGAAATCGTGCTGCGAGTGTGCAAAAACGGCCGCTCGGTGCAGCCCGAATTTGCGGCGCGATATTACGACGCGGTGGCTTTCGGCATTGACTTTACTGCTCGCGATTTGCAGGACAAATTGAAATCAAAAGGCCATCCGTGGGAAATCGCCAAGGGTTTCGACCGCTCGGCACCCATCAGCCGTTTTGTGCCGTTGGAAGAGTTGGAAAACGCGCAAGACATTCATTTTCAATTGAAAAAAAACGGCGCGGTGGTGCAAGACGGCCACACTCGCGATTTGATTTTTTCTTTTGATACGCTCATTTGCCATATCTCGCGCTACTTCACACTGCACAAAGGCGACTACATTTTCACCGGTACTCCGGCGGGTGTGGGGCCGGTGCAGATAGGCGATGTTTTGGAAGGAAATATTGAAGGCGTGGAGATGTTGCGGTGCGCGGTGAAATAAAATCTCAGTTAAAATTGATGTCTGCGGGTGCGTTTACTTGACAATCGCCACTGGCTGCCGCTATCTTTGTCGGACTAAAAGCACCCCGATGAAAACCATTAATTCCGACACGTCCCTTTGCTGCCCGTCTTCCCGGATTGCAAAGGGATTTTCTTTTTTCACCATCCAAAAATTCCAAATCATGACAAATCTTAAAATCATTCCCGCGCTGCTACTCGCCGCCGCACTCTTCGCTTCTTCGTGTAGTTCCACCATTTACATCGTCCGCCATGCCGAAAAAGCAGGCAACACCGGCGACCCGGATTTGTCACCTGCAGGTATGGCAAGAGCGCAACAACTGGCAACGCTGATGGCTGACAAAAACATCAGTGAAATCTATTCCACCGAAACCAACAGGACGCTACAAACGGCGCAACCTACTGGTACTGCCCTTTCGGTGGCCGTTCAGCGATACAGCAACGACACCCTTGAGTCCTTTGTCAATAAACGCCTCAAACCGCTGGGGAAAAACCGATTGGTGGTAGGCCACAGCAACACCATCTTGTCCATTACCCAATTGCTGGGCACCACGCCGACGCTGACTGCTATCCCAGAAAATGACTACGATAACCTCCTCATCGTCAAGCGGAAACGCTGCTGGGGTAAACTGAAGGTGACGTTGACTGAAACGACTTATGGGGCGGCATCGCCGTAAATGAGTGCCCTCATTTCGCAAACACCCCCGACGACAGATAGCGGTCGCCCCGGTCGCAGATGATGCAGACGACCACGCCTTCGTCCAATTCTTCTATCAATTTGCCAACCGCGGCCACCGCCCCACCGCTGCTCACCCCGCCGAAAATGGCATCTTCTTTTGCTAAACGGCGCATCATGGCGGTGGCTTCGTCCAGCGAAACGTCAATCACCTTGTCCACCCGCTCCGGCTCGAATATTTTTGGCAAAAACTCTGGCGACCAGCGCCGGATGCCGGGAATACTCGAGCCGTCGGTGGGCTGCACGCCCACGATTTGCACCGCCGGATTTTGTTCTTTCAAAAAACGCGACACGCCCATAATGGTACCAGTAGTACCCATAGAAGACACAAAATGTGTGATTTCGCCCGCCGTGTCGCGCCAGATTTCTGGCCCGGTGCTGCGGTAGTGGGCGCGCCAGTTGTCGGGATTGGCGAATTGGTTGAGCATAAAATAGCCGCCCCCAGCCACCATTTCTTCGGCCAGTTCGCGGGAATATTCGATGGTGCGCGCAGCGGGTGTGAGGATGACTTCCGCGCCATAGGCCTCCATCGTTTGCACCCGTTCTTCGGTGGAGTTGTCGGGCATGAGCAGCGTTATTTCGACTTCAAAAAGCCGCGCTATCATCGCCAGCGCGATGCCGGTGTTGCCGCTGGTGGCTTCTATGAGTTTGATGCCCGGTTTCAGGTCGCCGCGGTCGAGCGCGCCTTTTATCATGCCGTAAGCCGCCCGGTCTTTCACGCTGCCGCCGGGGTTTTGGCCTTCCAATTTTCCGTAAATTTTCACCCCGGGTTTGCTGACCGAAAGTTTTATTTCCACCAAAGGGGTGTTGCCGATGAGGTCGCTGATATTTGCCATAGTGCAAAGATGAACGCTGCCTGCGCAAGGGTGTTCGATTTAGAGGGCAATCTTTTGCATTTTGTCTACTTCATTTTCGGAAATTCAAAAATGAAAACTGTGTGAAAATTACGACCTTTCGCGCCATATCTACTTCAATCTTCAATTCAGCATCTTTTTATGAAAAACCTGATTCTCCTGATTGCCCTGACTTTCCCGGGCATCGCACTTGCCCAATCGGCTGCATCCGACAAAGCCGTCGCTGAAGCCTGCAAATGTTATGAAGCATTAGAAAAGAAAAAACTCACGGAAGATGAAAAAAAGGCTGGCTCGGTGGAGTGCCTCACCAAATCCATGTTGAGCAACATCGAAGATTTGGCCAAAGAATACGGCTACGAAAATGCGGAATTCAATGAAGAGACAGGCCGAAAAATCGGGGAAAAATTCGGCATGAAACTCGTCCAAAAATGCCCTGCGGCCATCCCCTACATGATGATGCTCAGCGAGGGCCAAGCACAAACCGTCACGGTAGGCAGCGGCGCGGCGTATGAAAGCACCGGGGAGACATCCGGCACATTTGTGCGGGTGGAAAGCAGCGGCGAAATCGTGAAAATCATACTCAAAACCGAGGACGGCGACGAAACTTTCCGCTGGATTCGCCCCTTTCCCGGCGCCGAAAAACTCGAACAACAAACGAAAGCCCTCGCCGGCAAAAAAGTCTCGGTGGAGTGGGGTGAATACCAACAGTACGTCCACGCCATGAAAGGCTACGCCAAATACCGCGAAATCACTGCTTTTAAAATCTCAGGCTGAAAAATATGAGCAAAGTCTTCTCACTCCTCTCGCCCCTCTCACTTCTCTCACTCTTCTCACCCCTCTCACTGCTCTCGCAAACACCCACTCCCGCTCCGCCCCAAAAAACGGCCATCCTCATCATGGGAGCCACCGCGCACCTCGGCAACGGGCAGGTGATAGAAAACAGCGCCATCGCTTTTGAAGGCGGCAAATTGACCATCGTGGCCGATGCTACCCTCATTCGCCTCGACCCGAAAAGTTTTGGCAAGATTTACGAAGCATCGGGCAAACACGTTTATCCGGGGTTTATCGCGCCCGATACCCGGCTCGGCCTCGTCGAAATCGAAGCCGCTCGTCCCACCCGCGATTTCACGGAAGTTGGCGAAATCAACCCCAACGCACGCAGCATTGTGGCCTACAACACCGACTCGGAACTGATTCCGACCATCCGCTCCAACGGTGTGCTGTTGGCGCAGGTGATTCCGACCGGCGGCACCGTTTCCGGCACCTCGTCTGTCGTGCAACTCGATGCATGGAACTGGGAAGATGCGACCTACCGCGCCGACGACGGTATTCACCTCAATTGGCCGACACCGCGCACCCGCAGTTTTGGCTTCGGTGCGCCACCCGCAGACCAAAAAAATGAGCAATACGACAAAGATGTGCTGGCTTTGCGCCAGTTCTTCGACGAAGCCCGCGCCTACGCTCAACAACCCGCACCGGAGGTTCAAAACCCGAGATTCGAGGCCATGCGTGGTCTTTGGGACAAAAAACAAAATCTATACGTCCACACGGACAACGCCCGCACCATTCAGGAATCCGTACTTTTTGCAAAAAACTATGGCCTCCGCACCGTGCTTGTGGGCGCGAACGATGCTTGGCTCGTGGCCGATTTTTTGAAAACCCAAGA
>CAYZVM010000291.1:3609-6240 GCA_964481485.1 uncultured Saprospiraceae bacterium | reverse complement strand
TGACGTTGCTCGCTGCTGCCGGAAGAGTGGAGGGCACGTTTGCAAGACAGTAAATGTTACAATCCGAACTTTTTCGTTTCGGGAAATAAAAAGAGGCCGTCTCGCTGCTGCGGGGCGGCCTCTCGTTTTTTTCAAAACAACATTGGCAAGCAAATTATTTGGTGGTTTAAATTTTTGAATGATAGAAAAGAAAGCCTGTCATTGCGCAATCAGGGGAGCAGGCACCGTCGTCACCCGGGCTCTTGGGTGCATCGAACCGTCCGCAGTTCTCCTAATTTGAGTTAAAGCCTCTTTTTTTGATCTTTTTCTCGGCGCTAAAGTGCCGAGTTAGTCATATAACAAACTGGTTTTCAGTAAAATAATTACGGCGCCGTTCCTCAGCACAAAACTGAGCAAACAAAAAATCCCGGACAGCACAAGCTGCCCGGGATTTTAAAAACTGCGAACTGCATACCGCAAACTGCGCAAAGAATCAATGCTCATCCTGTGCCGTCTTGGCATATTCTGTGGTCAGTTTTGCCTGAATATCGCCCGGCACAGCGGCATAATCCGCAAATGCTATCTTGAATTTCGCCTTGCCCTGTGTGAGCGAGCGCAACGTGGAAGAGTATTTGTGCAACTCTTTCAACGGGATACGGGCGCGAATCACTTGATAATGCCCCTCAGAGTCCATACCCATGATGATGGCGCGGCGGGTTTGCAAGTCACCCATCACGTTGCCCATGAACTCGGCATCTACCATGACTTCGAGGTCGTAAATAGGTTCCAGGATTTGCGGCCCGGCCTTGTGGAATGCCTCTTTGAACGCCATGGTGGAGGCTATTTGGAAAGCCATATCGTTGGAGTCCACGTCGTGCATTTTACCGTCGTAAATACTCACACGGATGTCGCGGCAGTAGGAACCGGTGCCGGGGCCTTCTTCCATTTTCGCCATGATGCCTTTTTTGATGGCGTTGATAAAACGGCTGTCAATCACGCCGCCGACGATGGCCCACACGAAAGAGAATTTACCGCCCCATTTCAAATCTTCCACCTCTATGTTCTTGGCATTCAGGCCGTGCGGCGCGGGTATGCCTTCAAAATACGGCTCTATGCGCATGTGGACTTCGGCAAATTGGCCGGCACCGCCCGATTGTTTTTTGTGGCGATAATCTTGATTGACCTCTTTCGTAATCGTCTCGCGGTAGGGGATGCGCGGCTCGATAAATTCCATGCGCACGCCGAAGTTTTGCTCGGCTTTGTAGCGAATAATATCGAGGTGCATCTCGCCCTGCCCCTGCACGATGGTCTGTTTGAGTTCGATGCTTTGTTCCACGAGCAACGTGGGGTCTTCTTCTTGAATGGAGTGGAGGGCGTTGGCCATCTTCTCGACTTCGGCTTTGCTCGGCGGCACCACCGCCATGCGGATGCGCGGTGAGGGGAAGTGGATGCGTTCGATTTTCAGGTCGGAGCCTTTGGGGTTGAGGGTTTGGTTGGTGTGCGAGCCTTTGAGCTTGACGGTGCAGCCGATGTCGCCAGCGCGCAATTCATCTACTTGATCGCGGTTTTTCCCCTCACTTTCAAAGAGTTGCGAAAAACGCTCTACCGCGCCGTTGTCGGCGTTGGTGAGTTCGTCGCCCGTTTTCAGCACCCCGGAAAATACTTTGAAATAGGAGACATTGCCCACTTTTGGCTCGTTTACAGTTTTGAAAATAAACACGCAAGGGCGGGCAGAGGCATCGCAGGGTTTGGAGCCACCGCCTTCCAAAGCAGCGGCGGGGCGGTCGGCGGGGCTGGGGCACACATCGTGGATAAAACCCATGATGCGCCCGCTGCCCATGTCCTGCAAGCCCGATGCGCAGAACACGGGGTAAAATTGCCGGTGCGACATACCAATGGAGAGACCTTTTGCGAGGTCTTCTTCATTCAATGTGCCTTCCTCAAAATATTTTTCCATAAGCGTCTCGTCGTTTTCGGCGGCTGCCTCCACGAGGGCGTTGTGCATCTCATTGGCACGTGCCTGATGCTCGGCGGGGATGGGTTTTTTCTCCGGTTTGCCGCCCGTTGGCGGGAAAACATACATGACCATGCGGAGTGCGTCCACGATTGCGTTGAAGCCAGTTCCTTGGTTTACAGGAAATTGGAGGGGCAACACGCGACTGCCAAATCGTTTCGTCGCTTGGTCGAGCGTCATTTCAAAATCTGCTTTTTCGTGGTCGAGGTGATTGACCACGAAAAGGGCGGGTGTCTCGAATTCTTCGACGTATTCCCAAATCAGTTCGGTGCCTACTTCCACCCCGCTGCGCGCATTGAGCAGAATGACCGCCGTATCGGCCACTTTCAATGCCGTCACCACCTCGCCCACAAAATCGTCGAGGCCGGGCGTGTCGAGGATGTTGATTTTGGTGTCTTTCCAGCTGCAATGAAGAAGAGAAGCGAAAAGAGAATGGCCGCGTTGTTGTTCGAGCGGCGCGTAGTCGCTCTGCGTGTTGCCATCGCTGACGGTGCCGCGACGGGTGACGGCTTTCGCTTCAAAGAGCATGGTTTCGGCAAAGGTGGTTTTGCCGCTGCCGGAGTGTCCCACGAGGACCACATTCCGAATCTTGTCAGTAGTGTAGGCTGCCATTGGCAAAGAACTTGGTTTGGTGAACG
>CAYZVM010000291.1:0-3509 GCA_964481485.1 uncultured Saprospiraceae bacterium | reverse complement strand
ATTGTAAACGGGCAGAGTGCATGACCAAGAATTTTGTTTGGTGAAAAAATCTGCTTTGAGCGGTTAATGTAGGTGGGTTTGGGGAATGGGGAAAAGAAATGCTGAAAAAAATTTCTGAACAGCGCAAAAAAAGCCCGCTCCGCTCCGCTGTACAGGCGGGCAGGGCGGGCAAAAAATTCTTTTTTTCTATAAAATCAAATGCTGCTGACGAGGGGTCGGTGCTGCTTTTGCGCGTGCAGCGCAATCGCCTTCGCCGCCTTCATAGGAATGGCGACGCACTTTTTCTCCATATAGCTCAACATTTTCAGCATCAATTCCTGCGAGGCGGTGTCAAGTTGGGCAAACTCTTTTCCAAAAACCTCATTGACGGCGCGTTCTTTCACGGCCCGCACCTCATCGGGGATATGGGCGAGCGAGCGCTCTACTTGGCGCTCGTGCCAGCGTGCGCGGTAGGCGTAAATGCGCTGGCTGATAATGTCTTCCGCTTTTGTGCGCTCGCGCTCACGGTGTGCGAGATTTTCGCGAGCAGTGGCGCGAAGGTTCTCTATTTCAATGAATTGTACCGGGTGATGGGCCAAAATGTGTTTGTCCACATTATTCGGCACGGAGAGGTCAACCACCGTTTTGCGGGAGGTTTCGCCAGCCAGCAAAGATTGGTAGAGTGCGGGCGTAATCACGGGCTGCGTCGCGCCGGTGCAAACGATGAGCGCGTCGAAACCTTCGGAATAATATTCCAGCGCATCGAACGGGAGTGCCCGGCCACCGGAAAACTGCTGCGCGAGTGTTTCGGCTTTTTCCACGGTACGGTTGAAAACCGTGACGTTGCGGTAGCCATATTTTACTAAAAACTTGGCAAACAGCGCATTGGTCTGACCTGCGCCGACCAGCAAGATGCGGGCTTCGGCGGGCAAATGGCTTTTTTGCATTTCGGCAAAAGCCAGCGCGACGACGGAAAGGGCTTTTTGGCCAATGCCGGTGTGGGTATAAATTTCTTTGGCGGTCTCGATAGTGAACCGCATCAGGAGGCGCAGGTGGTCGCCCGTGAGGTGCCAGGCATGGCTGCGATCGTAGGCTTCGCGGAGTTGGCGGATGATTTCGCGCTCGCCGACCACGAGGCTGTCCATCGAACCGGCGACTTCAAACAAGTGGCGCACAGCGTCCGCGCCATGCAGCAGGCGCATTTGGCCAGCGACATTTTGCGAAACCTGTGCAGAAAGTTCGGGGCGAATGTGGCGCAACACCTTGTCCGCCAAATCTTCGTCCACGGGTGCTTGGCTATAAAAAAGGTAGGTGACCCGGTTGCAGGTGGCGAGGTAGAGCAGTTCGTCCCAGCCAAAATTGGTTTTCAAAGCTTGGAGCATTTGCGGGGCATCGTCGCCCGGCACGATGGCTTGACCAATGGTTTCGAGCGAAACATCGCGATGGGTCAGCGTAAGAATATGATATCCGTCGAGCATGGGTTTTATTTCGGTGATTGTGCTTCCATTCGATTTATGGCAAAAGTAGAAAGGCGGTTTTGCGGCAATGTCACCGCTTCGTCATTGGGCGGGAGCGGCGAAAATTTGGAAGCAGTCTAAACGAACGCACTACTTTTGTGGCAGTTATGACGGACAAACTTCGGGCCTACCTCTATCTCCACTTTTGCGTGTTTATTTGGGGTTTCACGGCTGTTATAGGGAAATTGATTTCGCTGCAGGCGTTGCCGCTCGTATGGTGGCGGGTGCTGATTTGCAGCGTCACGTTGGGTTTGGTGCTGCCTTCCAGACACATTCTGAATTTGGAACGTCGCACGTTTTGGCGACTTTTTGGCATCGGCGTTTTGGTGGGTATCCATTGGCTGTGTTTCTACGGGGCAATAAAAATTGCGAACGCCTCCATCGCGGTGGCTTCCATGGCGACCACGTCGTTCTTTTCGGCACTGGCCGAGCCGCTGCTGTTGCGGCAAAAAATGAAGTGGTACGAACTGGCGCTCGGCATTTTTATCCTGCCGGGCATGATGCTGATAGTGGGCAATATTGACTGGACGATGCGCGTCGGTTTTGCGGTGGGTATGCTCGGCGCATTGCTCGCGGCGGTATTTACGGCATTGAACAAAAAGGTATTGGATCACCATCCGCCGCCGCCGTTGGTGATGAGTTTTGTGGAGTTGTTCGCTGCCTTGGCCGTGACCTCGCTCGTGCTGCCGTTTGCGCTGGCGAACTCGCCGGAGTTGGCCGTGCTGCCGAAAAAGTGGGATTGGCTGTGGCTGGGCGTGTTGGCGTGGGTGTGCACGTTGCTGCCTTATTACCTCACTTTGCTGGCCATGCGGCATATTTCTGCTTTTGCCACCAACCTGACCATCAACCTCGAACCCGTTTACGGTGTTTTACTGGCGGCGCTCATGTTCCGTGAGGACAAAGAGTTGAACCCCGGCTTTTATGTCGGTGTTTTTATCATCATACTCGCGGTATTCGGCCATCCGTTATTGAAAAAGATTTTTGAAAAAAACGAACCTGCCGGGACTCCGGTTTCTTGAATATGTTACTGAAATGGCTCTTCACTTTGCTGGCAATTATATGGCTCTATCAAGCCCTGCGGCCCATGTTGTTGGGATTTTACAGACCCCCGCAAGCTCCGCCGCCCCCGCCTCCGCCGCCTGCCCAAGGGCCGGAAACTCGAATCGTTCAGAAAAGCCGTTTTGAGGACGAAGGCGAGTATATTGACTATGAGGAATTGAAATAAAAAAGCGCGACAACCCCGAATCAAAGGATTGTCGCGCCTTAAGTACCCCGGCACAATTAGTTTAGACTTTGGACTTGGTATTTTGCACCGAAACTTCCTCGTTTTTTCGTTAAATCCCGATAAATCGGGATTCGCCTCAAAAACGAGTTGTTGCGGCACAAAACCCCATCGTTCAATTCTCAAAACCAATTGTGCCGGGGTACTTATTTTCAAAAGCGATTGCGCCAGCAGTTTTATTGCAACACAATTTTCTTGAACTGCACTTGACCGTCGGGCATTTTGAGGCGTGCGGTGTAAGTGCCTTTTGGAAAAGTAGTCATCGTGACGGGGAATATCGTCGTGCCTTTGTGCAGTTGGACGGTCTCCATGAATACTTTGTAGCCTACCCAATCAAAAATTTCCAGCACCCCGTTTCCTTCTTGCTCGCTGACAGCCCGGATGGACAATTCGCCAGTGGAGGATGGATTGGGAAAAACATCGAATTGCAGACCGCTGCCGCGCACATCGGCTATCACGATGGGCGAATACTCGAACTGGCCGTCGGAATCATTTTGCCGGAGGCGATAGTAATTGACCCCAGCGAGGGGTTTTTCATCCGTAAAATTGTAGTCGTTCCGCAGCGCGGTGGTGCCGTTGCCCGGCACAAAGCCGAGGGTCGTCCAATGGCGATTGTCGGTGCTGCGCTCCACCTCGAAGCCGAGGTTGTTTTTTTCGGTGGCGGTGCTCCACAACAAGGAAACGTTGCTGTCTTCTATGACGGCTTTGAAATTGATGAGTTTCACCGGGAG
>CAYZVM010000290.1:4331-6247 GCA_964481485.1 uncultured Saprospiraceae bacterium | reverse complement strand
CAAGATTTCGCTGCGAAATCTTGACCATCCTAAACCGCCCAAACAATCCTAAACATTGCGCATCGCCTCTTCCACCAGCAGTCCGAAAAACGCGCCCAATTCCCATCCGTGCGCCCGTGCTTGCTGCGGCACGATGCTCGCGGGCGAAATGCCCGGTATCGTGTTGGCCTCCAAAAAGTGGAACGTATCGCCCACAAGGATATAATCGAAGCGCACCACGCCCCGGCATTTGAGGGCTTCATAGAGAAAACGCGAACGCTCTTGGCATTGGCTGGTGAGTTCGGGCGAAAGGTCGGCAGGTGTGATTTCTTGGGATTTGCCCTCATATTTGGCGGCGAAATCAAAAAATTCGGTCTCGGGGATAATCTCCGTCACAGGCAGCACCACGATGTCGCCGCCCACCCGCAACACGCCGTTGGAGAATTCCCTCCCCGGCAAAAAACTTTCCACCACCGCCTCGGCGTCAAACCGCCAAGCCTCCTCGACCGCGGCGAGCAGCGCATCCGCCGTTTTCACTTTCGTGACGCCAAAACTGGAGCCGTGTGTGTTGGGCTTCACGAACAACGGCAGACCCAGCGCGAGCAACTTTTCCACCTCCACTTTTTCACCCCGGCGCAGCAGCACGGATTTTGCCATCGGCACCGTGCCATATTGCGCCATCAGCATTTTTGTGTTGTGTTTGTTCATCGTGAGGGCGCTCACATAACCATCACAGCAGGTATAGGGGATGTCGAGCATTTCGAGATAACCCTGCATTTTACCGTCTTCGAGCGGGGTACCGTGCAGCGCGGCGAAGGCACAGTCGAAGTGGACTTTTTCACCGCCCGACAGCAGCGAAAAATCGTTTTTATCCACTTGAACGCCCGAATCTATATCGTGCCAGTCTGCTTTTTGAATATCAATCAAAAAAGAGCGGTAGCGGTCTTTGGGCAGGTGGTCGCGCACCACTTGGCCACTTTTGAGCGAAATGACGCGCTCCTCAGAGTCGCCGCCAGTAAGGATGGCAATATTTTTCATGGAGAGCTGCGATTATTGGAACGTTACCGGCAATGTTTTTTCCTCGCTCGCCCGTTTCACTTTCACCGTCGTGCTGTCGCCCTTTTTGAACGCGGCGAGGGCTTTCATGTAATCTTGGATGGTCGTCACTTGGAATTCGCCCAGCCCGGTGATGACGTCTCCTTTTTTCACTCCGGCTTTGGAGGCAGGTTTGCCGTCGGTCACGCCGTCCACATGGACGCCCTCGCCTTCCCAAGTGTAATCGGGCATAATGCCGAGCGTGACTTTGAAACGCGGGGTGTTGTCCTGATTGGCTTTTGTTTCCTGAAAAGTCAGTTTGGGTTTTTTGTCCAACGACTCGATGATACGGGCCGCGAATTCGAGCACTTGTTTTGCCCCCGAAAAATTCACCTTTTCTACGTCGTCGCTCGGCTTGTGGTAGTCGGAATGTTGGCCGGTAAAAAAGAACATGACGGGGATGTTTTTCAAATAAAACGAGGTGTGGTCGCTGGGGCCGACACCGGCGCTGTCCAATTTGACGCTCAAATCGCCTTTCAATCCAGTGACCGTCGGGACGAAATCCGGGGCAGTGCCGACACCGCCCACCACGAGGCGTTTCTCGGCATTGAGCCGCCCAATCATGTCCATATTTACCATAAAACTGACTTTCGCAAGGTCAATCGTGGGAGCATCGGCGTATTTTTTGGAACCGACCAGCCCCAGCTCTTCGCCCGAAAAGCAGAGAAAAAGGAAGTTGTGCTGCTCTTTCACGCCGTTTTGGGCGAAGTAGCGGGCCAATTCGATGACTCCCGCCGTGCCGCTCGCGTTGTCGTCCGCGCCGTTGTGGATTTTGCCTGCCGAGTTGGCTTCCAGCGAGTTGTGGTCGTGCCCGAGGCCGAGGTGGTCGTAGTGCGCCCCGA
>CAYZVM010000290.1:0-4231 GCA_964481485.1 uncultured Saprospiraceae bacterium | reverse complement strand
GTGAAATATAGTTTGGTTTTGCCCCCTCTAAAATCCTGCTTTTAAGAACTATCTTTGCCACGTTTTTAAACAGCAAGAAAAATCATGGTAAAAATTCTCGCCAACGACGGCATTCACCCCGATGGCCGTCTGCTCCTCGAAGAAGCTGACTACATCGTGGACGAAGATAAAATCCCACAGGAAGTATTGGCCGAACGCATGGCAGACTACGATGTGCTCATCGTTCGCAGCGCCACGAAAGTCACCAAAGCAGTAATTGACGGTGCCAAAAACCTCAAAATAATCGCGCGCGGCGGTGTCGGGCTGGACAATATTGACCTCGAATACGCCCAGCAAAAAGGCATTCAGGTGTTCAATACGCCAATGGCTTCCTCCCGTGCGGTTGCCGAACTCGCCATCGCGCACCTGTTCTCTCTCTCGCGGATGCTCCAACGCAGCAACCGCGAATTGGCTGCTGGCGGCGATTTTAAAAAACTGAAAAAAGCCTATGAGACGGGCTTTCAAATCAAAGGCAAAACCCTCGGCATTGTCGGTTTTGGGCGCATCGGCCAAGAAGTGGCTAAAATTGCTTTGGGGCTTGGCATGTCGGTGCGGGCACACGACCCGTTTGTGCAAGAAGCCGAAATCGGTATCCAACTCAATGATTTCAAGGAAATTAAATTCAGCCTCAACATCAGCACCGAGTCGTTGGACAAAATCCTGCGCGAGTCGGATTTCATCAGTTTCCACATTCCCGGCTCGGGCAAAGCTGCCATCACCGCCGACGAGTTGGCGAAAATGAAAAACGGTGTTTTCCTCATCAACACCGCTCGCGGGGGGGTGATTGACGAAGAAGCCCTGCTCGTCGCGCTCGACAGCGGCAAAGTGGCAGGTGTCGGCCTCGATGTTTTTGAAAACGAACCCACGCCCCGCGAGGCACTTTTGAAACACCCGAACGTGTCTTGCACCCCGCATATCGGCGCGAGCACGGTGGAGGCGCAGTCGTATATCGGCATGGAACTGGCGGACAAGATCCTCGCCTTTTTCGGCGACGACAAGTAAAAACCTTGAGCTAATTGAAATGCAAATTGGTGGCACGACGCGGAGTCGTGCCACCAATTTTTTTGTTTACAAAACAACCTTTTCCCACCACGCCGTCTTGGGCAAATCTGCCTGGACGAGAACGTTCTCTTTTCGCACCGGGTGCAAAAACTCCATGCTCCAGCAATGCAGCCCAATAGAGGCATCGGGCAAAGCCGCCGAGGCGCCGTATTTCAAATCGCCTGCGACTGGGCAGCCCATCGCTGCCAGTTGCGCCCGGATTTGGTGCGGGCGACCCGTCATGGGAAATACCCGCAACAGAAAATAGACACCAACTGTACCGATTGATTCATAGCACGTTACGCTTTCTTTTGCATCCCGAAAAGGGTGCGAGAGGGCTTTCACAACATTCTTTTTTTCATCTTTCAGGAGAAAATGGCGCAGTTCGCCTGAGGGGGCTTTGGGTGCTTTCAACACCAGCGCGAGGTACGTTTTTGCCACCTGTTTTTCCCGGAACATCGTGGTCAAACGCCCCAACGCTTTATCGGTGCGTGCAAACAAAACCGCGCCGCTCACGGGCCGATCGAGCCGGTGCGCCGGGTGGAGGAACACCGCGCCGGGCTTCGCATATTTTTCTTTCAAATAATCCCGGCCCCAATCAGTCAGCGTCGCGTCGCCCGTGCGGTCGCCCTGAACCAGCCACCCCGCCGGTTTGTTGATGCCGAGCAAATGATTGTCTTCGTAAATAATAGCGTCATTAGGTGTCATTAAAGTCATTAAGTGCCATTCATGTTATTTCGTCGTTTCGGGTCATAAAAGTAGGCAAATGACACAGGCCGTTTGATGATAAAATGACTTCAATTACTTTTTTTTCATGAACCCTCTCTCTCTCGGCTTCTCGCCTTGCCCCAACGACACGTTCATCTTCGATGCCATGCTGCACGGCAAAGTGGACACCGAAGGTCTTGCCTTTGAAGTATTTATGGAAGATGTGGAGGCGCTCAACCGCCGGGCTTTTGCGGGCGAAATCGCCATCACGAAACTCAGTTACCATGCTTTCGCGCACCTGACCGACCGATACGCCCTGCTCGACGCGGGCAGCGCATTGGGCAACAACTGCGGCCCGCTGCTCGTCGCCCAATCGCCCATGAGCGGCACCGACATCGAATCTGCCCGCATCGCCATTCCGGGAAAAATGACGACCGCCAATTTTCTCTTGAGCCTCGCCTACCCGAATGCCCGCGACAAACACGAGACACTTTTTTCGGAAATTGAAAATGCGGTGTTATCGGGAAATGCCGACGCGGGGCTGATTATCCACGAAAACCGGTTTACTTATCAGCAAAAGGGTTTGGTGAAATTGCTTGACCTCGGCGAATATTGGGAAACGACGACGGGGCTGCCGATTCCGCTCGGCGGCATTGTGGTGAACAGGGATTTGCCATTGGAAATTCAGCGTAAAATCAACCGCGTGTTGCGCCGCAGCGTGGAATATGCTTTCGCCCACCCCGCCGACGTGATGCCGTTTGTGCGCCAACACGCGCAGGAAATGGACGATGCGGTGATGCGGGCGCACATTGATTTGTATGTGACGGATTACACGGTTGATTTGGGCGAAAAAGGGCGTGATGCGGTGCGGCAGATGTTCCAGATTGGGCAGGAGAAAAAGGTGATTCCGACCTACAAAGAAAATTTTTTCATAAATTAAGAATTAAGAACATTTCTGGCACGGTTTTCGGAAACAGTATCAATGTGTGTAAGTATTGTTTTTAGAATTGAAGAAATTCGGGGGACGCGAAAAGTCGCGTCCCTTTTTTTATGCCCACAAGTCAACAGCATCTTGCTGATTATCAATCTGCTTGTATCTTTTCCAGCAGCCACACCTTCTCCGCCACCTGCTCCGTTTTCAGGATTTCTTCCCGCAATTTCTCCAAATTCTTTTTGTCGCCCGGCCTGATTTCCAGCAGCCGTTTGGTGAACCGCACCAAGTTGAGGTTCAAATCTTGGTGGTAGCCCAAGTCTTTTTGGCGGCGCAAATAGGCCGCAAAACTGCCGAGCAGCGAATCCAGTGCCTTGTACTCGCCGAGTTCGTAGTAGCTGCGCAGGAGCATCCGGCGGGCATCGAGCAGGTTGAGCCGGTCTTCCAATTCAAGTTGTTGGAGCAGAGGCATCGCATTCGCAAAGTCCTGATTTTGAAAGTAAAAAAAGGCGAGGTTGTAGCGGTAGAGCGCCTCGCGCTCGCGGGGATGGAGCGCATTTTTGTGTTGTTCAAAAAAGCCGTGCACCCATTCGTGTTCGCTCAGCGCGGTGCCGATTCGGATGATATTTTTATAGGTAAATCCCGACAGCCAGCCATTTTCGGCCAGCAGATTTTTCTCCAAACCCGCCCGGTACAATTCGAACGCCTCGCGGATAAATGCCTTTTGGCCGCTGTTCATCCGGCGGATACAATAGTTGATGCCGAGCAAGAAAATGCCCCGCAATTCTGACCCAGAAAACTGCTCGCCGTGCAGGGCCAACACGCTTTTCCACGCATCAAAATGTGCGGGTTGTTCGGGTTCGCGCAGGGCACGACACAGGTGGTAGTACAGCGCAACAGGCGGATGTCCGGCGAGCCAATCGCCACTTTCGGCCAATTGGAGCAAGGAGTCGAGCAAAGCCGCGTCGAAGGGCTGCGCGCCCATAGATTGGTGCGTGAGCGCGGAGCAGGCGTGGCGCAGCATTTCGGACAAGTAAAAGACGGTCAGATGGTTGTGCAGGGGTTGGAGGTCGAGGTGGGCGGAGCGCTCGCGGGGCGCGAGGGCTTCGAGCCGTTCTTGGTGCAGGTCGTATTGGTCGAAATGCCACCGCGCGTCGCGTGCCGGGGCGGTGTCCATTTGGTTGTTGGCGCGGCCCCATTCCCAAGTCAACATCTCGTCCAAACCCCGTTGGCGCAAAGCACGGCAGAGGTAGTAGTGTTGGTCGGCGGCGGTGGATTCCATTTCCGTGAGGGCGAGGTAGCGGCGCACCATGTCGAGCAGGTACGACATGGTGTGGCGCAGGGCGCGGTTGTCGTAAGTTTTGCCGGGGAACGCGGCGGCGAAGAGGCGTTCTTGGCTGAGGGCTTTGGAGGGGGATTCGCGGAAGTGCTTCCCGGATTCAACTCCACCCTCCCCGCGTTCAACCCCACCCCCGACCCCTCCCCTGAAAAGGAGGGGAGACGCGGCGCACT
>CAYZVM010000289.1:0-6291 GCA_964481485.1 uncultured Saprospiraceae bacterium | reverse complement strand
TGCAGCCCGAAGATGCAAACTTGCCGATTTGGCATTTGCCTTCGGAAAAAACGGGAGGCATCGCGCTGTTGTTTAAACAGCTGACGGCGAACAGCGGACAGTTGACAGTAAACGAATTAGGCGAGCATTTG
Organism: uncultured Saprospiraceae bacterium; assembly: GCA_964481485.1. Classification (GTDB taxonomy): domain Bacteria; phylum Bacteroidota; class Bacteroidia; order Chitinophagales; family Saprospiraceae; genus M3007. Next base: position 6,160 of record CAYZVM010000289.1, on the reverse strand, counting down.
GGAGTGCCGAGGCGGACGAAGTATTTGAACCTCAAGCATTTTATGAAATATACTTGGTTGTATCGGTGGGTGAAAAGGGGCTAACTTTGGAAAAAAAATTCATTCGATAAAAAATTCAAAGCCATGTCAATTTTTGAACTGCGAGGAGAAATCGCCACAATAGTCTCAAAAGTAGAAGATGAAGAGTTCCTCGCTTCTATTCGTGATATGCTGGTAGAAACACTGGTTGTTGACAATGACGAGCAAGAAAATTTGCCTCGTGACCAACGCGAAAGGCTGGAGTATTTGAAGAAACGTGTGCGCTTAAAGGCACACCAAGTATCGGATGAAGAAGTTTGGGAAAGACTCAAACAAAGACGTTCGAGATGAAAATCGTCTGGTCAGATGAAGCGTACAATGTCTTTGAAGAGATAGTAATTTATCTCGAAGAACATTTTTCCGAACAGTCCGCCCGAAATTTTGAGCGACGTGTTAAGAAGGCGAAGGAATTTATCAAAAAACAACCCTACGCAGGACGGACTTCAGAAGTCCCCGATGTTCGATTTTGGCTGATTGACAATAACCGACGAATGTATTACGAGGTGGACGAATTAAATCAGGAGATTTATATCCTTGACATTTTCGACACTCGGCAACACCCCTCAAAACGAAAATACTAACCCAATAACTTACTGACTTTCAAATTCTCAACAGCACAATATGCCTTTCAAAAAGAAAAGCAATAAGACCGACCAGGGCTTCGACAGCATCACCATTTCGCTCGCCAGCCCGGACGAAATCCTCGAGCGCAGCTACGGCGAAGTGCTCAAACCGGAAACCATCAACTACCGCTCCTACAAACCCGAACGCGACGGTCTGTTCTGCGAGCGCATCTTTGGCCCGGTCAAAGACTATGAATGTTACTGCGGCAAGTACAAGCGCATCCGCTACAAGGGTATCGTGTGCGACCGCTGCGGCGTGGAAGTTACCGAGAAAAAAGTGCGCCGCGAGCGCATGGGGCACATCCGCCTCGTGGTGCCGGTGGTGCATATATGGTTTTTCAAAAGCCTGCCGAACAAAATCGGCTACATCCTCGGCCTGTCTTCCAAAAAATTGGAGGCCATCATCTACTACGAGCGGTATGTAGTCATTCAGCCCGGCATCAAAGGCGAGGAAGGCATCAGCAAAATGGACATGCTGACGGAAGAGGAATACCTCGAAATCTTGGATAATCTTCCGAAAGACAACCAGTTGCTTGACGACTCGCACCCCGACAAGTTCGTGGCAAAAATGGGTGCTGAGGCCGTATTCTCGCTGTTGAGCATCCTCAATCTCGACGACCTATCGGCACAGCTGCGCCACGACGCGCACACCGAAACCAGCATGGCCAAAAAAACGGATGCCAACAAACGCCTTCGCGTGGTGGAAGCATTCCGTTCTGGTTTGGAAGATGCCGGCCAGCGCCCCGAATGGGCCATTATCCAGTACCTGCCCGTGGTGCCGCCCGAACTCCGCCCCCTCGTGCCGTTGGATGGTGGACGTTTTGCGTCATCTGACTTGAACGACCTCTACCGCCGCGTCATCATCCGCAACAACCGTCTCAAACGCCTTTTGGAAATCAAAGCGCCAGAGGTGATTTTGCGGAATGAAAAGCGGATGTTGCAAGAGGCTGTGGACTCGCTGTTCGACAACTCGCGCAAGTCGAACGCCGTGAAAGCCGAAGGTGGCCGCGCCCTCAAATCATTGTCCGACATCCTGAAAGGCAAGCAAGGCCGTTTCCGCCAAAATCTGCTTGGCAAACGTGTGGACTACTCTGGCCGCTCGGTCATCGTGGTAGGCCCTACACTCAAACTGCACGAGTGCGGTATCCCGAAGGCAATGGCTGCTGAATTGTTCAAGCCGTTCATTATCAGAAAATTGATAGAGCGCGGCATTGTGAAAACGGTGAAATCCGCGAAAAAACTCGTTGACCGGAAAGACCAAGTTATTTGGGAGATTCTGGAAAATATCCTGCGCGGCCACCCGGTCATGCTCAACCGTGCTCCGACGCTGCACCGTTTGTCTATTCAGGCATTCCAGCCGCGTCTCATCGAAGGCAAAGCCATCCAGTTGCACCCACTTGTTTGTACGGCCTTCAACGCCGACTTCGACGGTGACCAAATGGCCGTACACGTCCCGCTGAGCCATGCCGCTATTTTGGAAGCACAAGTTTTGATGCTTTCGAGCCACAATATGCTCAACCCGCAGGACGGTTCGCCCATCACGCTGCCCTCGCAAGACATGGTGTTGGGGCTCTATTATTTGACAAAAGAAAGAAAGTCCATCCCGGAAAACCCAGTGAAAGGTGAAGGCCGTCGTTTCTATTCGCCTGAAGAAGTGACGATTGCCTACAACGAGGGTCAACTTGACCTCCACGCAGGTATAGAATGTCGTGTGGTATTGGAAGAAAATGGCGAAATAGTACACAAGCGCGTCAAGACAACTGTTGGTCGAGTGCTGTTCAATCAAGCCGTTCCTGAAGGTGTGCCTTTCATCAACGAGTTGCTCACCAAACGCAACCTGAAAGGTATCATTGGCGAAATCATCACTCGTACCAGTTTCAAACTGACGGCAGAATTCCTTGATGCCATCAAAGAACTTGGCTTCGGCTGGGCGTTCAAAGCAGGTTTGTCTTTCAATTTGGGAGACCTTATCATTCCGACTTTGAAAAAAACGGCATTGGAAGCAGCACAAGTCGAAGTGGACGAGGTGTGGGACAACTACAATATGGGTCTCATCACCTACAACGAGCGCTACAACCAAATCATTGACAAATGGACGTTTGCGGACAACCGCATCACCGACCAGTTGATGAAAGAATTGAGCAGCCACAAACAAGGGTTCAACTCCGTGTTTATGATGCTCGACTCCGGGGCACGTGGTTCCAAACAGCAAATCAAACAGCTGTGCGGGCTTCGCGGCCTTATGGCCAAACCCCGTAAATCCGGCGACACCGGCGGCGCTATCATCGAAAACCCGATTTTGTCGAACTTCCTTGAAGGCCTCTCCGTACAGGAATTCTTTATCTCCACGCACGGTGCCCGCAAAGGTTTGGCCGACACGGCATTGAAAACGGCTGACGCTGGTTACCTGACCCGCCGTTTGGTGGACGTTGCCCAAGACGTGGTTATCCGCGAAGTGGACTGCAACACCCTGCGCGGCATTGACACGACAGCCTTCAAAGAAGGCGACAAAGTCATTCAAAACCTGCGCGACCGTATCAAAGGCCGTTACAGCCTCTACGATATTTACCACCCGGATACAGAAGAATTGCTTGTGGCGGCTGGAGAATATATCACAGACAAAATCGCCGCCGATATTGAGGTCGCTGACATTGAGTCGGTAGCCATCCGCTCCGTGCTGACTTGCGAAAGCCGTCATGGTGTTTGCGCAAAATGCTACGGCAAAAACCTTGCAACGGGTCGCATCGCAGAAATGGGCGATGCCACAGGTATTATCGCGGCGCAGTCCATCGGCGAGCCGGGTACACAGCTGACACTCCGTACCTTCCACACGGGTGGTACGGCTATGATCGGCCAAACCGAAAATGATATCACCGCTCGCAGCAGTGGCAAACTCGAATTTGACTCCGTCCGCACAGTGGATGGCGTGGATGAAGAGGGCAAGCCCGTGAAAGTGGTGGTGTCTCGTACCGGGGAAATCCGCTTTATTGACCCGAAAACAGGCCGTACGCTGGCGAACAACTACATCCCGTATGGCGCGTTTCTTTTTGTCAACGACGGTCAAGAAGTGCAGCGCGGCGACAAAATCTGTCAGTGGGACCCGTTCAACGCCGTGATTGTCAGCGAATTCGGGGGCATTATTCGATACAACAACCTCGAAGAAGGTGTCAACTTCCGCATGGAACGCGATGACCAGACCGGCTTTGCCGAAAAAGTGGTAATCGAAAGCAAGAACAAGCGGAAAATCCCGTCCATCTCCGTAGTGAACTCCAAAACAGGCGAGGAACTCAAAACGTACTCTTTGCCCATTGGCGCATACATTTCCGTGGATGACGAAGAAGCCGTCCAATCCGGTCAGCAAATCGTGAAAATACCGCGTAAACTGGGTAAAATCGCCGACATCACCGGCGGTCTGCCGCGTGTGACAGAACTCTTCGAAGCCCGTAACCCGTCGAACCCAGCGGTAGTGGCCGAAATAGACGGCGTTATCACATTCGGTGCGCTCAAACGCGGCAACCGCGAGGCAATGATTGAAGCAAAAGATGGTCAGAAGCGCAAATATCTCGTCCCACTCACCAAGCACGTCTTGGTACAAGATGGCGACTTTGTGCGCGCTGGCACAGCCCTCACAGAAGGTGTCATTTCGGTGAAAGACATCTTGGCTATCGCCGGGCCGTTTGCAGCCTCGTCTTACCTCGTCAACGGTGTGCAGGAGGTATATCGCTCGCAGGGTATTAACATCAACGACAAACACATCGAGGTCATCGTGCGCCAAATGCTGCGCCGCCTCGAAATCGTTGACCCAGGCGACACCCACTTCCTCGCGGGCGAACCTGTCGAGCGCAACGAGTTTATTGACTACAACGACTGGATTTTTGACAAGAAATTCATCACCGACCCGGGCGACAGCACCAAACTGAAAGCAGGTGCTTTGGTCACGCTGCGTCAGGTGCGCGAGGAAAATTCTTTCCTCAAACGCAACGACAAAAAATTAGTGGAATACCGCGACGCGCTCCCGGCTACGGCTGTTTCGATGCTGCTCGGTATCACCAAAGCATCGCTCGGCACCGAGTCGTGGATTTCCGCCGCATCTTTCCAAGAGACAACTAAAGTACTCAGCACTGCTGCCATCGCCGCGAAAAAAGACCATCTCATGGGCTTGAAAGAGAACGTGATTGTGGGCAAGAAAATCCCGGCCGGTACAGGTATGCGTCAGTACGACCGCTTGCAAGTCACTGGTATCGGTCGCCCATTCCGCGACCAGCCGGAGGAAGTGCTGGTGGAAGATGAGGTTTGAGGATTTGCGTTACAACTGACGACCTACGATTTTTAGATAGTTGCGCCGCCGTTCTGGGTTTCCGGAACGGCGGCGTTTTTTTGTGGCATGGTAATTTTTTTACCTTTGAAGGTGGATTTGAGTAATAGGTGTACCATTTTAGCAAATATCAAATCCAAAGCCCACTATCACGAATCATTTGATCATGAAAACCCTACTTCTCTTTATTCTTCTGTCTCCTTTCGGCATATTTGCACAACAACCCTGTGACTTTGCCAATCTCATACGCGAAGGTGATACGCTAACTTCAAAAGGAGAATACGATAAGGCTCACGAAAAGTATAATGCTGCTCTTAATTGCGCTCGAGATACTAACGCAATAGCCGAGGCGAGGCAAAAAGTCATCTTTACCGAACTAATGTTTGAAGCTAATGTAGCTTTAGCAGAAAGGGAATATAAGAGTACTCTGAACAAATTAAATGCTGCCCGCGCTATCTCTCCCGAAAATAGTAAGTTGGTAGATAAATTTTTGCAAAGGGTATTCACATCTATTGAACAAGAAAAACAGATGGCCGAAGAAGAACGCCAAAGGGCAATGGAATCACAACGAAGAGCCGAAGAAGCACTCCGAAGAGCAATGGAATCACAACGAAGGGCCGAAGAAGAACGCCAAAGAGCAATGGAATTACAACGAAGGGTCGAAGAAGAACGCCGCCGAAGGGCAATGGAATCACGACAAAGGACCCAAGAAGCAAAATTAAGATTACTTATTGCCGAAAAACTCCCGCCTTTTCCATGGCCTCCACCTCAATGTGCCGAACGGCAAATAGTAGCTAAAAGTCTCAATCAAAGTAATCAAACATTTGCAGACTTGGATTTTATAATATGTCGTACCCTTGATGCCAAAGGTTATACACAACGCAGCTATTTTCAAACCCCTAACGGTTTTGCCATAGTGACTAAATTAGAACAGTTCGACGAAGAGACTGGATGTTCGCAAAATGGTGATATACGCTGGGCAGATTATGTTATAAATCCAATTGAGAACTTTTTCGATTATTTGGAATCATTGATAATCCCTAAATCAGGATACTTTAGATTGTTTGTATTCGTCATCACCGATACCCCCTGAGGTGGTGCGGTTTTGCCGGACAGTGAATAAGAGAGTTTTGAGTGGTTCAAG
>CAYZVM010000288.1:0-6296 GCA_964481485.1 uncultured Saprospiraceae bacterium | reverse complement strand
ATGCAACACCGCCCCAAAAACAACCGCCACTCAAACCAAACCAAAAACCCGCACAACCAAACAACAACAAACCCAACTAACAAAAACCCACACAACCAACTCCCACACAAAATCAAACATACCCCAAAAGCGGGCGCAAAGGTAACAACAGAAACAATAAAGCAATGGGGTAGCCCTAAATATTTATAAAAAACTATTGGGGTTGCGCTACCGCAAAAGTGCTCGTGGCATTTTGTAATGTTATTTTTTGTTTTACAGTGAAAATGGAATATTTTTGATGCCGCTTTAAAATATACGCCAACAATAAAAATGTATGCCATGTCCCTCCAGATGAGTCTGCCGACATTAAAAGAATTGTGGGGTGGCTTTTTACACCTACTTTACCCTGAACTATGCGTTGCGTGTGGCGAAGACTTGCCTGTAGCGGGCGGTTGTTTCTGCCTCAAGTGCCAAGTGAATCTCTCTACTTCTGATATGCATCTCGCTCGAGAAAATGAGTTTACGAATCGGTTGTGGGGCAAACTTAGTTTGGAAGGAGGTGCGGCGATGTATTACTTTTCTCGGAAAAGCCCAATCCAACGAGCACTGCACCAATTAAAATATCACAACAAACCCGATATCGGTGTCAAAATCGGAAGAATGCTTGGCCGAAAATTGAAGCGTTCTGAAATTTTTAGTTCGGTAGGCGCGATTATACCCGTGCCATTGCATCCTAAAAAAGAGCGGCTGCGCGGGTACAATCAGAGCGCTATGTTTGCCCAGGGGATTTCAGAAGAAATGGAGGTGCCCGTAATAAACAAGGCTTTGGTGCGGCGAGCTTTCACGGAAACGCAAACGAAGAAAAAGCGGATGGAGCGATTTGGAAATGTGGGCGACGTATTTGTAGTAGATAAGCCTTCTTTGATTGAAGGAAAGCACCTATTGTTGGTGGACGATGTATTGACCACTGGGGCAACTTTAGAATTATGCGGACAAGCGCTGTTGACAGTCCCTGAAACAAGGCTGAGCTTGGCGACCATCGCGATTGCCACGCACTAATATATTATGGTGTGATTTTTTAACTCCTCTTCCATGAAACGAATCTACCCCCGCCAGATAAAAGACAAGTTTTATCTCTCCCGCCTCTTGGAGCAATATCTTACCACTTTGGAAGAATCACCTATGCAGGTGCGACTGCGGGCGTTGGCTTACAACTCAGGAATACCCGAATCTATCTTCCGTCGGCTGATGAACTTGCACAACAACCCGGAGGACGCGCCCAACATCAACGCCGAAGACTATCACATCCTATTTTCAAACATCATGTTCCGCTACCCCACCGTGAAGATGTGGCTTCAAGATGACGGCGAGGTGTTTTTTGAAATGTGAGCCAATTGGGCGAACCTTTGCGGCGTGGGTGTGTTATTTTTGCGCTTTTACTCAAACAAAAGAAATTTCAGACATGGAAGCTATAGCAAAAAGCACTGTAATGCTTTACACGGAGCAAACGCCAAACCCCGAAGCTTTGAAATATGTTACAAACAAGCTGCTCTATCGCGGTATCGCCGATTTTAAGGAAAAAGATCTGGCTGCTGAATGGAGCCCGATGGCGAACAGCCTAATGGAACTGCCCTACGTGAAGAGCGTTTATTTCAACAATAATTACGTCACTGTCACCAAGGAATTCAATTACGATTGGGCTGAAATCATGCTCAAACTGAAAGAATTTATCAAAGATTTTGTGGAAAGTGGCGGAACGGCGGTAAAGGAGGGTTTTGCCGAATACTCGGAAAAAATGACGGCGGAAAACAACGCAGTGCAGTTCGTCGGCGAAAACGGCGAAATTGCCAAGAAGGTGAAAGACCTCATTGACACTTACGTAAAACCGGCGGTGGAAATGGATGGCGGCAATATCGAATTCAAAGCATTTGAAAATGGCCGGGTATTCGTGACTATGCAAGGCTCGTGCAGCGGCTGCCCGTCCTCCACCGTGACACTCAAAGCAGGTATCGAAGGGATGCTGAAACGCATGATACCAGAAGTAACGGAAGTGGTGCAAGAAATGGAGTGACACAAAAAAGGACACGATTTGCGATTGCCCGCAAAAAGCACTTGCTTTTTGCGGGCAATCGTTTTTTTGAGAAAAACACTTTTCTTGAAAATTACCTTTGCCCCGAATGGCCGTCATCCATGAGCCGTCGGCCACTGACCTTGAAATGTCTTTATTGAGAAAATTAGCGGGCGAAACTGCACTGTACGGCTTGAGCAGCATCGTGGGCCGACTGCTCAATATATTGCTGGTACCGCTGTACACACGGGTGTTGGCAACGACCAACGAATACGGTGTTGTCATTGACCTGTATGCTACCATGGCATTCCTGATGGTGGTGTTCTCCTACCGGATGGAGTCGGCTTTTTTCCGATTCGGCACGCCGCAGGAAGACCGAGAAAAAGCGTACTCGACCGGAATGCTCTCCATGTTTACCTCGACCGGGGTCATCGTGTTTTTTCTGCTGTTTTTTGCCCAGCCGATTGCTGACGTTTTAGAATATCCGCAGTACCCAGAATACGTCCGATGGTTCGCCCTTATTTTGGCTTTCGACTGCTTGGCCGAGTTGCCTTTCGCACGTTTGCGATTGGAGCAGCGCCCCAGACGGTTCGTGGCTATCAAATTGACAAACATCGCGGTGTACATCAGCATGAACCTGTTTTGGCTGGTGTTTTGCCCGTGGGCAGTAAAAAATGGGATGACTTGGGTAAATGCGGTGTGGACTCCAGGTTTGGGCGTGGGTTATATTTTTCTCTCTAACTTGATTGCGAGCATCGTCACCTTGCTGCTCCTTGCTCCCCAACTGCTGACGATAAAGTTGAATTTCGACAAAGTATTGTGGTCAAAAATGATGGCTTATGCGGCTCCGCTTATCATCGTCAGTTTGGCTGGCATCGTGGACGAAATGTTCAGCCGCTCCATGCTGAAATATTTGCTGCCCGGCACACCTCAAGAAAACTTGGCCGATGTGGGTGTTTTTGGGGCCAATTACAAACTGGCGGCGCTTATCACGCTTTTCACACAAGCCTATCGCTACGCCGCCGAACCATTTTTCTTCCGAAACGCAGGAGAAGCAGATGCGCTGCGAACACAGGCCGAGGTCACAAAATGGTTTACCGTCACAGCTGCCGTCGGGATGTTGGGCATTTTGCTGTTCCTTGACGTGGTCAAATACTTCATCGGCTCAAAATACCATAGCGGACTGCACGTCGTGCCTATTTTATTGGTAGCCAATCTTTTGCTCGGGGTTTATTACAATTTTTCCATTTGGTACCGCCTGAAAGACCGCACGGGGTTGGGCGCATGGATTTCGATTGCCGGAGCGGTCATCACTATTCTGCTGAATCTTTTGCTGATTCCGCGCTACGGCTACACGGGCGCGGCGTGGGTGACGCTGATTTGTTATGCCTTTATGAGTTGGGCAACCTGGCTCACGGGGCGAAAGCATTACCCCGTCCCGTACCAATTAGGGCGGATGACATTATATATAGGTGTAGCATTGGGAATTTTTGCGCTTGGCAAAATGCTGGCGGCGACTTTAGTGGCTCATCCCGTTTTGCTTTGGGCGATGCGAGCAGTACTGTTCGGCAGTTATCTTGTTTTTATCTATTTTTTGGAAAAAAAGAATTTGCGCCGAATCCGATGAGAGGCTTCAAAGAATATTGCGGTTTTCCAACAACACCCGCACCGTCTCAATTTTTCTGTCGCTCACCAATTCGAGCAAAAAGGTTTTGCCGTCCAATTCGAGCCGCTCACCTTGTTCGGGAATTGTCTGAGTCGTTGTCACCAAATAGCCGGATAGGGTATTGTAGTCGCCGGTAGGCAGAGCGAGGGACGGATATTTTTCATTGATGTAGTCAACATCGAGCCTGCCGGAGAAAAGGAACTCGGTGTCGCTGATTTGCACCTCGATAAATTCCTCTTGGTCGTGCTCGTCGTCAATGTTGCCAAAAAGTTGTTCGAGCGCATCTTCCAGCGTGACGAGGCCGGCGAGGCTGCCGTATTCGTCCACCACACAGGCAATATTTGTGCGGTTTTTGATAAATTTATTGAGCAAGTCATTTACCTGAATCGTCTCCGGCACAAACGTGATGGGCATCACCATACTACGGATGTTGCGCGGGTGCGCAAATAGTTGTTGCACATGGACATAGCCCAACACTTTGTCCAGATCACCATCCGTCACAAGGATGCGAGAGAGGCTGCTTTCTATGAAAAGTTGGCGCAATTCTTCCACCGGGGCTTGCACGTCAATGTGCACAATTTCGGGACGGGGCGCCATGCAGTCGTGGGCGCGGACTTGTTTCAAATGGAGCGCATTTTCCAGCAATTCCATCTCTACCTCTTCCTCGCCCGGCAGGCCCGTGGCATTTTGTTGCACCAAATATTCGAGCAGTGCGGCATCGCCATCGCCGGGCATATTTTTGTAGATGTTCTTGAAAATCAAGTTTTTGAAAAATAACAAAACAAAAAACATCAGCAATACCAATATCAACGGCGCACCCCAGCCAGTGCCCAATAAGAAAGACAAAATCGGAATCGCCCCCAGCACCGCAAACGTAGCTAACGCCGTGAGCAGAAATGTGGCCGGGAAGGTGTGGCTTCCGATGCGGAGCGCCGATGTCCAGCCAAGAAATTGTTTTGAAGTAGGTGAATCGTCCATGTTTTTTCTTGGAGAAGGGAGAAAGATAAAAAGGAATGTTTGAAGCCTTTCTCCACGCTGCTTTTTTCCTATTTCAACACCTCGTCCAATTGCTCCACTTTTATGCGGCCTTTGGGTACCGTGATTTTCCAGTAGGAAAAATCCTGTTCCGCTTCGAGGCCGTACCCATAAATGACTTCGCCGGGCTTGGTCACTTTTACAAATTTTTCGGTGAAAACTTTGGCCCTTTTTTCATCCCAAATAAGCTCTTCCGTTTCAAGTTTTTCCTGTTGAGCAGTTGTCAGCACCACACTGTCGCGGGCGATTATCTGGCCTTTTTCTTGATACCGGGCAGCGGTTTTGGCGGTCACAGTGCTTTTTACTGAAAGATCTGGTTCCAAAAACTCAATTTTCACGCCCTCGGGGAATTCCTGCCGGGGGTTCTCGCGGTCAGTAAAATTGTGCAGCAAAGGCCCCGTCACCCGCACCCGCACGAGGGCACTGTCGGAATAAAGAATCTCCACATCTCGACCAAGTTCTATCGCCACGTCGTCTTGCGTAAACACTTGGCGTTTTTCCTCTTTGGTATCGGAGCAAGATAGTAACAGCCCGCAAAAGCCGGCCATCAATGCGGAGCAAACAATCGGGGGCATCATGAAATAAAACTTTTAAGCGCAAACCGAAAGACCAACAGCAATCCGACCACGATGACCAATAGATATTGCACCGGGACATTGACCCACGCCACCAAATGCAATCTATCAAGAAAAAACATGAGCACGAACACGGCGAAAATCATTGTCATCAGACCAGAAAGCCTTCCAAAACCAGGGATATAGTTGAACGGCGCGTTGCGGCGAATGATGCCCAATGTGGCTATCATGGAAACAATCGGCAATACCTGCGTGAGCAAGTTCACATTGAAAATGCTGCCGCCCCGTTCGAACAGGAACAGATAAACGGCCAAAGACGCCGCAAAAATGCCCGGCACACACACCAAATATATAAGCACAGAGTAAAGATATTTCCACGGCGAGAGGTGGCCTTCGCCTTTGCCCATTATACCAGCCAGCAGTGCGGTGAACGGGATGCCGAGAAAAAAAGCCACCACGACGGCAGGATTGGCACCGAGATAATCGAAAAATTCGCGTAGAGTCATAGAATGTTTTTCGCGTTCTTGCGCAGCAAAAGTACCGTTTCCGTGTCCGAGCGCAAAACCCGCCATGCCGATTTCTGCCAAAACAACTACGCCCCCCTCCACTTCCAACCCTGGTGGCTGGATGCTGTGTGTTCCGAAGGCGATTGGGACGTGTGCTTGGCAACCGATGGCGGCGGGACCATTACCGGTATTTGGCCTTACTATCGGACACGACGATTCGGCCTTTCGGTGATTCAACAGCCGCCACTGACGGCGTATGCCGGGCCTTGGCTCCACTACCTACAAAATCTCAAGCCACAAAAACGCCTCGATTTTGAAAAAAAGAACCTCGATGAGCTGGTTCGTCAATTGCCTCGCACGGCTTTTTTTCGGCAAAACTTTCATCCCGACGTGCAAAATTGGCTGCCGTTACATTGGGCAGGTTTTCGGCAAACGACGCGCTACACATACATTTTCAATGACTTGCG
>CAYZVM010000287.1:0-6385 GCA_964481485.1 uncultured Saprospiraceae bacterium | reverse complement strand
TGGTACGATTTCGGGTTTTTGCTCGGCTCGAGCGGCTGGGGATTTTTGGCGGGGAACAAATCGAAATAACCCAGATTTTGCCAGCACAGCAAAGATGGCAAAACGGATGAAGTGTTTTTTTTTGAAAAAACAGGGAGAAACAATCTGTTCAAATCCGTTTCATCCGTTTTGCCATCCTTCTGATTCGGCGGGGCACAATCTGGGGTGCCGGGCGACGCAAATATTAAAGCCGAAAAGTCCGGGTGCGAAACCATCATTCAGCGCCTATCCGGCAACAACAGAAATTTTTTTTCAATAAAAAAACCCGCCGTTAGGCACTTGTTTTTCAGCCGGTTAGGGCTGCTCCCAAGTACGGCGGACGCTTAGTAGGTTTGGACAGTTTGCCTTTTTCTCTATTTTTGGCAGAATTTAACAGTCAAACCGGCTCAAATTTCACGAATCCACCTTTCTAAGTTTCACTACTGGATCCGTCCGAGCCAAAAAAATTTCATCCTATTCTGATACAAGTATGAAGGTCGCCTCGGAGCTCATTTAAGTTTATTTGACTCGGTCAAATGAATTTGAAAAACCGCTCAGACCGACCCGGTTGCGCAAATCAAGCCGGATTTTTCAGTTCATGCAAAGCGCAAAAAGCATGTACGCCCGTTGGCTCGGCAGCCCCGACCCAAGCAGGGTAGCCCCTCTTATTCACCCTTGAGCAGACTGCTGTTTGCCCGAGACCGCACCAACCGGTTAGAAAAAACACACCCCAGCCCCAACAAGATTTTATCAAAAAAATCAAAACAACGACTTGCCATGAATCAAAAACATTGGACAAGAATGATGTCTCCGCTCCTGTTTTTTGTCGGATTGGAACTGGCGGCTCAACTTCCTGTGCCGACGTTCGAGAACAATCCCACGGAAAAAACGGAGTCCGGCTACATCAAACTGAGTTGGCGGCTCGGCGACAAGCCAACTGGCAGCAACGCCGTCGTTTTTGAACTGCAACAATCTGCGCGACAAGATTTTACCGAAACAAAGTCTGTTTACCGGGGCCCGGACTACGCCACTTTTATTTCTGGGCTGCCCAACGGCGATTATTACCACCGGGTGCGCACCACAGCACCGGATGGCACGCAGCACAGCGATTGGTCTGAACCCATGCTGGTGCAAGTCCAACACCATTCGCTGCAACTGGCTTTTTTGCTGTTCGGCATTGGCGCCACTGTTTTTCTGTTCACCGTCGGCATCGTGATACAGGGTGTCCGCAAGGCTGCGCAAAACCATTGATACTATATGGAACACCAATCTGAAATCATTTCGCCCACCACGGGTTTTATTCTTTTGGGGATTCTTGCCGTCTTGTGGATATATCTGGGCATTTATTGGGGGCGGAAGGCGAAAAACATGGATGGCTTCATGCTGGCTGGCCGCAATGTCGGGCTGGCATTCGGCACCGCCACGGCTATGGCTACTTGGGTCACTTCCAACACTACGATGCTGGCTCCCCAGTTTGCGCTTCAATTGGGCATCTGGGGCATGATTGCCTATTCTACCGCCGCTTTTGGGCTGTTTCTGTTCGCCCCGTTGGCCAAACGTATCAAACAACTGATGCCGCAGGGCTATACCAGTGGCGATTTTATCCGCCTCCGCTACGGTAAACGGGCGTGGTATATGTTTCTGGCCATTTCTATTTTTTACGGATTTACTTGGTTGGTTAGCATGGGTATGGCCGGCGGCATTTTGATGAACGCGCTATCCGGCATTCCCTATAAAATCGGTATGTCCGCTATACTTTTTGTATGCGTGGCTTATACGTTGTTTGGCGGTCTGTATGCGGTTATTGGCACGGACTACATTCAATCGCTGATAATATTAATCGGCATAGTTTTTCTTGGATGTGGGGTGCTGTATTCTATTGACCTTAGTCAAGTACACACCGATTTGCGGACAGAAAAACCGATGCTTATCAATGCCCTGCTGCCGGCTGCTATCATGGCTATTTTCAACAACCTGCTCTTTGGCATCGGCGAGGTTTTTCACAGCAATGTGTGGTGGAGCCGGGCATTTGCCATGCGCAAGGGCATCGGCCAAAAAGCGTATATGCTCGCCGGTCTGTTTTGGTTGCCGGTGCCGATTGCGGCGGGTTTTATTGCCCTGACGAGCGGCTCATTGGGAATTAACATCACGAGCCCAGATATGGTGGGGCCATTGATGGCTGGCCATATTTTGGGGACGGTCGGGACGATTATCGTCTTCATCATCTTTTTCTGCTCGTTGGCATCAAGCATAGATAGTTTGCTGGCCGCCACGTCCGACCTTATTGTCGAAGACATTTACAAAAAAATGATAAACCCGGCAGCCCAAGAGAAACAGGTGCGCCGTATCGCGACAATGGTCATCATGGGTTTGGGAGTGCTGGCTTGGCTCGTGTGCCTGCCGCGCATCGGCACGTTGGCGACGGTGCTGTTCTTCGCGGGCCCAATGGTGGCCAGCACGATTTACCCGATTGTGACAGGGCTTTTCTGGAAATCTGCCAGCCCAACGGGTGCGCTCTGGGCCATGGCGGCAGGCTCCCTCACGGGTCTGGTCGCCTATTTTGAACTCGGCTGGTACACGGCTTCGCTGATTGGCGCCACCGTTTCCATCATCGTCACTGTTGCATTTGCCCGATGGCGGCCAGACCGATTCGACTGGGCGCAATTGGACGAATCAAAACCATAGACACTGAGATATGCTTTTTTCACAAACCTTTTTCAAGTTTCTTATCCTGATTTCACTGCTGATGATGGCCGTAGGCGCCGTTGCCTTGATTGCTATGCTGTTTCAGGACATTAAAACTAAAAGATTATGGTAACCGAACAATTCAAAACACCTTCGACGATGTTGGATGAAAATCCGCTGGACTCGACCGGGCTGTACCCCGACCCAGTGAATTTGCTGGCGCAGGAACACATAGACATGGGTATCCTGAAACGGATGATCGGCCAATCCGTCATTTCCGCCGACCAGTTTGACAAATCTTTGGTGCTGGAAATATGCAAGTTTGCGGCCCTGCTCGAAGCCACCGAAATCGCCAATAGCCGCCCATTGACGGGCAAAATCATCATCACTGCTTTTTTTGAGGCCAGCACCCGCACCCGCCTATCTTTTGAAAGTGCCGTGCTGCGCCTCGATGGCAAAATCATCAGCATCCCCACCGGGCAAGCAACGGGCATTGCCAAAGGCGAATCGCTGTCCGACATCGGTGAAATGTTCAATGCTTATGGCGACCTGGTGGTGGTGCGGCACACCGAGACTGATTCGGTGGAGGAAATCATGCACAACCTGCGCCTGCCGCTCATCAATGCAGGCAACGGCTCGGGCGAACACCCGACACAGGCCTTGGCTGATTGGTTTGCCATATTGAAATGGAAACCCGAACTCAAAAAGGAATATATCCGACCGAGTGCCCAAATCCATCTCGGCATCCTGGGCACGCCGGGAAGTATGCGCGCCGTGAACAGTTTTTTGCGGATGTCTATCCTGTTCAAATCGGGCATCCGCAAAATCTCTATCGTGTCCGAAATGGCCGACCCCCTCGGGCCTGATTTGGCCGAAAAACTGGGGAATTCAGGTATAGATTTTATTATTACCAACGACATCAACAATGTCCTCTCCGACTTGGATGTAATCTATATGAATTCTATCGCTTTTCTGGGAGACAACTATAAAACGTTGAACTCCCGGTTCAAACTGGATGCCGATAGCAACCTGAAAGAAGATGCCGTCGTGTTGCATCCGCTCGCCCGGCTGGACGAATTGGATCCCATGCTCGACGAGACACACCACAACCTGTATTTCACACAGGCACACGGTGCAGTATTCGTGCGGCAGGCACTCTTTATTTCTATTTTAAATCGTTTTGACCGATTGCCCGAAAAGGCATTTTCATTGATAAACAAATAAACCCAACAACGCTTTGCTATGTGTGGAATCACCGGATTTTGGAGCCTTCGCCCTTTGCGGCCCGAAGCTGCCCAACAATTGACAAAAATGACCAACAAGTTGAAACACCGCGGCCCAGACGGTTTTGGCTATCACAAGGATGAAGAAAAAGGATTGGCAATGGGTCACGCCCGCCTGTCCATCATTGATTTGGAAACGGGCGACCAGCCGCTGTTCGACTCAGACCGCTCTTTGGCACTTACCGTCAATGGCGAATTTTACGACTACAAACGTATCCGCACCAACCTGCGATTGGAAGGTTTCAAATTCAAAACTAAATCGGACAGCGAAATCGCGCTGCCGCTGTACCGAAAATACGGGCTCGATTTTGTGGAGCACCTGCGCGGTGAGTTTGCTTTTGCATTGTTTGACAAAAAAGAACAACGCCTGATATTGGTGCGCGACCGGTTTGGCATCAAACCCCTGTTTTACCACATCGGCAAAAACGGCGTGTACTACGGCTCCGAAATCAAGGCGTTGTTTGCACATCCGGCTGTGCCCCGCCGATTTTCAAAACCGGGGCTGTTGCACCAATTGATGCAGACAATGGCACCCGGCACCACGGCATTTGACCAAATCCATGCCCTGAAACCGGGCTACCTGTTGGAAATTCGCAAACGCGGCGGCAGATTTGAGGTTTCGGAACGGAAATATTGGGACATGGATTTTCCAAAAGACACCGACCGCGATGACACAAAGCCAGCCGAATTCCACATCGAACGGGTGCAGGATTCGCTCATGGAAGCCGTGGAGCAACGTTTGGAAGCAGACGTGCCGGTCGGGTGCTACCTCTCTGGCGGGATAGACAGCTGTTCGATGTTGGGCCTGGCATCTTCCATGCAGCAATCGCCCGTGAAGGCTTTTACCATCAGTTTTGACAATGCCGACTACGACGAGTCGCCCATCGCCCGCGAAATGGCCGCCGCCACCGGAGCCGACCAAGAAGAGATATGCCTGTCGGCAAACGAACTTTATGGGCAAAACTACATCCGCACCATGTACCACGCCGAGCGTACTTTTTACAACACACTCGGCGTAGCCAAATGGTGCATGAGCAAACGGGTCAACGAATGTGGGTACCGGGTGGTGGTGACCGGCGAAGGTTCGGACGAATTGTTTGGCGGATACCCGGCCTTCAAGCAGGATATGTTGCGGTTTACTTACGCCAACGACCCCAGTCGCTTGGAAACCTTGGCCGAATCGAACAAACTGTTCAAGGGCGCCATCTTGGCCGAATCGGTCGTGTCGCACCCGGCATTGGACGACATCTGCGGTTTTACCCCGGCTTGGATACAGCCGTGGATTCAAACTTTGGCCATCGCCCGGCCCCTGCTGCACGACGATTTGCAATCGGAATTGCGCGATTATGACCCGGTGGAGGCCATTGCACAGTCTTTTCCGCTCAAGCAACTCGAAGGCCGACATGTACTCGACAAGGCGCAGTACACTTGGATAAAAACCATGCTCGAATGTCAGATACTCAACTGGGGAGGCGACCGGGTGGACATGGCCAACTCCATGGAAAGTCGGCCAGCCTTTCTCGACCATCATGTGGCCGAGGTGGCCAAAATGATTCCGCCCGGACTTCGCATCAAGGGAAATGTCGAGAAATGGGTGTTGCGGGAGGCTATGCGCCACATTCTGCCGGAAACCCTCTACAAGCGAGAAAAGTTTGCGTTCATGGCACCGCCGGGCCACACTTCTTCCCACAAAAAACAGGTGTTGCAGTTGCTCATCAACCGTTTTTTAAATACCAGAAAGGTAGAATCTGCGGGCATTTTTGACCCAGAACGGCTGAAGCAATATTTGATAGCGTATCAGCATGACGAAGACCCCGTATCGTTGGTGCGCAAAGATGCCTTGCTCAACCACATCATCGGGCTGCATATTTTGCAAGAACAATTTATAGAGGCAAAAGGGATTGATTTGGCCGTTATTTAGGAACGAACTTTTACATTTCAAGCAAGCCAGTTTTATCCCAATGCCACGTCCAGCACCATCATCACGCTGAAACCCAACAAAGTAGCGAGGGTGGCGAGGTCGGTATTGCCCGCTCGTTGGGATTCGGGAATCAACTCTTCCACCACCACAAAAATCATGGCCCCGGCAGCGAACGACAGCGCGTAGGGCAACATGGGTTTCATAGACAACACCGCTACCACGCCCAGCACCGCAAACACAGGCTCCACCACGCCAGAAAGTTGCCCGTACCAAAATGCCTTGCCCCGCGACATTCCTTCCCGGCGCAATGGCACGGAGACGGCGGTGCCTTCCGGGAAATTCTGCAAACCAATACCAATCGCCAGCGCCACAGCAGCCCCGATGGTGGCACCCGGCAGGCCATGCACCACCGCACCGAATGCCACGCCCACCGCCAAACCTTCGGGAATGTTGTGCAAAGTGATGGCGAGCACGAGCA
>CAYZVM010000286.1:0-6415 GCA_964481485.1 uncultured Saprospiraceae bacterium | reverse complement strand
CTGTATGTGATGCGGGCTATCGTGGGGGCGGACATTGTTGACCGCGAACTCATCCTCGGTGCCGTTTCGCTCGTCTTTTGGACGCTCACCATACAGACCTCCCTCAAATACGTCACGCTGGTTTTGCAAGCCGACAACAAGGGCGAGGGTGGTATTTTTTCCCTCTACACGTTGGTGCGGCGGCGGAAACGCTGGTTGTTGTTTCCGGCCATGATAGGGGGCAGCGCGGTGCTGTCGGAAGGTATGATAACGCCGCCCATCTCGGTGTCGTCGGCCATCGAGGGTTTGCAATCCGTTGAAAGTCTGCACCATGTGAATATCCCGACAGTATCCATTACCATAGGGATCATATCAGCGCTGTTCATTTTTCAGCAATTTGGCACGGCGGCGGTGGGGCGTTTTTTCGGCCCTATCATGCTCGGGTGGTTTTCCATGCTCGGTATTTTGGGCGGCATTGAAGTGGTGGGGCACCTGTCTGTATTGCAAGCGCTCAGCCCCGTTTTTGCCGTGAAAGTGCTGATGCACCATCCCCACGCGCTGGTGCTCATGGGCGCGGTTTTTTTATGCACCACTGGCGCGGAGGCGCTCTATGCCGACCTCGGGCATTGCGGCAAACAGAACATCCGCGTGAGCTGGATTTTTGTAAAAACTTGCTTGGTACTCAACTATTTGGGGCAGGCGGCTTGGTGTCTGCAATTTGAAGGGCAGCCTCTTCCGTTGGTGGCCGACGAGCCCACGAACCCGTTTTACGGCGTGATGCCAACATGGTTTTTGCCCATCGGCATCGCGGTGGCGACTATGGCCGCCATCATCGCCAGCCAAGCCATGATTTCGGGGTCGTTCACGCTCGTGAGCGAGGCTATCCGGCTGGGCTTGTTGCCCAAACTGACTGTCATTTTCCCTTCCAATTTGAAAGGACAATTGTATGTGCCGGCGGTGAACACGCTCTTGTGGGCGGGCTGTGTGTTCGTGACGATTTTTTTCCAAAAAAGCGAAAACATGGAGGCGGCCTACGGGCTTTCGGTGACGATTACGATGCTGATGTCCACGGCTTTGTTGTCCAACTTTTTTGTGATGAACCGAAGGCCGCCGCTGTTGGTGTGGGTGTTTTTGATTTGGTATTTGTGTTTTGAAGGGGCATTTTTTGCGGCCAACTTGTTGAAATTCAAAGAAGGCGGTTTTATCACCATCGTCATCGCCTCGGTGCTTTTTGCCTTGATGTATGTGTGGGTGCAAGCCAAAAAAATCAAAAACCGTTTTATCCAGAACATCAAAATCAACGATTACATAGACCAACTCATCGCGCTGAGCAACGACGAGAGCATCCCGAAATACGCCACCAACCTCGTGTTCCTCAGCAGTGCCAAATCGCCCAAAAAAGTAGAGGAAAAAATCCTCTACTCCATCTTGCAAACCCAACCGAAACGCGCCGACATCTATTGGTTCGTGCATATTGAAGTCACCGACGAGCCATACACGATGGAGTACAAAGTCAATGTGCTGGCGCCCGACGACGTGTACAAAGTCACCTTCCGCCTCGGCTTCCGCGTGGAGCAGCGCATGAATTTGTTTCTCAAAAAAGTGGTAGAAGACCTCCTCCAAAATGACGAGGTGAACATCCAGTCGCGCTACCATATCAGCCGCGACGAGTTTCCCTCCGGCGATGTCAAATTCGTCATTATCCAAGAATTTCTTTCGCACGAAAATGATTTGCCGGTGCCGGAGCAAATCACGATGAGTGTCTATCTGGCCGTAAAAAGTGTGACCGCCTCGCCGCAAAACTGGTTTGGCCTCGACAGCGATTCGGTGGAAATAGAGAAGGTGCCGCTGGTGCTGCGTCCGGTCAAGAATTTCAGGCTGAAGAGGATTCAGTAGGCGGTGGGCAGTTTGTAGTGGGCAGCTATTCACTGTGAAACCTTTTCAAATCATTTTTCCCGAACGTCCATTCCGGCGTTTCCAAAATTTCCCCAAAATCGGCGGAATACCACGGGCTCAATTTTCCATTTTGCGGGTTTTTCAAAATCTGAATCTCTTGCGCGGGCATGTAACTCTGCGCCAACAAGAACACATTTTTGCCCGATGCATCAGCAGCCAAATCCACCACAATGACCGCATGGCCGGGCGAGCCGCCCTGTATGAACACGTCGCCGATTTGTATTTCAGAAACCGCTACGGGCTGCATTTCCTTCGCCAGCGAGAGCGTGCCAGCGTAGGTGAACACAAATTCGAGGTACTTCCAAAATGTGTCATAAGTGTTGGAGGTCGCCGCTTTTTGCTCCCAATTTGTCTGATTGCCAACGACTTTCACGCGCCCGCCTTTGCGCCAGCGCTCATAATCCACCCGGAAACCGTTGGTCAGGTTGAAATGGATTTTATCGCCCTGGCCGCTCCGCCACAGATATTCCGCTCGCAACCGAATGATGGCATCGGCGCATTGGTGGAGGTCTTTTTTGCCGATGGGCAAATCCACCACTGCCTCATAGATATCAGCATTTGCTTTTTCCCGCCCGTCGTGGAGGAGGACTTCGCTGCCGGGCGGTTTGAGCGGCAAATGGCGGAGATAATGGGCAAACGAGCCGGAGTCGGCGGCCACGCGGGCATAGCCGGGCGTTGGGGCAAAACGTTGATAGAGCAGCGTGTCAGCCTGTTTTTTAGGTTGTTTTGCGGCGTAAAAATGGTCGGGCGTTTTCTCCTGAAAACAAACTTGGCTGGTGAACAAGAGGACGGCAACGGATGAGAAAAGTAGGACACGAATCGTTTTCATGGAGAAAGAACGCTCAATCGCGGTGCCGAATATTGCTGCTGCAAAATTCATTTCGCCTGCGCCGCCGTACCTTCGCGCCAAATCCGGCCACTGCGTTATGACTTTTGAAGACTTGAATTTGAATGCCCCGCTGTTGAACGCCCTCGGCGATTTGGGGTTCACACAGCCTACACTCATCCAGCAAAAAGTGTTTTCGGTCGCGATGTCGGGCCGCGACGTGGTGGGGATTGCACAAACCGGCACGGGGAAAACGTTTGCGTACTTGTTGCCCATTCTGCGCCAACTCAATTTTTCCAAACAAAAAGAACCGCGCGTGCTCATCGTGGTGCCCACCCGCGAATTGGTGATTCAGTTGGTCAGCGAAATAAAAAAACTGACTACTTACATGACCGTGCGGGCGGAAGGTGTGTATGGCGGCACCAATATCAACACGCAAAAACTGTTGGTCGTCAATGGATTGGACATTCTGGTGGCCACGCCGGGCCGTTTGATTGACTTGGCGCTGAGCGGTGCACTGAACCTGAAATACGTCCGCCAACTCGTGATTGACGAAGTGGACGAAACGCTCAACCTCGGCTTCCGCGCGCAACTGACCACCATCCTCGACTTGCTGCCCATGCGGAGGCAGAATCTCCTGTTTTCTGCCACTATGACCGAGGAGGTGGACGAACTGATTGACATTTTTTTCAATGCGCCGGTCAACATCGAAGCCGTGCGGGCCGGCACGCCGCTGGAACGTATCCAACAGAGCGTCTATCAGGTGCCTAATTTTCACACAAAAATCAACCTGCTCGAACACCTGCTCGCCACCGACGATACCATGCAAAAGGTGTTGATTTTTAGCCCTTCCAAAAGAATGGCCGACTTGGTTCACAAACGTTTGGAGGAGCGTTTTCCCGAACAATTTGAAATCATCCACTCCAACAAATCGCAGAATTTTCGGATGAACGCCGTGGCCGCGTTCGACAAAGGGCTGTGCCGGGGCCTCATCGCCACCGACCTGCTCGCACGCGGGCTGGACGTGACGGACGTGACGCACGTCATCAATGTGGATACGCCCGACGAACCGGAAAAGTACATCCACCGCATCGGGCGCACGGGCCGCGCCGACCGCGACGGCTCGGCCATTCTCATGGTCACGGAGGCCGAGCGCCCTGCCCAAACCGCGATAGAAACTTTGATGGAGAAGGAAATCCCGATGTTGCCGTTGCCCGACGGATTGCCGATTTCAGACCAACTGACGGAGGATGAGCGGTTTGTCGTCCCCGAAATCCAACTCAAAACACCGCCCCGACCTACGGGGGCATTTCACGAAAAAAAGGCAAAAAACAAAAAGGTGAACCTCGGCAACAAAACCAAACACCTGCGGGAGATGAAGTACAAGAAGCCAAAAACGCGGGGGCAAAAGCGAAAGTAGGGGGTGAATCACCTCTTTTTCACTGGCCGAACGCCTGTGAGCAGTTCCACAAAGTCATCCGCAGAAATAACCTTGACAGGCGGGAAAGAAATTTTTTTCAGCACTCTAAAATGCTTGTCTTCAGTGCAAATGAAGTCGGCATTCGCAGCAATAGCGCAGTCAACAAACTTGTTGTCATCTGGGTCAACAGAAATCAGATTCCAGAAGTAATACTTGTGAACGTGAACGACCTCGAAGGAATTATCGAGTGCTTTCATCACATTCTCGCCAACTTCCGGGCGGAATTTTTCCTGCAATTTCTCCGCGTACTCGTCGAGAATATCGGTAGTGACGCAAAGTTCGAACTCGCCGTTTTGGAAGGCTTGCCAAATTGCATGATATTCCGTCCGCCGCGAAATGGACATAAACAGAACATTTGTGTCGAGCACCACGCGCCTCATTTTGCCCCTTTTTTATAGGGCGTGCGCAGGTGTTCTTTTTTGAATTGCTCGGCAGTGTAGCCTTTTTCGTCCCAGTCTTTGTCAGCGGCAGCCGTGGCTTTTTCAGCGAAATACTTGACTATCATCCGCTGTATGGCTTTCAAATCCTCTTCCGGCACGTCTTGTGCGAAAAGTTGGAGCAGTTGTAGTTGGATGTTGCTCAGTGGTTGCTTTCTCAGCGCAGTCATATTTTCTGATTTTATGCAAAAATAGGGGCTTTGATTTTATTTGTGAAATGAGGAAGGTAATTCTGCCTCTTTCTTCGGGTTGGGCATCTCGCTCCGCATTGCCCGTAGCATCCCCCTTTTACTCTTTCGCCGCTCTTTTCAACAGCAAATAGCCCGCAGTGCCGCCAATGAGCGATGCAATGAGCACGCCGAATTTGGCCTGCAAAATGTACGTCGCATCGTCGAACGCCAGTTCCGTGATGAAGAGCGACATAGTGAAACCCACAGCCGCCAGCAGCGCAGCCCCGTAAATATGCCCCCAACGGGTTCCGCTGGGAAGGCTCGCCCATTTGAGCGCCACCATGAGTTTGGACATCCCGACGATGCCGATGAATTTGCCCACCAACAACCCCAGCATGACACCAAGTGCCACGTTGCTGCCGATATTGGAAAAGAAATCGCCGGAAAAAGTGATGCCCGCATTGGTCAGCGCGAAAACGGGCATGACCACAAACGACACCAACGGGTGCATCCCATGTTCTAACCGCTGAAGCGGCGTAAGGGCGGCACGGGCGTAAAAACGTATTTTTTCGAGCACGTGCAGCTGTTCCAAGGTCACCAAACTGACGTTGTTGCTTTTCGCCTCTTCAAATGCTTTGGCCAAAATTTTTATCTTCTCTGCAAATTGTTGGTCTTCTATTTTCACGTTGGCAGGTATGGTCAGCGCAGCCAGCACACCTGCCACCGTGGCATGAATGCCCGACATCAAAAAAGCCAGCCAAAGTCCGCCGATGCCCACTATGCCATAAAACACCGTATTTCTAACGCCCAGCAAATTCGCTCCAATCAACACGCCCATGAACCCCGCGCCTACACCGAGGCTGAGCGCCGAAAAATCGGATGTGTAAAAAACGGCGATGACCAACACCGCGCCCAAGTCGTCGGCGATGGCAAGGGCGGTGAGAAAAATCTTCAGCGACGTCGGCACTTTATCGCCCAACAGATACAAAATACCCAGCGCGAAGGCGATGTCAGTGGCCATCGGTATGCCCCAGCCGCTGTTCGCGCTGCCGTCCTGATTCCACATGAAATAAATTGCCGCAGGCACCACCATGCCCCCAAAACCCGCCATCAGTGGCAACAAAGCATCTTTGGGTTTCGACAATTCGCCCGCTATTACTTCTCTTTTCAACTCCAGACCGATGACAAAAAAGAAAATGGCCATCAAGCCATCATTTATCCAATGGTGCAAGGATTTGGAAATAATGTAGTCGTCAAAACCAACGGAAAACTCATGTTCCCAAAGGTGGTGGTAAGCCTCGCTCCACGGCGAATTGGCCAACACCAACGCAATCACTGCCGACAAAAACAGCACAATGCCGCCGGTGGTAGAGTTGTTGATGAATCGAGCAACTGGTTCGAGTAGCCGGTCTATAGGATCTTTCCGCATGTGGCAAACATAAAAGAATCAATGGGCGGGCGGGGCAATTTTTTCTCAAACTGGCAGGAAAATGCAAATACGCCTTCTGCTTTAGAGGCTGTCTCAAAAGTATTCTGTCAAACTTTTTGTGCTAAATAATGTCACGCA
>CAYZVM010000285.1:0-6435 GCA_964481485.1 uncultured Saprospiraceae bacterium | reverse complement strand
TGTCTCTCGCCGTATCATTTTCACCGCAGTTTTCGGGAAGCGTTCGGGCATTCGCCAATGAGATGGTTTCGCCAATTTAAACTTCAAAAAGCAAAAGAAATGCTGGCTGCACGGCAAATGACGGTCACGCAGGTGGCGCTGAACTGCGGTTTTTCGGACGTGTTTTCGTTTTCAAAAGCCTTTAAACGGGAGTGGGGCGTGAACCCGTCGGCGATTGGGCTGCTCGCTTGAATTTGGGTGATTTCAAGAACCGAGGCTTCGGGCTAATAGGACAAGCTGCTTTATTGAGAAATCATGTGCATTCGCACGAAGTATGGAATGTCTGGACACTGAAAAAAAATGTCTGGCATTATCGGCGCAGTGTTTCTTTGGCGACGAAAATTGTGTGTTCAGGTACAAATTCCCGTAGTTTTCCCCCATGAAAAAATGGCTATGGAAAATCACGCTCCTTGCGGCACTGCTTGCGCTGCCCGCCGTTTTTTTTGCGCAAATTTCGCTTGCCGACTCGCTTGCTCGCCTTTTGGAGAAAGCACTGGCAGACACTCACCGCGTCACGTTGCTGACAGATTATGCATGGGAAATCAATGAGTTGCGCACCGACGAGGCCGAAGCACGGCTGAAGGAAGCTATCGCGCTGGCGCAAAAACTGAATTTTCCCAAAGGGGAGGCCGCCGCTTGGAACGGCCTCGGCGTAGTGGAGGATATTCGCGGCAATGCTGCAGAAGCGGAAAGTTTTTTCAAAAAAGCACTTGCTATCCGTCGCCGTTTGGGCGACCTGCGGGGTGTGGGCGCATCGCTCAACAACCTCGGCATTTTGTACGAAATGCAGGGGCGATTCGACTCTGCGCTAACTATCTACAGCGAAAACCTGAGAATCCAACAAGAACTGCGCGATACGGTAAAAATCGCTCGCGTACTGTTCAACATGGCCGGCGCCCAGCAAGAAATGGGGCTTTACCCAGAAGCGCAAGACGATTTGCTTAAAGCCCGCTTCGTGTTCGAGATCCAGAAAGACCGCGATGGTATCGCGAAAGTGTACACCCAATTGGGTCATCTCCAGTTTGAGCTCGAACGCTACGACTCCGCGCTCGTTTGGTACGAAAGAGCCCTACAGCTCCATCAGCAACTGGACGACCCCGGGAGGCTTGCCGAAGCGCTCACCGACTATGCCAACGCGCTCGACGAAATTGACTCTTCCGAACTGGCGCTCAAATACTATGAGCAAGCCTTGGGCATTTGGCAACAATTGGATGACCTGCCCGGCCAAGTGCAGGTTTATACGAACATGGGCGATGCGTACAAACATCTTGGCAACTATCCCACGGCGCTCCACCATTTGCGATTGGCAGAAAAAATTTGCCTGCCTCTACATGACGAACAGGCACTTATGGAGGTTTACAACACCATGGGCGATGTGCATGGCCGCGCGGGCAGGCTAAATCTCGCGCTGGACTACACCGAGAAATACTACCGCACGGCACAGGAGAGCGGCGACGAAAAATATATCCAAAGTGCTTACAAAGATTTTGCGGAAGTGTATTCTGCTATGGGCGATTTTGAGGTAGCCTACCGCTGGCTGTTTCTTTACGACAGCCTTCGTTTCCACCGGCTGAATTTGAAAATCGGTACCGCGTTCGCTCGAAAAGAACAACTTTTTGCAGACCAGAAAAAACAAGCACAGATAGAGGAGCAACGCCGCGAGCTTCGCGTCCGCGATGCCGAACTCGCCAGTGCCCGCACCCGCCAATTTGCGTTACTCGGCGGTGCTGCGGCACTTTTGCTGTTGGCTTTGCTGCTGTTCAACCGCAACCGAATCCGCGCCCGCGCCAACCGCGAACTGGCCGCCAAAAACGACATGATTCAGCGCGAGCGCGAGCGGGCGGACGGTTTGCTCAAAAATATTTTGCCCGAAAAAACTGCCGAAGAACTCAAGCTGCACAACGCCGTGCAACCCGTTCGTTACGAGTCCGTCACCGTCATGTTCACTGATTTTAAGGACTTTACGAAAATAGCAGAGCAGGTGTCGCCGGAAGAACTCATCAATGTGCTTGACGAATGTTTCCGTCT
The DNA here is from genome assembly GCA_964481485.1 of uncultured Saprospiraceae bacterium. Lineage (GTDB taxonomy): Bacteria > Bacteroidota > Bacteroidia > Chitinophagales > Saprospiraceae > M3007. The sequence goes on along the minus strand of CAYZVM010000285.1, from coordinate 4,368 downwards.
TTTTGATGCCATCGTGATAAAACATGGTTTGGAGAAAATCAAAACTATCGGCGATGCCTATATGTGTGCGGGCGGCCTGCCTACTCCTAACAATAGCCATCCGGTGGATACCGTGCGCGCTGCCCTTGAGATGCAAAACGGCTTGGGTCTGCTGATGACAAAAAAGGCCGCCGCTGGCAAACCCGTGTTCGAGATGCGCATTGGCATCCACACCGGCCCGGTGGTGGCGGGGGTGGTGGGCAGCCACAAATTTGCCTACGATATTTGGGGCGACACGGTGAACACCGCCGCCCGCCTCGAAGAAAGCGGCGAACCGGGCAAGGTCAATATTTCGGAGACGACCTATCGGCACGTCCGCGAGGTGTTCGATTGCACATTCCGAGGAAAACTCGCCGCCAAAAACAAAGGTGAAATAGAAATGTATTTTGTCCGGTGAACAGTTATCGGTACTGATTCAGGCCAACCGATAATAGAAAACCAACAACCAATAACGAACAACCAACAACAACCATGCACCCTGTTGACACACTCCAACTCCATTTCAACCCCAACCAAATGTTCGTCCTGAACATGGCGATGGCTTTCCTGATGTTCAGCGTAGCGCTCGACGTGAAGCCGGGCGATTTCAAAAAAGTCGTCGAATTTCCCAAGTCCGTTGGGGTGGGTCTGCTGGCGCAATACCTTGTTTTTCCGATACTTACACTCGGCATCATCTATCTTTTTCAACCGCCTGTAAGCATGGCGCTGGGGATGATTTTGGTGAGTATGTGCCCTTCGGGCAATATGACGAATTTTCTCGTCCATTTCGCCAAAGCCAATGTGGCGCTCTCGGTCACGCTCAACGCCATCATCATTTTATCGGCCACCGTCATCACGCCAGCGGGGTTTCTGTTTTGGTCAAAATTCGTCCCCGAATCGGAGGCGCTGCGCAAGTCATTCGAACTCAGTTTTTCGGAAATGGCGTGGATAATCGTGCGGCTCATCGTGCTTCCGCTCTTGCTGGGGATGTGGCTGCACGCGCGTTTCCCTGTTCTCATTGCCAAAATCCGTCCCTGGGCGCAGCGCATTTCGCTGTTGATTTTCTTTGCCATCCTCGCGCTGGCTCTGCTCGGAAATCTCGACAACCTCATCAATTATCTCGGTTTTGCCTTTGTCATTGTGGCTGTCCACAACGTGGTGGCGCTCAGCACGGGCTACTTTTTGGGCAGCATTTTCAAACTACCCGAATTGGACCGCCGCACCCTTGCTTTCGAGGCTGGGGTACACAACACCGCGCTCGGCTTGTTGCTTATCTTCCAGTTTTTCAATGGATTGGGTGGCATGGCGCTTATCGCGGCGTGGTGGGGCATCTGGGATTTGGTGACTGGGATTGGGCTGGCGGCGTGGTGGCGAAGGAGAGTAAGCGAGCCGGTTTTGTCTCAAACAAATTGAAGAAAACTCATGCAGAAACCCCTCGTCTCCATCATCACCGTCAACTTCAACCAAACAGACGCGACCTGTGCCCTGCTCGACAGCATTCGGCGGGCAGCCTGTCCCGATTCCTCGGGAGATTACCGGAACGTGGAAATTTTCGTGGTGGACAACGGCAGCCGGGAAAATCCCGCGCAGGTCTTTTCTGAAAAATATCCTGCAGTAAAATTCATTCGCAGCGAGCAAAATTTGGGTTTTGCCGGCGGCAATAACGTGGCCTTGAAACAGGCCAAAGGCGACTTCCTTTTTTTTGTCAACAACGACGCGGAGCTGACGGAGGGCTGCATCGAACGGCTGCTCGTCTTGTTTGAGCAAGTGCCGGATTTGGGAATCGTGAGTCCGCTGATTTGCTATTTTAGAACGGACAACCAACAACGAACAACCAACAACGACATCATTCAGTATGCTGGAATGACGCGGGTAAATCCTTTTACAGGCCGCAACCGAACTATCGGAAACAAAGAACCCGACAAAGGCCAATTCGCTGAACCTCAACCAACTGCCTACGCGCACGGAGCAGCGATGATGGTGTCGCGGCGGGTGCTGGAACAAGTCGGCTCGATGGACGAGGGCTTTTTTTTGTACTACGAAGAACTCGATTGGTGCGAGCGAATCCGGCGGGCGGGATTTAGTGTTTGGATAGAACCTCGCGCCCGCGTGTATCACAAAGAAAGTCTGACGGTGGAAAAACTCGGTGCCCTGAAAACCTACTACCTGAACCGCAACCGCGTATGGTTCATGCGGCGCAACTACGGCGGCTGGCGGCTGGCGATTTTTTGCGTTTTTTTGTTTTTGGTGACGATTCCCAAAAATGTGCTGCTTTACTTGCTGCGTGGCGAAATGGAAAATCTGAAAGCGTTTTTGCGCGGGATTTGGTGGAATTTTGGCTCGAAATTTTCAAAAAAGAAGTGACACTTTTTCAAAAAGCGTCACTTCTTGTCAAGTACAATGCAAACCATTTTCATTCTTCTATCCCTGCTGCTTATTGCGCAACTCGTGTACCCTTTCGTCACCGTGTTGCTCGCGCAAGTATTTGGAAAAGAACAGATTAATCCCAACAACCCAAACACCCAAACACCCAAACACCCAAACACTTTTCACTTTGCTTGCATCATCACCGCCTACCGAAACGCTGCCATCGCCAAGCCCCTCGTCGAGTCGCTGCTGCGGCAAACTTACCCGAACCTCACGATTTACCTCGTTGCCGACGAATGTCCTGAATTTGATTTTGGCATTTCGGATGAACGATTTGTGTTGCTGCGCCCCTCTTCGCCCCTGCGGTTGAAAGTGAAAAGTATCATTCACGCGGTCGAACATTTCAAACATCCACATGATTTCATCGCCGTTTTTGATGCCGACAATTTGGCGCACCCGGTTTTTTTGGAGGAAATAAGCCGCTACGCTAACGCGGGTTTTCGCTGTATTCAGGGACAGCGCACGGCGAAGAATCTGGACACGACCTACGCGGCTTTGGATAGTATGGGCGAGCATTACAAAAACTACATCGAGCGGGAGGTGCCGTATCGGCTCGGCGGCTCGGCGGTCATCAGCGGCTCGGGCATGGCGACAGAGGCGAGTTTGTACCAAGCCTATTTGGCGAGCCCCGACATCGAAAGCGGCCAACACGCGGGGAAAAAGATGTTGCAAGAGGATAAAATCCTGCAAAATTTCCTCCTGTGGCGCGGCGAAAAAATCGCCTACGCCCGCAACGCCGTCGTTTTTGATGAAAAAGTGGAGACGGGTGAGGCGGTGGAAACGCAGCGCAGCCGCTGGCTTTTTTCCTATTTTCAAAATTTGCCAAACTCCGCGGGGCTGCTGTTTCGCGGGCTTATAAGGTTGAGCCTCAATCAGTTTTACTTCGGCTGGGTAACATTGGCTTTGCCGATGTTTATTCAGGTCGGGCTGGCGGGTTTGCTGGCGGTTACAGGAATTTTCATTGCACCGATATGGTCGCTCGCGCTCGCAGCCGCGCTCGGCATTTTCGCCTTGAACATTTTATGGGTGTTGAAACTCGACAACGCGCCGAAGCCGGTTTGGGACGCGGTATGGAACGTGCCGAAATTTGTGTGGCGACAAATGACGAGCCTGCTGAAAATGCGCGACCCGAACAAACATTTCAAACACACCGAACATCGCAAGGAGGTATCGGTGGATGAACTCGTAACGCCGACTGCCAGTCGGCCAAAAAACGAAGACCCCGCCGACTGACGGTCGGTGCTATGCACATGAACACGCGCATCGAATACATTGACTTCGCCAAAGGCTGGGCGATTTTCAGCATTGTGTGCTACCACGCGCTGCAACGGGTCGAGTTGTCGGCACTTTTGCAAAAGGCGATTGTGTTTGGCGGCACGGGCGTTCACTTGTTTTTTCTGTTGTCTGGCTTCGGATTGGCGTTGTCTTCAAAGCCCTCTCCTTCGGGGAGGGTTGGGGTGGGGCTTTTTTACAAACGCCGCCTCGTCAAAGTCTGGCTGCCTTACGTTTTGGCTCTGACAATCAGTTTGTTGGCGGCGATTCTTTTCAATTTGTTTTCCGACCGATTCGACGCTTGGCTGGCGGGAGTGGGGTTGTACCAGATGTTTTCAGAACAATATATTGAAAGTTTTGGTGGGCATTTTTGGTTCGTCAGCGCGATTATTCAGTTCTACTTGGCTTTTCCTTTTTTGCTTTGGTTGAAAAGAAAACTGAACAACGATTGGCTGTTTTTCGGCATTTCGCTGGCCGTTTCAGTTGCTTGGTGGCTCGTGGTTTATTTTTTTGGGAAAGGCGATTCGAGGGTTTGGAACAGTTGTTTTTTGCAGTTTTTGTGGGAGTTTGTGTTGGGGATGCTGCTGGCTGCACGGTTCAACCCCACCCCCGACCCCTCCCCTAAAAGGGAGGGGAGACGCGACATCGTCG
>CAYZVM010000284.1:0-6448 GCA_964481485.1 uncultured Saprospiraceae bacterium | reverse complement strand
TGACAGGGTGGGTAGTCCGCGTGGCGGACACTACGTCCCCCCACCCTTTTAGGGGAGGGGCCGGGGGTGGGGTTGAACGGGGGAGGGCTGGGAATGAAGGTGCAAACACCGTCCGATTCCCGCCTTCTTCAAACCCGATAAACTGGCCGGTTTGGGTGTTCCAAACGCCGTACTTGTAGCCGAGCGGGAAATCTTCTTTGGAAAGGTCGAGGTGGGCTTCCCACCATTTTCCAGTTTTAGATAAAAGGATAGGCGCGGCGGTGTCCCAATTGCGCAGCGCAGCGCCATGCCCCAGCAGGCAAGGCACTTCATCGGTTTTCAGGAGTGGGGTTTTTATGCGAAAAACGTGGGTGATTTTTGTCTTTGGCTTATTGTCTGTGGGTGTTTGCTCCTCCTTTTTTGCCAAAAAAATATCTTGAAACGGCTGTGTATCAAACACATTCTCCAATGCTCCGACGGGATTGAAATAATCGAACACGGCGGCGGAATCGGCCTGAATATCGCCAATAGGAATAGCACGACCGGTGTTCGCTTCAGGTTTTGAATTCCCTTCCAAATCGTGGAAAACGTACGAATAGCCGAGGGATGGGCGGCCTTTGGCATTTACTTCGGCGCTGCCGTGCCAGAGTTCGTCGTTCAGACATTCGAGCGGGACGGGCTGCCCGTCGTCGAGGTGGAGAGAGAAAGATTCGCCGAATTGGGTGTGGTAGCGGAGGTAGAAGTGGATTTTCATGCTAAATTCTTAAATCTTCAATATTCATTCACCGGAGTTTTCATTCGTCTTTTGCTTCCGGCAATGCCAACCAAAAATTGTTCACACCCTCGCCCTGCACGAGCGCGACGGCCTGTTCGTTGAGCAGTTCGAGCAATGCCAAAAAGGTGACGACGGCGTGGATTCGATTTTCCAAGGTCAAAAAAATGCTTTCAAAATCTTTCTTTTTCCCTTTTTTCAAACTGCCCAAAATGTAATCACGTTGCTGCTGAATGGTGTAATTGTAATTGTACACCGTGTGGACGCGCTTCGTTTTTTTGTCTTCCTCAAACCGCGCCAACAGCCGCTCGAACACACGCAGCAGTTTATAGAGCGTCACCGATTCCATTTCGGCATCGGCGAGGGCGGTTTCGGCGAGTTTGCGGAGTTCGGTGGTGGCGTAGCCGCGCGGGTTCATAAAGGCGCGGACTTCCTCGAGTTTGCGGAGCTCGTCGAGCACACTTTTGTACCGTTTGTATTCGAGCAGGCGATCCACCAGTTCGCGGCGCGGGTCTATCTCGTTGCCTTCGTCGTCAAGTTGTTTGCGGGGCAGCAGCATTTTGGCCTTGATGCGCATGAGCGTGGCCGCCACGACGATGAATTCGGAGGCCAGATCAATGTTCGTCGCTCCGGCCTGATGCATATAATCGAGAAAATCGTCGGTGATTTTGGCGATGGGGATGTTGTAAATATCCAGTTCGTCCCGCTCGATGAAGAAGAGCAGCAGGTCGAACGGGCCTTCAAAGGCAGGAAGTTTTATGGTAAAAGTGTCCGCCATTTTTGGTCTTTAGTCTTTAGGCATTGGTCATTGGTGGCAAAAGTAGGAAAGAGGTTGGCGAATTTGCGAAGCAAGTTTGAGCCTTACCTTCGCCGGTGATTTTCAATTGTTTTGTGGCAAATTGGAACACCGAAAAAACCGAACTCGCCGACACCATCGAATTGTTATTTTTTAGAAACTCGTTCAAAATCTGAAAGAAACCTTCTTCGGTGGTGTCGGCGAGTTCGGTTTTTCGGTGTTCGTCCTTCATGCAAAAAAGACCCGGATGACACTTTACTTGATTCCAACACCCATCGCTGAAAATGCGCTCCACACCATCCCGCCATACACGCAGGAAATCGCGCGGGGGCTGGAAATTTTTATTGCCGAAAGAGCAAAAACGGCGCGGCATTTCATCAAAAGCCTGCATCCTCCCCGATCGATTCAGGAGATGGTTTTCACGGAACTTGCTGATAATGAAGTTTTTGATGAAGCAAAATCTACTTTTCTCGAAGCCATAAAGGCCGGTAAAGACGTGGGCTTGCTCTCCGAAGCAGGCTGCCCCGGTGTGGCCGACCCAGGGGCTGCCATTGTCGCGCTGGCGCATCGGGAAGGTATAAAAGTGGTACCGCTGGTGGGGCCGTCGTCGTTGCTGTTGGCGCTGATGGCTTCGGGCATGAACGGCCAGCGATTTGCATTTCACGGCTATCTCTCGCCCAAACGCCCCGAACTTGCCCGCGACCTCCGCCGCCTCGAATCGCTCGCCCGGCAGCACGACCAGACGCAGATTTTTATCGAAACGCCCTACCGCTCGCAAATGGTGTTGGAAGTGGCGCTCGAAAACCTGGCGGCGGATACGCCGTTTGGCGTAGCGCAAGACTTGACCGGAACGGGTGAGTTAGTGCGTTCGCTGCCAATAAAAGAGTGGAAAAAGTTGGAAAACACGGCGCTAGAAAAGTTGCCTGGGGTGTTTTTGGTGTATCGGAAGTAGGACGGCAACATTTACAAAATCCTGCTCCACCCTTGCCCCCTTCCCTTCTGAGGCCAAATGCTGCCGCAGTCGGGTGTGTTCTGGGCTCGAATAAAATTGACATCAAACAAGATTTTTAACTTTCTCCCTTGCCCTGTCATTCTGAACGAAGTGAAGAATCTACACAACTCTCGTTTTTCGGATGTTTCGTTAAAGCGTGTGTTTTGTAGGTTCTTCACTTCGTTCAGAATGACACATTTAGTTGATTATCAAACCTTCCAGCCATGAAAAAAACAATTTTACCCGCCATAGCCTTGGCGACGGCGGGCTTTTTCTTTTCTCCGTTTTTCCTTTCCGCCCAAACGGACATCACCGTGCAGGACGACGCCAAAGTCGGCCTCATCGTCACCGGCACGGGCAACACCATTAACACCACGCAGATTTTCGGCAAATCGCCCGAATACGCCGAACTCAAAAAACGCCTCGACGGCCTCGAAGCCGCTATCGCCAAAAAAGCCGAGAAGTGCGGCAAGTACATCGATTCCGTCGCGAAAGACGACTGCCGCACCGAACTCATCGCTCTGAGTGCCGAGCGCGACTCAATGCAGAAAGTCGAAACCCGCTTCCGCGAGGATGTGATTCGACTGGCGGAGATTTTTTCTAAAATCGAACTCAATAGCGAGCAATTGCAGATGATGGAGATTTTTCCCAAAATCGAATTCAATAGCGAGCGCTGGCGGCTGGCGAAGCAGTTTTTTGACGAAGGAAAAATCCGCGAAGCAGACAACGCTCTGAATGCCAAAGAAATGCAGCAGGAAGGCGACGCCTTGCTTGCTCAAAAAGAACGCACGCAGCAGATGCTGAAAATGACCGACAGCCTGCTATTTATCAAGGCCGACGAGTTCGCCCTGAAAGCCCGCCTCAAAGCCACTGACTATGCCGACTCGCTACGCTACGACTCTGCCATACTCTACTTCAAGCAGTCGCAGCGGTACGCGGAAACTTTGAACAACTTTAGATCTTTCGCTTATCTGCTTTGGAAAGACAAACAAAGTCAAAAAGCAATTCCATATTATGAATGCGCGATAACACTTGCAAATAATGAAAGCGATGAGGCCGGATTAGCAATGATGCTAGGGAATGTTTACTCTGACATTCAAAGAATGGGGGAAGCCGAAAAGATGTATCTCCGTGCGCTCGAAATCTATGAGCGATTGGCGAAGGCCAACCCCGTGCAGTTCGAGCCTAATTTGGCGACAACGGCGATGAACTTGGGCGTTTTTTACAAAGCTGTTCGAAAAATGGCAGAAGCTGAAAAAATGTACTTGCGTTCGCTAGATATCTATGAGCGGTTGGCGAAGGGAAACCCCATGCGGCTCGAGCCCGATTTGGCTCGGACGGCCATGAATTTGGGCAATTTTTACTCCGACGTTCAAAAAATGGGAGAATCGGAAAAAATGTACCTGCGCGCGCTCGAAATCTATGAGCGATTGGCGAAGGGAAACCCCATGCAGTTCGAGCCCGATTTGGCTCGGACTTGCGTGAATTTCGGCAATTTTTACTACACTGTTCGAAAAATGGCAGAAGCCGAAAAAATGTACCTCCGCTCGTTCGAAATTAGAGAGCGATTGGCAAAGTCCAACCCAGTGCAGTTCGAGCCCGATTTGGCGAGGACTTGCGTGAATTTGGGCAATTTTTATCACATGAATCAAAAAATGGCAGAAGCCGAAAAGATGTACCTGCGTTCGCTGGACATCTACGAGCGATTGGCGAAGGGAAACCCCATGCAGTTCGAACCCGATTTGGCGAGGACTTGTGGCAATCTTTCTTGGTTTTACCTTTTTGCTTACAAGTATCCTGAATCTGCCGCTGCTGCCGAAAAAGGCCTCTCTCTCGACCCCGCCCTAAACTGGATGCGCACCAACCTCGGCCATTCCCACCTCCTGCGCGGCGACTGGGAAAAAGCGAAGACAGTCTATGAAGAATACCTGAAAAACGAACCCCACCCCGATGAAGGCAAAAAGGCCCTGCTCCAAGACTGGGACTACTTCGAAAAAGCGGGCGTAACGCACCCGAACATGGAAAAGGCGCGGAATTGGGTCAAGGAGTAGCAGAAGCAGTTGGCAGAGAAAAATCCCATCAAATCCTTCGAAATCAGGAAAATCCTGATTCAATCGCCCCCTCACGAAATCCTGCTCCACACCCGCGCCTCCTTTCCTTCCGAGGCCAAATGCTGCCGCAGCCGTGCGTGTTCAGGCGCAGCCAAATTGGGGTCAGCCTCCAAAATCCGCAGCGCAATTTCCCGCGCCGCCGTCAGAATCTGTCCGTCGCGGGCGAGGTCGGCGAGCAAGAATCGGAGCATACCGCTTTGCTGTGTGCCTTCGATGTTACCGGGGCCGCGCAGCCGCAAATCTGTCTCGGCGATGACAAAGCCGTCGTTGGTCTGGCACATCGTCTGAATGCGCTCGCGGCCATCGGCGGAGAGTTTGAAAGAAGTCATGAGGATGCAAAAACTTTGCTCCGCGCCGCGTCCCACGCGCCCGCGCAACTGGTGGAGTTGTGACAGGCCAAAACGCTCCGCATTTTCAATCACCATGACCGAGGCGTTCGGCACGTTCACACCCACTTCGATGACCGTCGTGGCCACCATGATTTGCGTTTCGCCGCGCACAAAACGCTGCATTTCAAAGTCTTTGTCGGCAGCCTTCATTTTTCCGTGAACAATCGAAATCTGATACTCCGGCGGCGGAAAATCGCGGCTCAACGCCTCAAAACCCGACATCAGGTTTTGCAAATCCATCGTCTCCGTCTCCTCAATCATCGGGTAAACGACGTACACCTGACGGCCTTTGGCAATCTCGTCGCGCATAAAACCCTGCACCCGCAGCCGGTGGTGCTCATTCTTGTGCATCGTCGTAATCGGCTTGCGACCGGGCGGCAATTCGTCAATCACCGACACGTCCAAGTCGCCATAGAGGGTCATTGCGAGCGTGCGGGGAATCGGCGTGGCGGTCATTACCAAAACGTGCGGCGGTCCCGCCGGATTTTTCTTCCAAAGTGCGGCACGTTGCTCCACGCCGAATCGGTGTTGTTCGTCTATGATGCTGATTCCCAAATTTTTAAACTGCACCCAATCCTCAATGAGCGCGTGTGTTCCGATGACGATATGCGTTTCCCCGGAGGCCAATTGTTCCAAAATAGCCGCGCGTTTTTTGCCTTTCACTGAGCCACTGAGATAGCTGACGTTTACGCCGAGTTCGCCCACGAGTTCGGTGATATTGGCAAAATGTTGTTGGGCGAGGATTTCCGTCGGGGCCATCAAGCAGGCTTGGAATCCGTTGTCCAAAGCCATGAGCATGGTCATCAGCGCGACAACAGTTTTGCCAGAGCCGACATCGCCCTGCACGAGGCGGTTCATTTGTTTGCCCACGGCGAGGTCGGCGCGGATTTCTTTCAACACCCGTTTTTGCGCGCCGGTGAGTTCGAAGGGCAGTTTTTCTTGAAAAAACTGATTGAAAAAATCGCCTATTTTAGAAAAAACAAAACCCCGAACGGCATCCTTGCGGCGAGTGCGGATTTGCAACAATCGGAGTTGCAGAAAAAACAATTCCTCGAATTTCAGCCGCCGCGTGGCCGCGTCGAGTTCGAGTTGTGTTTCGGGAAAATGAATTTTTGACAACGCCTCCCAACGCGAGGTCAGTTTGTACTGGCTGGTCAAATAATCGGGCAAAGTTTCCGGTAAATCTGACGGAGAAAGGCCGTCGAGCAAGGTGCGCATCAATTTGCGCAAACCTTTGGCATCCAGACCTCTCTGGGTCAGTTTGTCGGTGCTGGGGTAGACGGGGTCGAAGGTGCGCGACCCCACCTCCCCCACAGGGAGGGGAGTCACGCGCTCCCCTCCCTGTGGGGGAGGGGCCGGGCCTCCGCCAGCCGCCGGAGCCGGGCCTTCGTGAGCTTCCCTCCGGCCGCG
>CAYZVM010000283.1:0-6577 GCA_964481485.1 uncultured Saprospiraceae bacterium | reverse complement strand
GCGCTGAATCAATTGACTTTTTGCCCGCCGGGCAACGCCCGCAAAAAGGCAATCGCGGTGAACGACATCAGCGCGACCATACACGCCATGATTGGGATGCCCACTGCCGGGTGGATTTTTGTCTGCCAATAGCCCGCCCACGCCCACCAATCCATCACCAGCACATGGACGAAGTAGATGCCAAAACTGGCTGCCGCGAGCGCTTTTTCAAAATCGAGCAAGGGGAGGGTGTTCCATGCCCATTTTGCCAATAAAAACCACCCGGCGGCGGCCATCGCGCAATTGGGCGTGAGGTAATCGTAAAAGTAGGTGTGAAATGTGCCGCCGTAAGTTTTGCTCGCCCACCAAGTGCCGATGGCTGTGATGCCCGTGCCGACGACAATCAAACCGGCGGCCAGCCAGAGCAGTTGTTTTTCAGAAAGCCTCCACGGAGTTATTCCCTCTACCCTCCACCCTCCACCCTCCACCGTTTTATTCCCCAAATAATAACCGAGCACGAAGTAGCAGCAATTGTTGGTGAACAACTCAAAATAAACGCCGATACTGATGCCAAAAAACACCCACAAAATCTTATACACCCAAGTGCCGAGGATGCAGCACGCAAAAAAATACCAGTAGTCCCGTTCTTGCGCCGAACGAACCCACGGGCGCAGTATCGGGTAAATCATGTACAGCCCGATGATGAGGTAGATAAACCACAGGTGATAATGTACCGGGCGCTCCACGATGCCGCGCACCGCCTCCCCGATGCTGGCGGGCGAGCCTTTTGCCAAAAAATTGTAGTAGCTGTAAATCACCATCCAGAACAGCGCTGGCACCACGACCCGCGAAAAACGCCGCCGCAAAAAATCGCCCAATTCATAATCTTTGCCCAGCAGCAAAAAGCCGCTCAACATCACAAACAACGGCACCGAAGGCCGCCCCAGCGAATCCCAGAAATTGCCCGACCACCAGAAAAAAGTGTCGTATTCTGTGTTGCCCTGCGCCACCGACCCGGAGACGTGGATGAAAATGACCAGCAGGGTGGCGAGATTGCGCAGCCGGTCGGCCCAGAACAATGGCTGCCGCCCGGCGTTGGGTATAGCCGCAGATTTTTGTTCAACAATTGATTTATCGTTCATCAGTCATCCTTGAAATGCAATACTGGCTCGTCAAATCCGAACCCGACACTTACAGTTTCCAACAACTCGTCAGCGAGGGCAAAACCCGCTGGGACGGTGTGCGCAACTATCAGGCTCGCAACAACCTCCGCACCATGGAGGTTGGCGATTTGTGTCTATATTATCACTCCAACATCGGCCTCGAAGTCGTGGGCATCGCCCGCGTAGCCCGCGAACACTACCCCGACCCCACCGCCGAAAAAGGCGATTGGTCGGCAGTGGATTTGGAGCCGGTGAAGCCTTTTTCACGCGCCGTCACTCTGGTCGAAATCAAAAATCACCCGGCTTTGCAGCAACTGCTTTTGGTGCGCAACGCCCGTTTGTCGGTGATGCCGGTTGCTTTCGACGAATTTTCCACCATCCTGCAAATGGGAGCGACACAACTTTGAGCCATGATGTTTTACTCTTCCAATCAATTTGGGCGGCGCAATGTCCGCGTTTCTTCTGGCGGCGGTATCGGCTGCCTCATATTTGGCGTATTGGGGCTGGTAGCAGCCTTTTTCATTTTGAAAGGGCTTTTTTATCTGCTCTATTGGGCATCGCCTTTGCTGTTCTTGCTCGCCCTCATCATCAACTGGCGCGCCGTGACGGATACGTTCAGAAACTGGCTCAAAAGTATGGAAACCAACCCATTGGGCGGCCTGCTCATGGCGGCGCTGGCCGTGTTGGCATTTCCGCTTTTTGCCCTCTTTCTTTTTGTAAAAGCATTGGGCTACAAAAAAATGCAGCAGTTCCAACGCGAATTTGGACAAGGCGGCCAAACAACTGAGGGCGAATTTGTGGAGTTTGAAGAATTGGAAAGCCGCCCGAAAACCGATTTGAAAACCGACCAACCGATGGAGCCGCCCGTACTGCCGGAAAAAGAGCCGGAGCGTGCGCACGGCAAAAAACACAAAGCAAAAGACGAACAGCCAGATGAATCGGAACGCCCCCGCACCGCCGAGCCCAAAAAGCCCGAGAATCCCTACGACAAACTTTTTGAGTAAACCACTGCCCACTGCCTACTGCCCACTGCCTACTGCCTACTCCTTGCACTCCGCTACCGCAATCTTCGAATCCGCCGTGCCGTAGTAGAGCAGCCAGCGGCCATTGTGCCACACCATGCCTTCCAAAAAGCAGACATTCTTCACCTGCCCCGTTTTCTCGTAATCGCGGTCGGGCTGCAGCAAAGAGCGGTCGGCGCGGGCGACAAGTTTTTCCGGTTTAGTATTTGAAAAAAAAGCCTGTCCGACGGAGTAAGTCATGTCCGGCAGCGATTTGTCGCCCGTTTCCGCGTTGTTGGCACTGTTGTAGAGCAGCAAAATACCCTCCTTTTTCAGCAGGGCAAAAGGCCCCGGCTCCACCAATTTGCTATCAAAAAAATCGGGGCGCGGCTTCATAGCTGGAGTCAGCCGACCTTTTCTGTCCGCCACAGGTTTCCACGAAATCAAGTCGTCTGAAGTCGCCAAAAAGATATTCGTGTCGCCCCAATACATCTGGTACTTGCCTTTGATTTTTCTCGCCACCACGTTGTTGCCTACCAATTCGCACACAATGGCACCCGATTTTGACCAAGTATCGCGGTATTTTTCGTCGCCGAAAGCGAGGCCGTGTTTTTTCCACGTCACCATATCCTTGGAGGACGCGACGCACAGCCGGGCAGTTTTGCCGTCCCATGCCGTGTAAGTCATGATGTAGGTGGTGTCGTCGCGCAGCACCACGCGCGGGTCTTCGCAGCCGCCCTCCCATTCAAAAATTTTCAAGGAATCGTTGTCGGGGTAGAGTACGGGGATGGGCGTTTTGCGGAAGCTCAGCCCGTCGCGGCTTTTGGCCAGCCCAATGCGGGACGTGCCGGCGTATTTTCCGACCATGTCCTCGGCGCGGTAGAGTATCCATACCCAACCATCCTTCACCACGGCGGCGGGGTTGAACACGTCTTTTTCCTCCCAGCGGAGGTTCTTTTTTTGAATAGGACAAAAAAACTGCGCCTTGCCGTCCGGCTCCAGCACGGGGTTGTAGTCGTCGAGTTTGACGGCGGCCGGGAGCATCCAAGCATCGCTGTCGGTTTTTTGACCAAAAGCGATATTAGTAAAAAGGCAGGCAAAAAAGGCGAAAAGGGTGATTTTTTTCATGAGAAAAATATTCTGAATCAAGATTTTTGTTGAATACGGTACCCGCTCATCACATACCAAACCACATACGAAAAACAGGCAAACGGCACCAGCAACGCCAATTTCATCCCGCCTTCGCCCGCAAGCATCCCCGCAATCGGCGGCATCACCGCGCCGCCCACAATGGCCATGATGACGAGCGAGGAAGCCAGTTTGCTTTCCGCCGGGGGCAGGCCTTTCGTCGCAAGCGCGAAGATGGTGGGAAACATGATGCTCTGGCAAAAATACGTCAGCATCAAGCACACAATAGCCGTGAGGCCGCCGGTGAAAAATGCCAGCGCGACAAGGCCGACGGCAGCGATGCAATACCACAACAGCACCTTGCGCGCCTCCATTTTGCTCATCAAATAGGTGCCGAGGAAACGCCCCAACATGAAAAGCACCAATGCAAAAGATGCGTGAAAACCCGCGATTTGTTCCGGTGTCATGCCCTCCGTCACCCGATAAAGGCTGTTCACGATGCCGAGGTGTTCATCTTTTGCCAAGTCAATTTTGAAATCAACGAAATAGCCCCATAGCGTGGCCTGCGCCCCCACGTTGGCGAACTGCGCCAGCACACCCAACGTCAGGTGCCGGTATTTGCTCAACAAACTGAAAATACCCACCTTGCCCTCCGCCAATTCCTCTTCGCGGCCCACCTCCGGCATTTTTGTAAAAGCAAACAAAATAGCCACCGCCGCCACGATGGCTGCTACCGCCAAATATGGCCCTTGCACGGACAGCGCCTCATCCACCCGCGCGGCCTGGATTTGCTCCGCCGTCATCGTAGCCAACACTTCCGGCGTGTATTCTTTTTTGGAAAAAATAAAAAGACTGCCAATAATCGGCCCCAGAATGATGCTGATGCCGTTGAACGACTGCGCAAAATTGATGCGCCATTCCGCGTCTTTTTTATCGCCCAACACCGTCACATACAGGTTGGCCGCCGTTTCCAAAAAAGCCAAACCCGACGCAATCGTGAACAGTGCGAACAGGAAAAAAGCGTACATCCGGATATCTGCTGCGGGGTAAAACAGCAACGCGCCAGCCACGTAGAGCAGCAACCCGGCCAGAATGCCGCGTTTATAGCCCCATTTCCGCATAAAAATCCCAGCCGGGATAGCCATCACAAAATAGCCAAAATAGAAAGCCGAGTCAACGATACCGGCCTGCCAGCGTTTCAGGTCGAGGGCAAATTGGAAGTGCCGGATGAGTGAGCCGTTGAGGCTATTGGCGATGCCCCAGAGGAAAAAAAGGCTGCAAACGAGCGCAAACGGGAGGACGTAGGGGTTGCGGTTGGAGGAAGTTGAATTCATGGAAGGGAAGTCAGGTGATTCGTTTAGGGGGCAAGTTTAGAAAAAGATTGCTGCGTGGTCGCAGAGTTTTTTTCTTTTGCTGCGCCAAATTTTGGCACCTACAGATTAATACAGTAAAACAAGGATTTATGAAAGATAATGCATCCTCTCAAAAAGCCATCGTCGTCGGCGCTGGGCTTGTCGGCTCGCTCTGGGCCGTTTTTTTGGCCAGGCGCGGCTACCAGGTCGAAGTCTATGAACGCCGCTCCGATATGCGCGCCGCTGGTTATTTGGGCGGTCGCTCCATCAACCTCGCCATGAGCGAGCGCGGCTGGAAAGCCGTGGAACAAGCCGGCATCCGCGAAAAAATCGAGCGCGTCGCCATCCCCATGCCGGGCCGCATGATGCACTCCGTCGGCGGCGAACTCGCATTCCAACCTTATGGAAAAGAAGGTCAGGCCATCTATTCCGTGTCCCGCGGCGGCCTGAATTTGGAACTGCTGAATATCGCCGCTTCTTTTCCCAACGTGCAATTTTTCTTCGACCACCGCTGCGCCGACGTGGATTTGGAAAAACCTTTTATCACGTTTGAGGATATGAAAACCAACGAGTTGAAGACCGTGGAGGCTCCGCTCATCTTTGCCGCCGACGGGGCGTTCAGCGCGGTGCGCTACGCCATGCAGCGCACCGACCGTTTCAACTACACGCAATTCTACCTCGAACACGGCTACAAGGAATTGACCATTCCGCCGAAAGCAGACGGGGGGCATCGGCTCGAAAAAAATGCGCTGCATATCTGGCCGCGCGGCAATTTTATGCTCATCGCTTTGCCCAACGCCGACGGGAGTTTCACCTGCACGTTGTTCCTACCTTTTGAGGGCGAAGTGTCTTTTGAGAAAATAAAAAACGACGCGGACGTGTTGGCTTTTTTCCAAAAATACTTCCCCGACGCGGTGCCGCTCATGCCCACATTGGTTGAGGATTTTTGGCAAAACCCGACTTCGTCGCTCGTGACGGTGAAATGTGCGCCCTGGCAATGGCAAAACCGCATCCTGCTCATCGGCGACGCGGCGCACGCCATTGTGCCGTTTTACGGACAGGGCATGAACGCGGGTTTTGAGGATTGCACCATTCTGGCCGCGATGCACGACGAAATGGGCGGCGATTGGCAGCGCATTATCCCACAATTTGCCCAGACCAGAAAGGCCGACGGTGATGCCATCGCCGAACTGGCGCAGCGCAACTTCATCGAAATGAGGGATTTGGTGGCCGATCCGATGTTTTTGCTGCGCAAAAAAATTGCCGCACACCTGCACGAACAGCACCCGGATTTTTTGCCCGTTTATTCAATGGTCACGTTCAGCAACACGCCTTATCACGTCGCGCTGCGGGAAGACGACGCGCAGAATCGTTTGTTCCAGCAAATTTTGAATTTGGAAAATGTGGAAAAAGACTGGAATGGCGAGGCCGTGGAAAAGGTGTTTGGGGCTTGGCGTTGATGCTATTGGGGATTGCCGACAAACGTCTGCCCATTCTCTTTCATCCATTCATCGTAGGTGGAGCCGGGCAGGAACGAGATGACTTGCCCGAACCGTCCCGGAGCTTTCAGCCAAAAATTGACGACGCGGCGGCCCAGCCTTTTTTTCTCTTCCGTGCGCACCACGTCCTGCCACGGGTAGCGCACCGTAGTCCAATAATCTGTGACGTATAAGTGCAGGTCGTCGGCATCCACACGCTTCAGGCGCCAGAGTGTGCGCCACACAAAAAATAGCCAACCAAGCCATAAAAAGAGCAGCACCATACGCGGCCATTGCACAGAAACCGGCAGGTATAAATCTTCTTCGTCGGTCAGCCAAAAAGCAAGCAGGAGGCCGGTGAGGAACACTGTGCCGAAAATTGGCACGAATACCCGCCAAAAAAGGGTGCCATTGGACGATAGGATGGTCGTTTTGGTATGGCCGTTTTTGGACAGGCTGGCCGTATCGGTGGGGAC
>CAYZVM010000282.1:0-6627 GCA_964481485.1 uncultured Saprospiraceae bacterium | reverse complement strand
GACATGAGGCCGATGATGACCCGGCGATGTTTTTCGGAGATGGCAGCGAGTTGTTGGACGTGGGATTTCATGCAGCAAAAATAAAAAACGCCACGCTCACAACCTGTCTTTTCTTTGGATGCCCGCCCTAATTGCAAACCATCTACTTTTGCCCGCCAATTGCCCGGTCAAAAAAATCCCCCCCGACATTGCTGCCGGAGAGGACATCCCAAAAACCGATTACATCTTTAGGGCAACCGCGATGAAACAACGGCAAAATGCCGGGCTTGCGGTGTCCGTTTTTTTCTTTTGAATAGCCGATAGTCAGCAATCTGGAAAAGCAGCGACCGGCGCTGCATCAAGAGGGGGGAGGAAGGCTGAAAGGCAAAAGCGGGATTATAATTTGCTGTTTGAGCAAGCGATTAAAGAGCCACAAATGTAGGCCAAATGCTTTGCCCGCCAATACCCGCCGATTGGTAATTATTTAACATGGCTAAACTTTTCGTCTCGTGCCACAGACTTTAACGCATTCAACATCTTCCAACATCAGCCGGGATACCTTGTGGTGGAAGTTCTTGTTTTTCAGTTTGTTAATCGGCTATTGCCTCGCCTACGCCCCCTTTGGTATCAACGAAACTGACGGCGGTTTCCTGACCGGGCTGGCGTGGCAAACGCTGAACGGGAAGGTACTTTATCAAGATATTATTTACGTCCGCCCACCCCTACCAGTATTGTTTCGGGCAGGCGAATTGTTGCTTCTGCCCGATGCCTGGGCGGTGCTTGGCGAGCGCTGGATTTTTTACCTAAAAGTTGGTTTGTATTCGTGGTTGGGTGCGGCTGTGTTGGCTTCAGGTACCCGGCTTTGGATAGTGGCGGCGCTCGGTTTTGTGGTATCGGCGCATTGTTACCCCCCGATGGCTTGGCACACCGTGGACGGTATTTTGTGTTCCGCGCTGGGTATTTTTTTATGGGCAAAAATGCCGTCGCGGTGGGGTATGGTATTGGCCGGTGTGTCCATTTTTGCCGGTCTTTTGTGCAAACAGTCGTTCTATCCGATGGCGGTGGTTTTTGCCGGATTGCTCATTTTCACGCCGAACTCTCCAAAACTTGCGGGCAACAGGGTAGGGTGGGGGATGGGGGCTTTCTTATTTTGCACAACCTTGTTTTTCAGTTATTTATATGCAAACGGGCTTTGGGGAGATTATTTCCGAATGACCGGTGGCGCGGCTTCGGGCGGGCAAGCATTGCAGCATGGTGTATTGGATTATTTTAGGATAAAACCCGTTTTGGCGTTGCTCAGCATCTTTTTGCTTGCTCCCGTCGCGTGGTATTTTTGGAAAAACAAAAATCCGCGTTGGGCGGCATTTTCGTGGGCTGGCTGGCTCTTTTGTCTCGTGGCGAGTTTTGTAGTCGAAATTTGGGGCAGACAGGCATTCACCGCGCCTTTCGCGCAAGCACGGCTATTATTTTGGATAGCGGCGCTGTTCGCCATTTTTCCTAATAAAGAAATAGGCGTGTCGAAAATTGCGCCGCACGCGCCGTTCATCGCACTATTGGCGGTATCGTGGTGCGCTTCTGTGAGTTGGGGCTACAACCTGCCCATCCTATTTTCCACGCCCTGGGTTTTTGCTGTCCTGGAAATCGGGCGGTATTTGTGGCAAAAAGCCTACCCCGAACGGCGCATGGCATGGCTCAATATACTTGCGCTGGTGATGTTGTTGCTGACGTTCAGGTTGGGCTACGAGTTTGTTTACCGCGACGGTCGGCGCAGCGAAATGACGACCCCGCTGGGAGCGGTTTTCCCCAAACTTGATGGCCTATACTCTTCGCACGAAACGGGGCAATTGTACTTCGACTTGAAAAACCTTGCTGCCCGTTTTCCGAATTTCAAGACACTCCCGGCATTTCCGCAAGCCAAATTTCTGACGGACACTCGCCCGTCTTTGCCCCTCGACTGGGTGGTAAACCGCGAGACAAATGGAGACAATACGTTGATTCTGAAAAAATTGGAGAAAGAACATCTCGTGTTGTTCATCGAAAAAAGATGGGTCGAACAAATCAAAATCGACCCGGAACTCAGCCTGACCCGCGAACTGCTGCAAACTGGGACAGTCTTGGACGAAACGCCTCATTTTCTGATTTTGAAACCCAAATAAATGCCATATTTGCCCATCCTTTCACACAACGATGCACCGATGAAGTATCTCTTTTTTATCCTCTTTGCCCTTTCTGCCCACATCGTTTTTGCCCAAGAAAATCGCCATGCCGCTGCGCTGACACCTATAGATTCTGCGGAATATGCCGTGAGCCGGTTCGATGCCCGCATCACACGCCTGCGCGAGGCATTGGAACAAAACAACGTGTCGAACATGGTGTCCAACTATGCACATCTTTTGGGCGATATGCGCTCTGGGATTGAATATGTGGAAACAAAATCGCCGGAAAGCCCTAACCTTGCTCCCATGCAGGCACAATTGGAAAAATTTGGCGCGTTTGCTTTCGACCCCATGAAGCCCGCCGAACTACAGCCCTACCTTTCCAATTTTGATGAATTTTTAAGTTTGCTAAAAGCCGAATTGGGATATCGGAAGTAGCCATTTTTCCCTCCAATTGAGGGTAAAGGCATGAAAACGGCAACGGCCTGACGGGTTTCCACTCGTCAGGCCGTTGTTTATGTGGCAGTCAATTTTTTATGCCGAAAAAGAAGTGCCGCAGCCGCAAGTAGAGGCTGCGTTCGGGTTGTTGAACGTGAAGCCCCGGTTGTCGAGGCCATTGACAAAATCCACCTCCATGCCCAGCAAGTAAATGGCGTGTGCCTTGTTCATCACCACGCGGATGCCGTTGATGTCAAATGTGTCGTCGTTGTCCTGCGGCATATCAAAGCCGAGTACATAAGAAAAACCGGAACAGCCTCCGCCTTTCACGCCCACGCGCAGACAGTAGTCGGCAGGGATTTTCTCCTGTTGGCGGATTTGGTTGAGTTGTTCGACTGCGCCATCCGTAAGCATTACGGGTGAGGTGGCGGTCGGTGCTTCGAGCAAAGTTTCCATTGAAAAGCGTTAGATAAATTCGTTGCAAAAGTACAGCGACAAAACGGAAAAGGAGATGAAAATGTTTAGCCGCGGCTGACTACCTTTGCCGCCCATTTGCAAAAAGGCTGTCAGATAACTTCGGAATACCCACACCAACAACCAATGAACTGACAACCAATAATAACCGACAACCCGTTCTGAAATATGGAAATGTTTTTTGAAATCCTGAAATATACCATCCCGAGTCTGGTCGTTTTCGCCACCGCCTATTATTTGTTGAAACTCTACTTGGACGACCGGCTGCGCTCCGAACTGGCCGCCCAGCGCAGCGAGTCTCTGAAAATCACCTTGCCTCTCCGCCTCCAAGCCTACGAGCGCCTCACGCTCCTGTGCGACCGCGCCGCCGTTCAGAATGTTTTGCTCCGCATCCGTATGCCTGGCATGACGGTGGGCGAATTGCGCGGCGCACTGCTGCTCGCGATCAGCCAAGAATTTGACCACAATACCTCACAGCAACTTTATGTGTCCGATACCTTGTGGCAAATTATTTCGCTCGCCAAAAACGAGACATTGAACTTTGTCAACCAAACAGCCCCCGACTTGGACTCCAAGGCCGACAGCAACGAATTGGTGGCTGCCCTGCTGGCGGCGCTCGACGAACAAGGCTACAATACTATGCTCCAAAAAGCCATCATTGCCATTCGCACCGAGGCGGGGCAGCTGTTCTGAACGTTGGCTGCCGCACATTGGCGCAACACGCTGATAACGAAAAATTTGAGTTAGGAAAAATTTCATAACAATGCAATTGCGAGTTTTTCGCTCATGCTATTATCGGCCTTTCAAGGCCCATTTTGTCTTCGTTTGTTTTGCCGCGCATATCGTAGTCGTTGATAAAGTGCAGAATGCGACCTCACAAGTTCTTTGCCCTTGAAAGTCAGTGGCTTCGGTATTAGACGAGTTGCAACAGCGTATTTTTTTGGTTCGACGGAGATTTTCATTATTGTCGTAAAAATATCGAAACTGTCTTTTTTTTAAAATTTTTTATCAAAAACACGCGGCGATGCCATATTTTGATTTATCAGCAGCCATGTTTGCGCACCAGCACTTGCTGGCAAATGGCATCGCGAACACCGCCCGCAGAATCTGGCGTGTTCATTTTTGCCCATATCTCCGCCTTTTTAAAGCCTCGAAAATTTTTGGTCGAAAAAAACAAAATCCGCTTCTGAGATTGTTTGAGAAAATCCAATCTTTGTCTCCCTGCTCGACTGAACAGCTTCAACACACGAAACCGTATTGGGATTTTCCCTTTTTCCAAATGCGCCATTGGGTATGACAATAGACTGCCAAATGGTATGGGACAATTGTCTGCGTACCATCAAAAAAAACGTGAACCCTCAGAGCTACAAAACATGGTTTGAACCAATCAAGCCTGTGTTGCTGGACACCGATGTACTGACCATTCAAGTGCCTAACAAGTTTTTCTTCGAATGGCTTGAAGAGCATTATGTGCAGCTGCTGAAAAAGAGCGTCCGGCAGGAGTTGGGCGAGCGTGGGCGATTGGTGTACCACATTCCAGAGAATGGCAATGGGCACGAGCCTACCACATTCGCACAGCCGAAAATCAGTGCCAAGCCCTCGTCGGACAAAGACAACGAGCCCGTGCCGGGCGTGTTCGATGCGGAGATGATCAAGAACCCCTTCATCATACCCGGTATCAAGCGCATCAAGGTTGACCCGCAGCTCAACCCGAACTACACTTTCGAGAATTTTATCGAAGGCGACTGCAACCGCCTTGCCCGCAATGCTGGCCTCGCCATCGCAAAAAAGCCAGGCGGCACGGCGTTCAACCCGCTGGTGATTTTTGGCGACGTGGGCTTGGGCAAAACCCACCTCGCGCAAGCCATCGGCAACGACATCGTGAGCCGGCACGAGTCGAAGGCAGCTTTATATGTGTCGGCAGAAAAATTCACCAACCAAATCATCCAGGCCATCAAGAACAACTCGGTCAATGATTTCGTCAATTTCTATCAGATGATTGACGTCCTTATCATTGACGACATCCAGTTTTTGTCGGGAAAACAAAAGACCCAAGAGATTTTCTTCCACATTTTCAACCAATTGCACCAAAACGGCAAGCAAATCGTACTCACGTCCGACCGGCCGCCGAAAGATTTGGAAGGCATCGAAGACCGCCTGATTTCACGGTTCAAATGGGGGCTGAGCGCCGACATCCAAGCGCCCGACCTCGAAACCCGCATGGCGATCCTAGAAGCAAAAATGGAGGATGAAGGCGTGGATATCCCGACGGATGTGCTGGAGTTCATCTGCTACAACATCAAAAATAATATCCGCGAACTGGAAGGCGTGATGATTTCGCTGCTGGCTCAGGCCACACTCATTCGCCGCGATATTGACATTGATTTGGCGAAAGAGGTGATTCGCAATTTTGTGACGACCATCAATAAGGAAATCACGGTCGAATTTATCCAACAACTTGTGGCCGAGCATTTCAGCGTGCCCGTGGAAAAGCTCCACCACGAGACCCGCAAACGCAACATCGTCATCGCCCGGCAGCTTTCCATGTACCTCGCGAAGAAGTTGACCAACAAATCGTTGAAGTCCATCGGCGAACAATTCGGTGGCCGCGACCACAGCACGGTCATCTATTCTTGTAAAGCAGTGCAGGACATGATGGATACCGATGTGATATTCAAAGACACGGTGGAGGAAGTGGAAAAGAAATTGAAAATGAGTTTGAACACTTGAGCAAACCCCTTTTTGGGCGACACATTTTGCCAGTTTGCCTCTTTATCGAGCGCCTTGTGTGAATATCCGCAAGGCGTTTGCTTTTTTTGCAGAAAAATTCTCTACCAACGCAACTCCCCAATTCCTGTATCCGTGTAGTCAATGGAAGTGCACGACGTAAATCTGGAACACCTTCTTGACGGTTGCCGCAAAAACCAACGGGCAAGCCAGCATCGGCTGTTTGCCATGTTCTACAATTATGCCATGACGATTGCCCGGCGCTACACGGGGGATACAGAGACCGCCGAAGAAGTGGTCAATGACTCGTTTTTCAAGGTATTTAGTAAAATCCACTTGTACTCTTCGGAGCAACCTTTTCGATTTTGGCTGCGCCGGGTAGTTATCAATACGGCCATTGACCGCTTCCGTTCGGCGTCGAACAACCTCCAAATCACCGAGTTGCAACCATGGCACGATGTAGAGACGCTGCCCGAAATCGTGGAAGACATGACCCGCGAGCAGGTACTTGGTATGATTGATTTGTTGCCACCCTCTTACCGCACTGTCTTTAATCTCTTTGTAGTGGACGGCTTCTCGCACGAAGAAATCGGCGCGATGCTCGGAATCACTATTGGGGCTTCCAAATCAAACCTCTCTCGAGCAAGACAACATTTGAAAAACATTTTCGCCACTGATTTTGAATTTTTTGGAAAAACATGAGCGACTTCGATAAGTTTTTTGCTGAAAAACTGGATGAGGAAGGTCAGTTTCCTCGACAGGATAAAAACTGGCAGGCCATCTCTGGGCGCCTCGATGCTTTCGAGGCCGGGGCCAGCATCACTACTTCGCACTTGCGGTATTGGCAAATTGC
>CAYZVM010000281.1:0-6645 GCA_964481485.1 uncultured Saprospiraceae bacterium | reverse complement strand
GTGCAGGACTACGCCCGGCTGATGTTCAAATCCCCGAAAACGCTCAGCAACCTCTTTGCCCGCTACGGCCAAAAAAGCCCGCTGCAAATCATCTCCGAACGGATTTTATTGGAAGGAAAACGCCAGTTGATGTACACAGACCGCTCCAGCAGTGAAATCGCTTTCGACCTCGGCTTTGAAGAGCCCGCGCATTTCAGCCGTTTTTTTAAAAAAATGGAAGGGCAAAGCCCGTCGGATTTTAAGAAAAACTTGAAAGGGCAGACGATAGAAAAACGCCCGGTCAGTGCGGCGGCTTGAGTGACGTTTACGAAACTTCAGAAAAGTTTCGTAAAAGTGTGTTCCTTAACAAACTACTTCTCCCACCCTTCTATCAATCGCCCGATTTTTTCCCAACTCACCAGCTTGAAATTCTGCCGCTGCAACTGCCCCCCGTTGTAGTTGAACCCATCCTGTGCGACGAACACGCCATTCGGGTATTTTTTTCCCAACGGCGTGCTCGTTGCGTCTATGCCGTCGGTTTCTTCCACACCGTCCACCGTGTCGCCGTCCGATATTTTGAAACTGCCGAGGTAGTGGTTGTCGCCACCGCGCTCAAAAACGGCGTAGGAAAAATTGCCCTGCGAACTCGCCAACAGGTAGCCGCCACTCCTGTTTACCTTGTATAAAGTCAGCCCTTCTACGTCGTAGGTTATGCTCGGATTGTCTTCGCCGCTCATTTTCAACAAGATGCGCCGGTCGCCGCCGTCGGGCTCGGCAGCGATTTTCCACACACCCCTGTCTTCTTCGCCGACGTACAAAACGCCAAAATCTTCATCGGCCACCATGCCTTCGGTCTGCGAATCAAAGGCGATTTGTCGAGCCAGTTTCAAGTCAATTTTGCCCTCAGGCGTAGCTGCCAACTCAAATTGTTGTACCGTGCCGTTTTTCCCGCTCACGAATAAATAGGGTTTTTTTGTGCGTTTGCTTTGGTAAAAACAAAAGCCATACACGTCTTTCACCGCGTTGGTATCAATTTTCAATGTGCCGGCGGCGATGTCGGAAAGCGTTCCGTCGGTGGGGTTGAGTTGAAACAGGTCAATGGATTGGTCGCTGCGGTTGGTGCAGCCCACGAGGTCAACTTGCGTCTTACCCAGCCCAAAGCCGTACATCACGTCAATGTTGTTGATGCGCCCGGTCGGGTAAAAGGCCTTTTCCGCGCCCTGCAAATCGAACACGACCACGCCGCCTTTTTTGTTCGTACCGATGATGAGGCTTTTTTCGGCATCGGCGGCGTTGACCCAAATGGCCATATCGTCAGCGGCGTCGTCGTCGGCGTGGGGCGAGTGCACGGCGCCGGTTTCGGCATCGGCTGTGACAAAGACCGCGATCTTGGCCTGTTTGGCGCGCGCTTCGGCGTATTCGAGCGAGTCGTCGCGGACTTCGAGTTGTTCTTCGGTCAGGGCGGTCGGTTTGGGCTTTTCAGTTTGGCAGGAAGCCCAGGCGAGGCAAGCCAGGGCGAAGAGAAGGTTACGTTTACGAAACTTTAAAAGTTTCGTAAACGTGCTAAAAGGTAAGATGCGGTAAATGCTCATGTATGTAATGAAATTCAATGACTTAGGATGTTTTGATTTAAGATTGCCGATTACATGATTATTGATTTTAGATGTCCCGTAGAGTGCTCAAAACTTCTAAAATCCGAAATCTCAAATCAAATTTTTCAAAAATTCAGTTTCACGCCTACGCGCCCCCACCAAGCGTAAAACTCCTGTTGCTTGATGCGGTCGGGTGTGCCGAGGTAATAGCGCAGGGGCGTGTTGGTGATGTTGATAATGTCCACAAAAGCGTTGAGGTTGCGCGTCAAATCGTAGTTGGCCGTGAAGTCGAGGCGGAATTCCTTGTCGTAGTATTCGTCCAAATCCTTGTCGGCACCGAGTTGGTACAGGAACGCGTCGTGGTAGTTTCCGGTGAGTCGGACGAAGAGTTTTTTTGCATCGTAGAACAAGGCGACGTTGGCTGTGTGCCGCGCTTGGCCGGGAAACGATATTTTTTCCTGTTCGCCTGTCGGGTTCACGATTTCCAAGTCATCCTCGCCAAAAATCACGACCGCGTCGGTGAAATTGGCGGGCAAACGTTTGGGAATCAAGGCCTCCGAGTAGGTGTAAGTATAGTTGGAGTAAACGCCAAAATTGCGCAGAAAGCCAGGGAGGAAGTCGAATTTAGCCTGCGCCTGCAACTCCGCGCCATACACGAAAGCTTTGTTCCCGTTCACGGCTTTGGTGATTTCCACCAGCCCGAAATCCTTTGGGTCGCCTTCGTGGGCGAAGCGTTTGAAGAAAAAAATGAAGTCGTCAATACGTTTGTAAAACACCCCGCCGGAGAGGATGCCTTTTTTCAAATAACGTTCGGCGAGGAAATCCATATTGGTCGAGCGGGGGTATTCGAGGTTGGGATTGCCGAATTTCACTTCGTCGCGGTCTTCTTCGCGGTAGGGCAGCACGTCGTCGAAATTTGGGCGGGAGTAGGTATAGGTGAGCGCGGCGCGCAGGTTGAAATTGTCGTTGACGGCGTATTTCAGCTGCACCTGAGGGAGCAAAAACTCGTGTGTGCGCTGGTCAGTCAAGGTGTCTATGCCGAGAAATTTGTTGCCATCGGTGAGCACTTTCGCGCCGGTGTAGTCAATATCCGTGCGTTCGAAGCGCAAACCGGCAATCATCATCAGGCGGTTGAAATCGTGGCGCACCATGCCATAAGCGGCATAAATCCGCTCTTGGGCTTCGTAGTCTTCGCCGAACGATTGGGTTTTGGTGCCGACGCGGTCGAAGATGAAGTGCTGCGGGTAAAATTCGTAAAAATTGCGCATCTTTTCCGCCGAAGGCATGAACTCCAACAAGTAACCCTTGTCCAGCAAATTGTCGTCGCGGAAGCCGTCGTTGACGGTCGTGAGGGAAAGTTTCGGGCCGGTGTCGGGATAGCCGAGCGGTTTTTCAAAATAGGCCCCGAATTGTTGTGATTCGATGTTGCGTTCCTTGTTTTTCGCCCGGATTTTGCCGCCGAATTTTACATAACCGCTGTTTTTTGCATTAAAACGATAAGGCAACGTGAGGTTGATGCGCGGCGTGTAATTCACGTCCTGCACCTCGCGGTTCTCAAGCAGGAAATTATCCAGTTCAAAATTGTCGTAGTCGGTGGCATTGGGCGCGTTGTTCGCATTGGGAAATTCGGCACGTGGGTATTCCGGGTCGTCGAGGTTGAACCGCGTGGCGATAGCCTGCCCCGGACTTTCAAATTCCGCTTCGAGCCGGTCAGGCTCCTGCTCCCGGGCATAGGCCACTAAAACTTGATAATCCAGCGTCACCTGCCCGATTTTGTGTTCGCCACCCAAACTCAAGGTGCTCAATTCCTGCCTTTTCTGCCGCGCCCGCACGTCGTGGATGACTCCGCCGTAGAGATAATATTCGTAGGATAGCGCGTCGTCCAGTTCGTAGATTTTCCGGCGGCGTACTTCGTCGTCGGTGAAGCGGTTGTACATGGCCCGCAGATAGACGAATGAGTTTTTGCCGAAACGGTAATCCAGCGTCGGCGCCACGCTGATACGGGTGCGCGTGATGTCGTAATGGCGGAATTGCACCTCGCGGAATTGCACGAAATAATTGTTCACCCCCGAGTCCTGGCTCCCGAAAAACGGGCCTTTGGCAAAGTCGTATTCCACGTTGTCCGTGCCTTGGTTGTTCTGGAAAAAACTCGAATTGAGGTTGAAGCCGAATCGCCCAAAACGCTGACCGTAAGTGTATTGCAGTTGATAGTTCGGAGTTTGGCGAAGGTTGTTGTAGCCCCCGGCAAGCGTGGCGCGAATGTCGGGTTTTTCGTCGGCGGCCTCTTTGGTTTTGATATTGACCGAACCGCCGATGCCGTCGGCGTCCATGTCGGGCGTCATCACTTTCGACACTTCTATAAAATCAATCTGGTCGGCAGGAATGATGTCCATGCCAACATAGCGCACGCCGCCCTGCGGGGAGGGGATTTGCTCGCCGTTGATGTTGAAGTTGGTCAGTTCGGGCGGGGTGCCGCGCAGTTGCACAAAACGGCCTTCTCCTTGGTCGCGTTGGAGCGTGATGCCGGGAATGCGCTGCATCACCTCGGCGGCGTTCATGTCGGGAAAGGTCGCGATTTGTTCGGCAGAGACGATATTTTTGATGCTTTCGGCTTTTTTTTGTTCAAGCATGGCGCGGATTTGACCTTCCGCTTTGCCCGTTATTTCCACCTGCGCGATCATCATTGCGTCCGCTTTTAGGGTCACGCGAAATTCCGGCGCAGGATTTTTTTCGAAATCGTGGCGAATCGTTTCTGTCAAAAAACCAACTGCCGACACACGCAAAGTGACCGTTTTGAGCGGAATATTTTGAACCTGAAAAAAACCGTTGGCATCGGAAATAGCACCGAGTGTGGAATTTTCAATTGAGATGGTCGCGCCGGGAAGTGGCTCGTCGTTCGTTGTGTCGCGCACCGTGCCGGAGAGGGAAAAGGTTTGTGCGAACGAAATGGCGGCAAAAAAAAGCAGCGGAAAGGTTAGGCAATATTTGAATAAACGAGACATGGGCTGTCATATAGTTGGACAGGATTTACAGGATGAACAGGTTTTTTATTCGTTGAAAATCAAAACTTTAAAACCTGTAAATCTTGTAAATCCTGTCAAATTTTCAGGCAAAAACAACGTCTGTTTACTGCCCGATCACTAATTTCTGCACATATACTTCTCTGCCCTGCACGGCTTGAATGTAGTAAGTGCCGACAGGCAGGTTGCCGGTTTGGAAGAAGATTTTGTTGCCGGAACCCGAGAGCATGGCTTTCACCAATCTGCCTTGAGCGTCGAAAAGGCGGATGTCGGCAGGGCCGTTTTCCTCCAGTTCGAGTGTGACGATGCCGGCGCGTGCTGGGTTGGGGTACACTTTCAGCGACTTGGCCGAAGGGCTGAAAATATCTCCCACCGAGGTGGATTGCGAGGAATAATAAATCACCAAACGCGGGCGGCGTTCGGGGTGATTTTGGCCGTCGCCGCCGTCTTCTGGGTCGGCGATATTTTCGTAGGACTCGAACTCGCGGGCATTTTCCACGTCGCTAACTCCTTGGTTTTCACCTTCCATGATAAAGGCAATGGCGTTGCCGGGCATCCAGCCGCTGCGGCTCACGACTTCCTGCACGAGTGCCTTCAGGTCGGGTGTCTGGTGTTTTGTCCAAAGTCCCCATTCTTCGGCGACTTCCCAAACGAGTTTCGCCGACGTGCGCGGGCGGGCAGTGATGAGCGCATCTTCGGTGAAGGTTTGCGCATTGTCGGCGGCTTCGGCGGTGATCGTAATTTTGGCAACGTCGTCGGTGGATTTGCCTTCGTGCGACCAGACTTCGATGAATGCCGAGTCAATCACGGCATCCTTGGGGAGCATGATATTGCGAAAACGAAGACCCGTTGTCAGTATATTTTGATCTTCAGGCGCTCCTTCCCAGCCAGCATCGAGGTCATCATCGAAAAGCGAGTCTATCTCGTCATTTTCCTGCTCGGCATCATCGGACGAAGCCTCGAAGGTCACGCCGTCTTCTTCGATGGTATCGGTGACTGCGATGGGTACTTCAATACGGGCGTTTTCAACAGAAAAATAAATGACCAATTCGGGGCGGCGCTCGGGGTGGTTTTGACCGTCGCCGCCATCTTCCGGGTCTGCTATATTTTCAAACGACTCGAATTCACGGGCGTTTTCCACGTCGCTAACACCTTGATTTTCACCCAACAGGAATAACGCCAGCGCATTGCCCGATGCCCAGCCGCCACGATTCACGATTTCTTGCACGATGTTTTTCAAATCTGGTGTGCGGTAGGGCTCCCAGATTTCCCATTCTTCGGCGACTTCCCACAACAGCGCAGCGGTCGTGCGGGGGCGAGCAGTTATCAGCGCATCTTCGGTAAAAGTTTGCGCGTTGTCGGTGGCCTCCCCGGCGATGGTGATGCGGGCCACATCGTCGGCAGATTTGCCTTCGTGCGAGTAGAGGATGATAAAAGCCGAGTCAATTTTTGCGCCTTGTGGGATGTAAATATTGCGAAAGCGGAGGCCGGCGGACAAGACGTTCTGGTCTTCGGGGGCGCCTTCCCAGCCAGCGTCGAGGTCGTCGTCGTAAAGCGCGTCTATCGCGTCGTTCTCCTGTTCGGCATCGTCAGACGAAGCGGCGAACACGACACCGTCTTCCTCGATGGTGTCGGTGACGGCGATAAAAGTGCGGAGTTCAAAATTTTGCGCATAGGAAACGCTTTGCAAAAGGCAGAAAAAGGCTATCAGAAAAAGGTAGAAAGTTTTGCTCATGGGACAGGTTTTGTTTAAATGGCAAGATGTGCGCAGGAAAGCGGCAAAAGTATCGGTAGCAGCTGCGAACGGGGGGCGAACGGGGTTTAACTTACGGTTAAGTTTGCCAGCCCCGAAAACATTGACATATATCAAGACTCGTGGAAAGGGTGGGGTTGACCTTTGCCCCAGATTTTTCAACCAACTCTTTGCACGACATGAACAAACTATTAGGTCTTGGCCGCTGGCTGTTTATTCTCTCTTTTTCCATGTACGTCATGCTGCATTTCGCCCTGCCCGACGTGGGTGTGCAGCAGTTCGTTCCGAAATTTTTACCCTT
>CAYZVM010000280.1:0-6741 GCA_964481485.1 uncultured Saprospiraceae bacterium | reverse complement strand
TGCTGGTTTCTGGTGGCAACACGTTTTTTAAACCTGCCGCAACAGTAGGTTCTTATGCCGGAGACATGTTTTTAAAACATGGAATGTCTGGCACTCGAAGGAAATTTGCTCGGTAGCGAGGCGCGTGGCCTTCCCCATCAACTTTTAGCGCCCAATCAATTCAGCACCCGGATTTATTCATATTTTTGTCAGAACTAAATCTTCCTATCATGGTACGTCTGCTTTTTGCTTCGGCCTCCAAAAAATTGCTGACGGCGGCACTGCTCCTCGCTCCTTTTTTTGCCGCGACCCAAACGAACATCCTCACCACCAACCCCGTCGCTGAGCAAATTCTGCTCGGAAACTATGACCCCGCCGACTATGCCGCATCGGTGGTGGTGACTGCTCCCGATGTCATTGCTACCGAACTGAACACCCGCATCTCGGCGGACAGCCTAAAATCTTATATCTTGAAATTGAGCACGTTCGGCACTCGCAACACCGGTGCCGATACCCTTTCTCCCGTCACCGGCATGGGCGCGGCGCGGCGTTGGGTACACCAAAAATTTGAAGAATTTGATGCTCAAAACGAAGACCGGCTCGTGGTGTCGTATCTACAATTTGACCAAGTTATCTGCGCGGTCGGGCAACACCGCAACATCATGGCCGTGCTGCCCGGCACCAATCCCGACACCAACGGCGTGATACTCATCGAAGGGCATATTGACAGCCGTTGCGATGTGCTGTGCGACATTGCCTGCCCCGCCGAGGGCATAGAAGACAACGCCACCGGCACGGCGCTCGTGATGGAACTTGCCCGCGTAATGGCGCAATATTCTTTCAAAAACACCATCGTTTTCCTCGTCACCATCGGCGAAGAGCAAGGGCTGCTCGGCGCGGCGGCATTTGCGGCATTTGCGCAGCAAAAAAACATCCCCGTGCGGGCGGTGCTGAACAACGATGTCATCGGCGGCATCATCTGCGGGCAAACATCGTCGCCGCCATCCTGCCCCGGTCTCAACCAAATTGACTCCACGAGTGTCCGCCTTTTTTCCTATTCCGGTTTCAATTCCAGACACAAGCAATTGGCGCGATTTATCAAACTTCAATACCGCGAGAACATTCTGCCTCAAGCACTTGTGCCGATGAACCTGCGCATCATGACCCCCGAAGACCGCACCGGGCGTGGCGGCGACCATATCCCGTTCCGCCAGCGCGGCTTCCCCGCTATGCGTTTTACCTCGGCCAACGAACATGGCGATGCCTCCAACGGCCCTAATTACCAAGACCGCCAGCATACTTCGGACGACATTTTGGGCGTGGACACGGATGGAGATGGAGAAGTGGATTCGTTTTTCGTGGATTTCAACTACCTCGCCCGCAATGCCGTCATCAATGCCAACGCTGCCGCCATTGCCGCCCGGAATGTACCCACGCCGACCGATTTCACGGGTTCTCGCGCTGGCGACCAACTCACTGTCAATATCACCGACCCCGCCAACGTGGGTACTTACCGCGTGGCGTGGCGCAGCACGACCAATGATTGGGACACGGTGTTCACCCTCTCCGGTGCCACCACAGGCGTTTTCCCGTGCAACCCCATCGGCCCCCTTTTGCTTAGCGTAGCAGCCGTGGATGCCCAAGGTGCGGAGAGTCTTTTTTCAGGGGAAAAAGCCATCAGTGCCAGCGTCGGCACCGACGAGGCGTTGGAAGAAACAACGCGCAACATCCGCCTGCTTCAAAACCGCCCTAACCCTTTTGATGAGGCGACCTGGATTTCTTTTTGGGTAAATGAAGTACCCAATTACCGCGAGGCCACTATTCAAATTGTTGATTTACAGGGAAAAACTGTGGCGTTCATGCCCGTGCAACTCAAAGCGGGCATGAACGAGGTGCTCTACACGCACGGCTATGGTGTGCGGGGAACGTTCGCCTACACACTCCTGCTGGATGGCCGCCCGGTGGAGACGCGGCAGATGATTTTTGCAAATTAGGACGACCTTTTGTCATTCCCGCAGGGAATCTACCCAAGCCGGGATTTCTCGGAGCAACCGAAAAACGTGTGTCGGGTAGATTCCCTGCGGGAATGACAAAAGCGCTGAGGAAAAACAAAAAACTTCCGACTTTTGCATACCCCTCATCAGCATATTTCCTCATTAGCAAATTCATTTGTGATGAAAGAAAAAGGCATCCCGACCGTTGACCTCTCAAAATTCGCCGCCGGCAGCTCGGCTGAAAAAGAGGCTTTTGTGCGCGACCTCGGCAAGGCATTTCACGAAGTCGGCTTTGTGGCTGTTGTCAACCATGGCGTCTCTAAAGCGTTGATTGACAGTTTCTATGCCGCTTCAAAAGCATTTTTTGCCCTGCCAGAAGGAGTGAAAAAGAAGTATGATGTACCCGGCTTGGCGGGGCAGCGCGGCTACACCTCTTTTGGGAAAGAACACGCCAAACAATCTACGGTCGCCGACTTGAAAGAGTTTTTCCAAATTGGCCAAGAAGTATCCGCCGGGCATCCACTCAAAGCGCAATATCCCGACAACGTACAGGTGGCCGAAGCGCCCGACCTCACCCGTTTGGGCCGCGAACTTTATCAAGGTTTTGAAAAAGCGGGCAGCCTCCTGCTCGAAGCCATCGCCGCGCATTTGGGGCTGGACAAGGATTATTTCAACCGCCAAATCACGCACGGCAACTCCATCCTGCGCTCCATTTTTTACCCGCCTATCACGCACGAACCGGCCAGCGCCATCCGCGCCGAGCAACACGAGGACATCAACCTCATCACCTTGCTCGTGGGCGCGAGCGCGGGCGGTTTGGAACTCCTGAACTCTGAAAACAAATGGATGCCCATCGTGCCGGAAGCCGACGAAATCGTCATCAATGTGGGCGATATGCTCCAGCGGCTCACCAACAATTATCTGAAAAGCACTACCCACCGCGTGGTGAACCCGCCCCGTTCGGAGTGGCACCTGCCCCGCCTGAGCATCCCATTTTTCCTGCACCCGGTCAGCTCGATGGATTTGACTTGCCTCGAATCATGCATCACGGCAGACAATCCGCTGCAATACGCACCGATAACGGCGGGTGAGTATTTGGATGAGAGGTTGCGGGAGATTGGACTGAAAAAGTGAATGTTGGGAAGTCTCCTATCCGCCTCTTTTCTTCTGTTGTTCCGCGCCGGCTTGCATGATTTCTTCTACCTCCCAATTTGCGCGGAGCGGGTCTAATTTTTTGGAAAAAACAGGCTCGGGTTGGCGGCGGGCAAAGTAATCGCCCGTGTCCCAACGGCCATTTCCATTCCAGTCTTCAATAAGTTGGGCGATATAGGTGGCGGCGGGTAAGTTATTGAATGTCAGTTTTTTTTCCACCGCATCAGCCTCAAAAATGCGTTCTTCTTCCAGCACAGTGCCGTTCAACAGTTGCAGCACATACCGACTTCCCGGCTTCAAACTTTGTATGGTTAGGCTCAGCCCGCCGAGTTGTTTTTCCGTCAGCACATTGAAATTCCGTAGCAAAGTATCGGCATTGGCGATGCCGTAAAAGTCCGTGACGGCACCGGGCAAAAGCGTGAGTTTGTACGTTTTTCCCGTTTTCCACGGGAGTTCGATTTTTACACTGCGAAGTGCTGCCGAGTCGGGTTTTGCAAAAAAATCGGACGTGCGTGTGCTGTCTATTTCCCACAGCCATTTGGAAGTATCCACCGATGCGATGGGGGTATTGAAGGGCAAAAAAGCAGGTTTTGAAAAGTTTTGATTGACCGTCTTGGCGACTTTGGGTGCGCCGGGTGCCGTGGGCTGTTGGGTCGTGCGCCGGTTGCTGAATTTTGCCGCACCCGCAGTGGCCGATGTTTCGTCTGCGAAAACCAATTTGTGGTTTTTCAAAAAATCCTCGCGCGGCAGGTCTCTCACTTTCACCGTGTCGTCGCCGACGAACAATTGCCACGTGGTAGGCTCGGGCATATCATACCAGACAAACAAAGTATCCTGGTTTCTTTCGCGCAAATATTGCAATCCAGGCACCTCGGCACGCAGGGACACGGAGTCGGGCGTAGCGGTAAAGGCCAGTTTCACCAACCCGTAGCGCACCGTTTTGCTGTCAAAAAGGCGGAATTTGGATTGGCTTTTAAAAATTTTCAGGTTCAAAAACCCTCTCGTAGAGTCGTTCAACAACAGCAAACTGTCGGGGAATCCGATGCGCTCGTTTTGGCCGTCCCATTTCAAATCGCCGGAGGCATCTTCTATGGCGGCAATCTTGAATGTGCCGGGTCGCACGTTTTGAATCGAGAATTGCCCGTCTTTGTTTGTTCGGGCGAAATAATAGGGGCGCTCTTTGCGCACCACGCTGTCGGCTGTGTTTTCATAGAGCATAACCGACACGTTATCAATAGGCTGGCCACTAAAAGCATCGGCCACGACCCCGCGCACTTCCAGACTGTCCAAATAATCGCCAGTAGAAAAAACGAAGCGGAGGTC
Source organism: uncultured Saprospiraceae bacterium (assembly GCA_964481485.1). Taxonomy (GTDB): domain Bacteria; phylum Bacteroidota; class Bacteroidia; order Chitinophagales; family Saprospiraceae; genus M3007. The sequence goes on along the minus strand of CAYZVM010000280.1, from coordinate 2,293 downwards.
TTGGGCGGGGTTGTTTTCGTGGAAGTCTTTGACCGCCGTGCCGAAGTTGATGGTATAGGTGGTGTTGGGGCGCAGCGTGTCGCCTTCGGCCAATTGAAAGATAACTTTTTTACCCTTCAAAGTAACCTCCGGGCGCTTCGATAGTGTGGGCGACACGACGACTTGTGTGCCCACATCGGACAAGGCTATCCATTCGTCAAACACCAATTCGATGCGGCGACCGGAAAAGCGGGTGCTGAAATTGCGGGAACTCAACAGGGTGTCCACCTTGGGCGGGTCGGTATCTTTCGGGCCGCCGGTGGGTGCGCCCTGCCGGGCACAGGAATACAGGCAAAGTGCGGCGACTGCGGCGGCGAAATATTTTCGGGAAATGTGGCTGAGCAGATTCATGTGCTTGAAGCGGCGAAGTTACAACAACGCTGAAACCTCATCGGGTGCGGCCACGAAAGTGATTTGGAGTCATCAAAGTCATTGGCAACGATATCATTCGGATGGAATCTGATATTGCTCTATAAACGCCCAATATCGCTCATCTTTTTGCAAAATCTCCACATTTCCCATCACAATCAAATGCTCGCGGGCGCGGGTGAGCGCCACGTTCAGTTTTCGGTCAACACCCTCGCTGCTGATATTGACGAGGCTCGCCAATTGCATTTCCGAATTGACACAAGTGGAAATAATAATCACATCCCGCGCCCCGCCCTGATATCGCTCCACGGTATCAATGGTGATTTCGTCCGGGTCGAGACCAGCATCGGCCAGCGAGGCGCGGAGTTGGGCGATTTGCGCCCGCCACGGCGTGATGATGCCGAGGGTTTTAGCGGGATACCAGGGTTTGCCGTTTGCTTCCCATAGTTTTTTGAAAAACAACACGATACGAACTGACAACTCGGCCTCAGCACGGTTGGTTTTTTGATTTGGCCAACTTTCTTCTGGCTCGACGGGCAGGAAAACAACCCGTTTTTCCGTAAATATTTTTTCAAAATCGGGGTCGAATCCGTGAATGTCGTAACACAAAGATTGATGCTGATAATGCGCTGCGTCCGGTTTTTCCTGCCCCAATGTTTGAAGCAAACCTCCATAAAAATGCTGATTGGGGAAATCCATAATTTCCTCGTGCATCCGTCCTTGACGGTCAAGTTGGCCATAAGCCCAGTGCCAACCTTGTTCTTGGCAACGCCGGTAAAGTCTTTCAAAATATGAATCGCGCAAATCCGTGAGGCCGATGCTGTGCAGGTCGGCATCTTCCACGACGGTTGTTTCCGGGCGTTGGGTGGTGACGGCGGGCAGTTGGCGGTGGTCGCCGATGAGGATGAAATGTTCGAAGCGGGTGAGCAAACCAATCAATTGGGGTTCAAGGATTTGGGATGCCTCGTCCACGATGAGCCGCTGGAATTTTTTGAGTTTCAGCAACCCTTCATTTTGTCCAAACGAAGCCACTGTACTGACAAAAATCCGGTGGCTTTCAAGCACTGCCCGCAGGTCAGCGCGGTTTTTTGCATTGGCGATTTTGGTACTCAGGAGCTGTTCGCGGAATCGCTCAGCGGTCGAATGTTTGCCCCCGATGCGCAGATATTGTTCGCGAATATTGCTTCCGCCTTCGGCAATGCTGTCGAGGGCTTCGCAGATTTCGTCCACGGCACGGTTGGTGTAGGCGAGCAAAAGCAGGTTGTCGGTAGTTTCGTTCAGCACCCATGCGGCCAAGTCGCGGAGCATGACGCTGGTTTTGCCCGTGCCGGGCGGCCCCCAGAGGAGGAAATAGTTTTTGGAGGAGGTGATGCGGGACAACGGCGACTCAAGCGAATATTCAGATTGTCTTTTTAATTCTTCAATTTTCCTTTTTATCTCTGAAATTACAACATGACTACTTTGTAACACTTCATCATTTGTGAAACGAATCACATGATACCCCAGCAGATTCAAATACTCTGTTCTTTGCTCATCATATTCTGCTTGCAATTCGTGGATTTCGCCATCAATTTCGATAACTAAATGATAGTCAAGATTTAAAAAATCAACTACATAATCTTCAATGGCGTGTTGCCGACGGAATTTCAAACCATCGAGCAGCTTGCTACGCAGCAATTCCCATACTATACTCTCCGCTTCTGTTGGGTTTTTGCGCATAGAGCGAGCAAAGTCTTTAAGGAACTTCCAACGCTCGTGGTTAGTAGAATAGACCGATGCTTTTTCTTCGACGTGGTCTTCTGACCCCTCCCCCGGTTCAACCCCACCCCCGGCCCCTCCCCTAAAAGGGAGGGGAGACGTAGAGTTGTCCGCGACTTTGTCGCGG
>CAYZVM010000279.1:0-6812 GCA_964481485.1 uncultured Saprospiraceae bacterium | reverse complement strand
ATGACGGAAAATACGCGGATGCTCTCTTTTACAAATGAGTCGGAAAAGTCGTTTTCGTCCAGCCGGTGTTGGGCGTTCAGCAGGTAGTTTATTTTGGTAGCCTCGTCGGCTTGTTCGTATTCGTCGGCTTTAAAGTTTGGATTTTTTTCGCGCCAAAGTTCGAGGATTGCCTTCCAGACCACGCCGTGTTTGCGGCTGTCTTGCCGGATATCGAGGCTGGCAAAGTAGAATCCGAACACCCTGACTTTCAATATAAAAAGGTCGAGTTCGTCAATAAATTCTTTCAGGTTGTCACTGTCCTTATCCTTGATGAGCGCGTGGCGGGCTTCGCCCAAATCAGCCAAAAGAACTTGGCAGGACTGGTATTTTTTTTCCTCTTCTGGTTTGTAGAGGGTGTTGTAAATGCCCTTTTCGATTGTCGCGATGAAGCCTTCGGTGCTGCGGAAAGTGAGGCGGCGTTTCAGTTGGCGGATGTCGCGGTAGTAGCCACGGAGGGCGCCTTCCCGGAGGCGTTCCGCCACTTGTTGGGTGATTTCGGGTGTAACGAATGGGTTGCCGTCGCGGTCGCCGCCAGGCCAAAAACCGAGCGCGAGCAGGTGCGGATTTTCAAAGGTGGTAACATCCTGTTCCAAAGCACGCAACACCCGAAATAGGATGTCGGGCAAGGTGTTGAAAAACACATATTCGAGGTACCAGCCGAGGCTGAGGGCTTCGTCGTAGGGGGTGGGTTTTTCCCGGTTCACAAAAGCGGTTTTGCCCAACTGCATGAGCAAAAGGCGGATTTTTTCCAGATGATGGTCACGTATTTCGGTGCCGAGGTCGTTGATGATGCCGAGCACTTTACCGGGATAAAACTGGGTAGGGTGCGCCGTGAGCACGAGGCGGACGCTGTAACTTTTCAGTTTATCCAACAATTTTTGCGAAGTGGCCGCATCGAGCCGGGCAAGCAGGTTTTTCAGAGAACCCGGGCCGTCTTTCTCGTGTGTTTTTTCAAAAAGCGCGTCCTCTACGGAATCGAACAACACGACTTGGCGTTCCACGTATTGGACAAAATAGAACAATTGGCTCAGCCGTTCTTCGGGGGTTGATTTTTCAAAATAATCGCCCCAAAAAGTCTCGACAATCTCGGTCGGGCTTTTTCCTGTATCAAAGCCTTTTTGGCACTGTCGGCCAAACAAAGCAAGGTGTGTCCCGGTTTCTTCTATGCCGCGAAAGGGCAGGCTGAGAAATAGGCTGTTGTAAGTGTGAAAAAGCAGGCCTGTGGATGTGTCAACGTTCATTTTTTTGCTGTTTGCGTCGTTGGAGGTATCGCAAACGTACACGGAAAGTTTGTTGGCACAAAACGCAATTCGTGGTGTGCCACTATATGTCGCTGCTTTGCATTGATGTTTGCAGCAAAATTTCATTTCATAGCCTCATTGACGAAATGACTATTATTTTTGCCTCAGTATGCAAACCCAGCTCTCTTATTTAGAAGACATTGTTGACGAAAGCATCGAAATGCAGACGATGGAGCCGGAGGTGTTCGACACCTACATGGCTGAGGGCTGGCGCTTGTTGGGCCACTCCATTGTGCGGCACAATTTTTCGGTGTGCCGTGGGAAAATGTGCCGCACCGAGCCGCTGCGCATCCGGCTGGAGGGGTTTGAGTTCTCCAAAAGCCAACGCCGGGTGCTGCGCCGAGCCAGCGATTTGAACGTGCGTTACGGGCCTATCGAACTGACATCTACGAAGTCCCAATTGTTTGTACTTCACGCCACGCACCGTTTTGACGAGCGGAGGCCGGAGTCTATCGCGTCGTTTCTCAACCACAATTCGCACCGCGAGCCCGTGATGGGTATGGAGTTTTTCGTGGCCACCCGCAATGGCGTTCCGCTGGCGTGCAGTTTTATACATGTCGGCGAAAACGCGGTGTCCGGCACTTATTGTTTCTACAATCCGAACGCCCGTCGGCACAGCCTCGGCACCTACACGATGTTGCTCGAAATCGCCAAAGCGCAAGAGTTGGGGAAAAAATACTACTATCACGGGTACGTCTATGATGTCCCGTCGCAGTTTGATTACAAACTGAATTTCAACAACTTGGAAGCCATGGACTGGAAAACTGGCGAGTGGCTGCCCAAAGAACGGATGCCCGTGCGCCGGTGGTCGGAATTGGTGGAGGGAGAAGAAGACGGGGGCACAAAAACAAGAAGTGACACTTTTTGAAAAAGTGCCGCTTCTTGATCGTTTTGAAACAGTTTCTTAGTTCAACCGGAAGCTGGAAGCCCCAAGCAAACCTTTGTCGCAGTAAATCGCCACGACGTAGTTGCCGGATTTCAATTTCTCATCGAATTTGTAGTGGAACGACTGGCGCTGTGTGTTCTCAAGCACCACAGCACGGACTTGCTGCGCAATGATTTCCACCGGGCCGGTGGGGGCATAAACAGTCGCTTTGGTCGGGTTGTCACTTTTGATGGGGTTGCCCTTTTCGTCGGTGATGACCATGTAGAGTTTTTGCGGCCCATGAAACGGCTCAGGCACATCGGCGAGGTCGAAACTGACATCAATTTCGCGGGTTCGGCGGGCTTTTGTGGTCAGTTTGTCGGTTTTTCGCGCCGTCGTCACCCGAAATGAGGTGGCTTTGAAAGTGGCCGATTGCGTTTTTCGGATTTGTTCTTCGAGTTGTTTTGCCAGCCCTTCCACCTTTCCGCTGAGCTCGGTGTTGGTACCTTTCAGTTGCTCGTTCTCTCCCGTGAGTCGTTGGTTTTCAGCCCTCAATTGCTCATTTTCACCCTGCAAGGTGCTGATAATTGTCTCGTACTCGATTTTCGTCCTTTGCAGCTGCGCCACTTGGTCGCGCAGTGCTGCGATGTCTTTTGAGGACGACGATTTGATTTGTTTGATGATGGTCTCCTTCTGCTCCACCAATGCAGCCGTGCTGGTCACGCGGCCCTGCAAGTTTTCGTTTTCGGTGCGGAGCGTGGAATAGGCGGAAGAAAGACTGTCAAGTTCATGCTCGATGCTGGTTTTTTCGGATTCAAGGGCTTGGCGCTCCATTTCGATTTTGTCTTTTTCGGCCAAGTAGTTTTTTGATTTTTGCCAAAAGAAAAATCCAAGCCCGGCGGCCAACGCCAGCAGCACCGTGACCACAATGGCGTAAGTGCGTGAGTTTTGAGTATCACTCATAAGTAAGTCGTTTTGAAAAAATGGAAGAATTTAGATGTTTCGAAAATGACGGGAAAACGCCCGCTCGATGATGTTCGTGTAAAAGAAACGGGAGTTTTTGTGTAAAATTTTTAGCAGGGCAAATGTAAATGCGGTGTTTGTGAAAAACGAACCAACACCTTGCGAGCAGATTTTCCACTCGGCATCCACTGTCTTTGCTCTCCAACAAAGATTCGGCGATTGTGAAACATACCAAACTTTAAACCGACTTTTTTGGAAACGGGCGGGAACGCTCTGCCAGCATATTTTCAGAACACAACAATGCTCTACCGTCCATGCAAGATATAGAAATGCGGGTTGGCAGAAAAACGCCTTAATCCTTGTACGGGTCGCGCATATCCGGCGCAGCCATCGCCACGCCAATTGGGCGCAGCCGATGCACGGTCTCGATGGTGCCTTCGTGGAAGGCCAGCACCTGATAGAGTTTTTTGTAACAATCCGGAGCTTCGTCTGCACCACCGCCACGCAGTGCGATGCCCTGCTTCTTCATCTCTTTTTTTACTTTCGGCCAGTCTATGAGGCCCTTTGTGAGATATTCGACCTTGCCGTTTTTCCAGCGTTTTTTACCCGCAGCTTGGTTGCGGCTCATGGCACGGCCCGCACCATGGACGGTGGAGTACAAACCTTTTTTGCTTAAATCTGAATCTACACCTTTCACTATCACTGAAATATCGGCCATCGTCGCGCCGATGAAGCCATACTGGCCGGGAAAAGCCGGGGTCGCGCCTTTGCGCACGACGTAGTATTTTTCTCCAAAATGCTCTTCTTCCCACAAGAAATTGTGGTGGTTGTGGACTTCAAAAACGGGCTCCGCACCGAGAATTCCCAATACTTTTTCAACGACAACATCCCGCCCTGCGTAGGCGTATTCACCCGCGAGGCGCATGGCGGCGAGATAGTCTTGGCCGAGTTCCGAATCTGCGTCGAAAAGGATGGGCGGGGCATCCATGCCGCCTTCGTTCACATGGTCGTCGAACGTTTTCCCCTTGGAAAGGGCGATAAAACCCGTCGTGGTTTTGTGGCCAAAACCACGCGAGCCGAAGTGCACACCAATCCAAACCCAGCCATCTTCGTCTTCAAACAAATCCACAAAATGGTTGCCAGAACCGACCGTACCCAATTGGCTCATAGCGGCTTGAATCATTTTGCGCTGTGGCTTGAACGCTGCTTTGGAGATGTGGTCGAACACCGGGTGGTCAATCGGTTTGGGGTTCGGGCGGCCGATGCCAAAGCCGATTTGTTTGAAAACCTCGTCCATCACCTTTTCGATATTCAGGTCGGCAGCACGGATGTTCGTTTGGCACGCCTTGTTGCCGCAGGCAATATCAAAACCCACACCGGACAGGCTGATTTTGTCCTTGTACGCCACCACGCCACCTATCGGATGACCATAGCCGTAGTGCGCGTCGGCGGTCAAAGTGCCGAGGTCTTCGGGCGAAGAAGCGCATCGGCGGATTTGCTCAATGGCTTTATCGTCAATGATGGGTTCGCCAAAAATTTGGAGGTGTTGCATAAAAAAGGTTGCAGGGTTACTGGGTTGCAGGTTGCAGGGTTGCAAAAATTCTGTGACCCAACCAGTACGGTGTTATCAAAAGTTCCTGCCACTTCAAACTGCCTACTGCAAACTGCCTACTGCTCACTGTCTTCACTGCTTTCCCGCCGTTCGCGTTCCCAATCGGTGTGGGCAAATACGATAATGAGGATGCCGGCCAGCACCATGAGGATTTTGGCGACAAAGGCCAACAAGCGTCCACCAAGTTCGAGAAATTGGAGGAACCACCAATTGACGCCAATCATTTGGAGTATCAGTGCCGTGAAGCCAAAAATGAGGAGCAACATTCCGAGCAGCGTCCAATAAGGTTTGTTTTTCATAAAAATAAAATCCGGATTTACAGCATGAAAAAGGATTTTGCGGGATTGTATTTGAATATGCCCCGAGTTTCCAAAAGTTGACAATTTTCAGAAGGTTCTCTGTGGCCGAACGCATAACTTTGGCCTGCCAAATTTGTTTTGCCTGACCAAAGTAAAAGACGCGAGAGCGTGAGAAGGTGAGATGTGAGAATTCCGCCGCTATCGCTCGTGCGTCAACTAAACACCACTGCTTTGCCTCACTCCTCGCTCCTCACTCCTCGCTCCTTAAAACTCATCGAATGTCCCCGCGACGCGATGCAGGGCCTGACCGATTTTATCGAAACCGACGTGAAAGCAGCCTACATCAACCAATTGTTGCGTGTGGGTTTTGACACGATTGACTTCGGCTCGTTCGTCAGCCCAAAGGCGATTCCGCAGATGCGCGACACCGCCCAAGTGCTGGCAAAGTTAGACCTTTCTGACACGCCGACGAAATTGCTCGCCATCGTCGCCAACGAGCGCGGGGCGCAGGATGCCTGCCAATTTCCTGAAATTCAATATCTTGGGTACCCGTTCAGCATCAGCGAGACGTTCCAATTGAGGAACACCAACGCCACTATTGCCGAGAGCGTGGAGCGCACAAAGGCGATTCAGGAACTCTGCGAACAACACGGAAAACAGTTGGTGCTTTATATTTCGATGGGTTTCGGCAACCCCTACGGTGACCCCTGGAATGTGGAGATTGTACATCGTTGGGTGGATGAATTGGTGCCGCTGGGCATCAAAATTTTCTCGCTGTCCGACACCATCGGCTGCTCCAACCCGCAGAATATCTCCTACCTGTTCGGTAATTTGATCCCTGCTTACCCTGACATCGAGTTCGGCGCGCACCTGCACACGCTGCCGCACAATTGGCGCGAAAAAATAGATGCCGCATGGCGCAACGGCTGCCGCCGCTACGACGGCGCTATGCGCGGTTTTGGTGGCTGCCCGATGGCGAAGGATGACTTGACGGGAAATATGGCGACGGAAAATTTGGTCTCTTTTTTCGACGATGTGCAGGCGGAGTTGAGGATGGATCGCGCGGCGTTTGCGGAAAGTTTGAGGATGGCGGGGGAGGTGTTTCCGCATTAACTTATTGAACGTCTCACTGCAGTGAGACGCTCAATGTTTGACCTCAGTCCTTCACCCCGTCGTTTTTCAAATCCTCCAGCAGGCGGGTGTCGTTGGCTTCACGCGCCTCTTTCAAGAGTTGCTGGTAGAGTTCGTCGGCTTCTTTTTTTCGACCCAGCCCGGCGAGGCAGCCGGCGGAGTGATAGCGCATTCGGCGGATGAGAGTCGTGTTTTTCAGTTCAGCGATTTTGGCTTGCACTTCAGACTTTTGCAGCGTTTCGGGCGGAAGATTTTTGATTTCTTCGTCTATTTGGAGGTTGATTTGTTCGGCGCGGGCGAAACCTTTTTCGAGTACGGCCAGCCCTTCGGCGTAGTGACCCAATCGCTTGTTCATGGAGCCGACGTTGTTGAGGCAGGTGAGTGAAAAATCCCAGTCCTCTGCCTGCTCGGCGTTTTCTAATCCTTTTTGGAAATAAGGCAGCGCCTCAGCGTACTTTTTTTCGCGGAAGAGTTCTATGCCTCGGTCGTTGGTGGCACGGGAGAGGTTTTGGGCGACGGTTCTGGTGTTTGGATGACTATTGCCTAAAAACTGTTTGAAAATGCCCATCGCTTTTTCATAATAAGCGATGGCGCGGTCGTAT
>CAYZVM010000278.1:0-6823 GCA_964481485.1 uncultured Saprospiraceae bacterium | reverse complement strand
CCTGCGGCTATTTTTTGGCGAATATGCCCCGATATTAGTCAAAAAATGAGCCTTGACTATCCCCAAAATCTGAGCCTTTCCACTCCGGCAGGCGTTTTAAAACAGTTTCTAAGCATTTTCACTCCTGCACCAACCGAAACCCCACATTCAAATACCGCGCTGACGACTCCACGCCCATGCGCTCCGACACCCGGCAAGCATAGTAGGTGCTGCTCCACGAACCGCCCCGGCAGCAGCGCGTCACACCGAGCGAAGTCTCGGTCGGGCAGTTGGGATAGGCGCGGTAAATATCCTCACACCATTCGCGCACATTGCCGCAGAGGTCGTAAATGCCCAGCGCGTTCGGGGCTTTTTTGCCCACCGGATGAAGTTTGTTGTCGCTGTTTTCATTGTACCACGCGACCTTTTTCAGGTTGTTTCCGCCTGCGTAAAGAAAATTTTGCGCCGCCCCGGCTGTGCCGCCGCGTGCGGCGTATTCCCATTCGGCTTCGGTGGGCAGGCGGTATCGGCGGCGTGTGATGGCGTTTAGTTTTTTGATAAATTTCTGCGCGTCGAGCCAAGAAATGTAGTTGGCCGGGCAATCAAGACAGTCGGGAAAAGCACCGGGATTGTTGCCCATCACCTGCATCCATTGATACTTACTGACTTCGTAAACGCCTATTTTAAAAGTGTTTACCGTGTCGAGGTGAGCGCACTCGTCGGCATCGTAGCCTTTTTTGCCGTTGGTGTTGCCCATTCTGAAAATGCCGCCCGGTACAGCCACCACCGGGTAATCGAACTGAAAATTCGGGTCGTATTTGGCGAGCGGCGCGGAGGTCGAATCAAGCAGATTTTCGAGTGTGGCGGGATTGGTTTGGGGGATTTCGACGCAACTTGCCAGCGCAAGGAAAAGGACGGAAAGGAGAAAGTTGGTTTTCATAAAGAGATTGTTTGGCGGGGAAAAACTGCTGGTCTAGGAAAAATGTTCCTGAAAATCAGGAATTTAAAAAGTCGTGGCACAACTTGGAGTTGCGCCACGACTCAAGACGTAATCAATTCACACTCACCTCTATCCCCACCGCCACCTCATCTTCCAATTCTATTTTATCTCCATTTACAATATCAGCCAGCACCAAATCCGTCGCCAGCACTTCGGCTTTGATGTAGTCGCGGAAGCGTTCCACCGCGTCGAGGATGGCGGCGTGTTTTTCCAAAGTCACCGTCACGCGGTCGGTCACGTTGAAGTCCTTGTCTTTGCGGATGTTCTGGATGCGGTTCACGAGGTCGCGGGCGGTGCCTTCGGCCAACAATTCGGGCGTGAGCGTCACGTCAAGCGCCACGGTGAGACCATCGTCGGATGCAACTTTCCAGCCGGGCAAGTCTTCCGTCGTGACAATCAAATCTTCGGGCGTGAGCGAGTAGGCATTGCCGTTGATGCTCACTTCGAGCGAGCCGGATTTTTCCAAATTGTCAATTTCGTCATTGGAAAAATTGGCAATCAGCGCCGCCGCCTCTTTCATGTCCTTCCCGAGTTTGGCGCCGAGGGTTTTAAAATTTGCTTTTGCGCCTTTTTTCAATAACCCCGACGCGTCGGTGATAAATTCGATTTGCTTCACGTTGATTTCCGACAAAATCAAATCTTTCACGCCGTCCACCTCGGCGATAAAGGCTTCGTCGAGCACGGGCAGCAGGATTTTTTGCAGCGGCAAACGCACCCGCAGTTTTTCTTTTTTCCTGATACTCAGTGCCAACGAACAAATCCGCTGGGCGTAGTCCATGCGTTTTTCCAAATCCTTGTCCACCTTTGAAGGGTCGGGTTGCGTCAAATCAGACAGGTGGATCGAGTCGTGGCGAAGCGGGGTATTTTTCGCTTTTGCCACATCTTTTATCGGCGCGGTCAAATTCCGGTAGAGCCAGTCGGAGAAAAACGGCGCGACGGACGACATGAGTTGGCCCGTGACCATAAGACATTCAAAAAGTGTCTGGTAGGCCGCCGTTTTATCGGCACTCATTTCGCCTTTCCAAAAACGCCGCCGCGAGAGCCGCACATACCAGTTCGACAAATGCTCGTCCACAAAATCTTCGATGGCGCGGCAGGCGCGGGTCACATCGTAGTCGTCCATCGCGGCGCGATAGTCGGCCACGAGCGAGTACAGTTTCGAGATAACCCAGCGGTCAAGTTCGCTGCGTTTGTCGTAAGACAGCACGTTCTGCTCGTCCATTTTGAAGCCGTCGAGATTGGCATAGAGCGCGAAGAAGTTGTAGGTGTTGTACATCGTGCCGAACAACTTGTTGCGCACCTCGATAATGCCCGCCGTGTCGAATTTCAGGTTGTCCCAGGGGTTGGCGTTCGCCATCATGTACCAGCGCGTCGCGTCGGCGCCAAACTCCTCGATGGTCTCGAATGGGTCCACCACGTTGCCTTTCGACTTCGACATTTTGTTGCCTTCTTTGTCCAACACAAGGCCGTTGGAGACGACGTTTTTGAACGCCACCGAATCGAACACCATCGTGGCGATGGCATGGAGCGTGTAGAACCAGCCGCGCGTTTGATCCACGCCTTCCGCGATAAAGTTGGCAGGGAAATTATTTTTGAAAACCTCCTGATTTTCAAAAGGATAGTGCCACTGCGCGTAAGGCATGGAGCCGGAGTCGAACCAAACATCAATGAGGTCGAGTTCGCGGAACATCTTTTTGCCGGAAGGTGAAACGAGGACGATTTCGTCCATGTACGGCCTGTGCAAATCCGCAGGAACCGACTGCGAAAGGCCGAGCGCGGCGTTGGCTTTTTCAATCTCCGATTGCAATTGCGCCACCGACTCGATACAAAGTTCCTCCTCCGCATCTTCCGTCCGCCAAATCGGCAACGGCACGCCCCAATAGCGCGAGCGCGAGAGATTCCAGTCCTGCAAATTTTCGAGCCATTGGCCAAAACGCCCGGTGCCGGTGCTGGCGGGTTTCCAGTTGATGGTTTTGTTCAACTCGGCCATACGTTCTTTCACCGCCGAGGCGCGGATGAACCACGAATCGAGCGGGTAGTACAAAACGGGTTTGTCTGTCCGCCAGCAGTGGGGGTAAGTGTGTTTATATTTTTCAATTTTGAACGCCTTGTTGTCCTCTTTCAGGCGCAGGGCGATGAGCAAGTCCGTCGGTTTGAACGCCGCATCTTTTTGAATTTCAGTGGAATAGTACTCGGCTTTGACGTAGCGCCCGCCGAATTCTGGCACTTCGTCCACGAATTTTCCCTGCTTGTCCACGAGCGGGAAAGGCAGGTCGGGTGCCTTCGGATTGGGCAGGCCGATGAAGGGTACGCCCGCCGCTTTGCAAGCGCGAAAGTCGTCGGCACCGAAGTACGGGGCGGTGTGTACCACGCCCGTGCCGTCTTCGGTCGTCACCCAGTCGCCGGGGATAACGCGGAATGCTTTTTCTTCGAGTTGGGGCGTGGCGGCGGCTGGGGTTGGCAGCAGTTGTTCGAAGCGAACGCCGACTAGGTCGGAGCCTTTTATGTTGTTTTTCAACACCTTGTAAGGCAGGGATTTATCCCCGACTTTGAAATCTGCGAACGGTAAATTTTCATCTTCAGCCTTAAAATAAGCCGCCAAACGGTCTTTTGCCAACACGACGCTGACAGGCTGACCCGTGTAAGGATTGAGCGTTTTCACCTTCGCGTATTCGATGTTCGGGCCGACGGTGAGAGCGACGTTGGAGGGCAAAGTCCAGGGGGTCGTCGTCCAGGCGAGGATGCGGAGGTCTTCATTTTCGTCGTCGAAGAGCGAGGCCGAAACGGAGTTTCGGCGTACTTTGAACATCGCCACGACGGAGAAATCCGTCACCTCTTTGTAGGTGCCGGGCATATTGAGTTCGTGGCTTGAAAGGCCGGTGCCGGCAGCGGGGCTGTACGGCTGGATGGTGAAACCTTTGTAGAGAAAACGTTGATTGTCAGCGGTTTTTTTCTCGTACAGTTGTTTCAGCAACCACCACACCGACTCGATGTAGTCGTTCTTGAACGTGATGTAGGGGTTGTCCAAATCCACCCAGTAGCCCATTTTGCGGGTCACGTCGTCCCAGAGGTCTTTGTAGCGCATCACCGTGCTGCGGCAGGCTTGGTTGTACTCCTCCACCGTCACTTTTTTGCCGATGTCCTCCTTCGTGATGCCGAGTTCTTTTTCCACCTGCAATTCGATGGGCAGGCCGTGCGTGTCCCAGCCGCCTTTGCGCTCCACGCGGTGGCCTTTGAGGGTGTTGTAGCGGCAAAAAAGGTCTTTCACCGTGCGCGACATGACGTGGTGGATGCCGGGTTTTCCATTGGCGGACGGCGGGCCTTCGTAAAACACGAACGATTTGTCGGTCGGGCGCTGGCTGACGGACTTTTCAAAAATTTGTTCGTCCTCCCAAAACTGGCGGATTTCGGCGTCTATAGCGGGGAGATGGAGGTGTTTGAATTCGCGGTACATTATTGTTGTGGATTTGTGGATTCGGTGATTTGTTGATTTGGAGGGCGCAAAAGTAAAAAACCCCGCTCGGCATCACACCGGGCGGGGTCTTGTGTTTTTTCCAAACAGCCTTACCGCGTCAGGTGTGCGTACACTGGCGAATAATAATGCTGTCGGAAATAATCTGTTGGAACATGATGCGGCAAAAGTAAACATTTTCAAGAAAGCAAAGCATCAGCAGTTGTTTTAAAACCCGGAATCACCGGCTCGGCGCTGCACACTCGCTCACCCTTGCAAATAAACACCTCAATGGGCGAGGTATAGACGTACACAACTTTTAACTGAGGCACGATCAACCAAACCACCCGCGCCCCAGCATTGAAATATTCGTCTAATTTTTTCAGCACTTTTTGGTGCACATCGTTGTCCGACACCAATTCGATGATGAATTCGGGCACCCCCGGCATTTTCCCGGCAGCGGCTTCTTGGATTTGCTGCGCCGTGTAATAAGCCATGTCGGGGATGCGCAATTGGGTGGGCGAGGTCATGGATTCCGGCTCGGTGAAGAGCATCCCTCCAGCAGAGAGGCCGGCTTTGAGCGAATGAAAAAAATTAGTGAGCCGCTCGACGATATAGAGATTTTCAAACGTAATCATTTTGGGCGATTTTTCGATGACACCATTGTTCCATTCGTACTTAAAACCATCCTCTGGCGGTGTCCAAGCACGGAATTTTTCCAATGTGTCAATCTTACGCCCCCCTTTTACCCGCGACTTTTTGGCCGGAGGGTTTGCCTCTTCTTTTCGCCCATGGGGCTTTTGTACTGCTTGTGCTGCGGCTTCCATGTCTCAATTATTTTTTACAAAGGTAGTTTTACAAACACAAAATTTCAAAAATCAAAACGCACCCAATCCACCCCCACCACGCCGCGACCTTGATTTTCTTCATTTTTGAAAACGAAGTACAGGTCGCAATAAGGGTTGGAACCGCCTTCGCCAAGGCTATGGCGGTTAAAAGAGTTGGGTTGCAGGTCAATTTTTCGCTCCTCAAAAACCATCCGTTCGCCGTTTTTGACTATAAATTTTGCTTCGCCAATCAAGTCCCCGTTCGGGCCGTTGGCATGAATTTCCAGCCGCCCGCCCGCGTAGAGATAACGTTTGTCGCCGTAGCCGATGCGCAAAGTCAGCGAATGAACGTTCGTCAGATCCACCTGCCGAAATACAAAATACGCATTGTGTTTCAATTCGTTGAGTGTCATCGTGTCGTTGTCGAAAGGCCGGTAATTGCCCACGCCTTCGCTGCGATGGTCGCATTTTTCGGCTTGCATCGTGGCCGGTCGCAGCACCAACGTTTCGCCATTTTCGAGTGGCGGCATTCCTTGCGCGCCCCTGTCGCGGTAATTTGCCTTAAAAATATAGGCGCCCGGCGATTCTGGCCTCGGCGGAGCGAGCGCGTAATCGCCTTTCAGCGGCAGCGATTGCACCGGTTTGGGCGGGTCGCCGAGCGAGAGTATCCACAGCGACATCTGGATGGCCTCTTCTTCGCGGATTTGCGCGTGCGGCGTCATGTACGATTGCCCCCAATTGCCCGACCCGCCATAGATGATTTTCCGGTAAATGCTCGGCACCGCGAAGGCGACATTGTTGCGGTAACGCTCGGCAATGGCCTGAAATGCCGGGCCATTCACCTGCCTATCCACGGCATGGCAACTTTTGCAGTCCGACTGTTCCACGAGGCGTTTGCCTTCGGCAAATTTTTCGGGCGGGGCGTTCGCAGCAGCTTGTTTATTGAGTTTTGAGGGGTCAACGCCTTTTTCCAAATAATCCACCGAAGTAGCAATCGCGTCGGGTGCGATGCCGCCGTTTTCCCAACTTCCGTCTTCCAAATCATTGACAACCAACTGATAGCGCAACGTGTCGCCCGGTCGGTAAAAACTTTTGTTGCGCCCGTTCAAATCCCACCAGACTTGCGGCGGCTCGTTGCCGACGTGGATTTTTATTTTTGAAACAGCCGACGCACCTGCTTCATCGGTCACTTTCAACGTGGCTTCATAAATGCCAGTTTTTTGAAAAATATGAGAAACGACAGACGATACACGGTGGACGGCCAACGGTTTTTTTGCCGTGAGCCGTGAACCGTCGCCGAAATCAAGTTCGCAAATCAACTTCCCGCCGTCGTAATCTTTTGATTTTGAGAAAGAAAAAACAACCTCGCACGGCGCCGCGCCGGTAATTTTGTTCGCCTCCAAAACGGGAATCGGCGGGCGATTTCCCCGCACAAAATCAATCCGGCTGAGACGGGCATCCTCATTCGAGGAGTACCATCGCGTTCCGTACTCAAGCACCCACAACGAGCCTGTTTTCCGGTCAACCAACATATCCATCGGGCGGCTGAGCTTGACGGAATCGGCC
>CAYZVM010000277.1:0-6874 GCA_964481485.1 uncultured Saprospiraceae bacterium | reverse complement strand
GAAAAAATAAATATTGAAAACAATCTTACTCCTTTTCATATTGACATTCTAAGACATCGATTGGAAAATCAAATTTCAAATCTTCAAATGGAGATTAAATATCGTGACTTAAAAATCAATCTTTTAGAAGAAAAAGTACAAAGGTTAGACGAAGATACTAATGCAATAATGTCGATTACTTCCAATATATCAAAATCTATTAAGTCATTATCTGCAGAAAACTTTCCCATATTTCTAAATGAAAAAAAGATACAAGAAAATGTTCAACTGTATAATACATGCATTAACCTAATTGAAAATGATGAAGTCGATGAGACTTTTATAATACTAACTAAAAACCTTGAAAGGTTTTCTGAGAATTCTAAAAAGAGCCTGACAATTTTAAAAAACCAATGGAAGAGTCTCGATAAAAGGTACTACAGAACTGAAATATCTTTTGAAGTTTATATGCAACACCGATCCTTGCTGATACAGTCCATTGAATCCTTATGTAGAGATTTAATGAAAAAAAATTAGTCAATGTCCACCAACCTCCAATCCATAAAATCCCGATTCGGCATCGTCGGCACCTTGCACTTGCTCGATGCCGTTCTCGAAAGATAAAGTCATGAAACACAAAAAAATCACCAAGTCCGACATCCTCACCTTTCTCACCAAAGAGAAAAAGGAACTCGAACAAAAGTACCGGGTTTCCAAAATCGGCATTTTCGGCTCTTACGCGAGAGGTGAGGAAACGGACGACAGTGACATTGACATCATACTCGAATTTTTGCCGCAAACTGAAAATTTGACTGAAATCAAGTCGTCGTTGCGGGAGCTCATCGAGCGGCAATTTGGAAAAGAAGTGGACATCTGCCGGGAAAAATACCTCAAGCCTTATTATCGAAATCAAATCCTTCAATCGGCGATTTATGTCTGAAAAAGACGAAGCAAACCTGTTGGCGATGAAGGATGCCGCTGAGAAAATCCTCCGTTATTCCAAAGACTTCGGCAGCGCGGACGATTTCTACGGCGATGCAAAATCCTTCGATGCGACTTTGATGAATTTTTTGGTCATCGGAGAAACCGTTGCCAAATTGAGTGCATCCGTCACTTCTGTGAATCCGAAAGTTGCTTGGTCAAAAATCAAAGGCCTGCGGAACATCGTGGCTCACGACTACTTCGGCGTTGACGCTGAGGAAATTTGGGAGATTATTCAAAAACACATTCCACAGTTAATCACTGATTTGGAAGAAATTTTAGCGAAAAAAAGTGTCTAACAACCTCCAATCCATAAAAGCCCGATTCGGCATCGTCGGTACCTCCCACCTGCTCGATGCCGCGCTCGAAACGGCCACCCGCGTCGCGCCGACCGACCTCACCGTGCTCATCACCGGCGAGAGCGGTGTAGGCAAAGAAGTTTTTTCCAAAATCATCCACGCCCTATCGGCGCGCAAGCACAACGAATTCATCGCCATCAATTGCGGCGCGATACCCGAAGGCACAATAAACTCGGAACTTTTCGGCCACGAAAAAGGCTCGTTCACCGGCGCGGTGAGCGACCGCAAGGGCTATTTTGAGACGGTGAGCGGCGGTACGATCTTCCTCGACGAAATCGCTGAAATGCCGCTCGACACGCAGTCTTATCTGTTGCGTGTGCTCGAATCCGGCGAATTCATCCGCGTCGGCGCGAGCAAGGTGCTGAAAACCGACGTGCGCGTCATCGCCGCCACCAACGTGGATTTGATGGAGCGGGTGCGCAAAGGCAAGTTCCGCGAAGACCTCTATTATCGTCTCAGCACGGTGCCCATCAAAGTGCCGTCGCTGCAAGAGCGCCGCGAGGACATCCCCGTTTTGTTCCGAAAATTCGCCTACGACTTTGCCGAAAAATACCGGATGCAGCCCGTGCGCCTCGACGAGCGCGCCGAGCAGGTGCTGGAAAATTACCGCTGGCCGGGCAACATCCGCGAACTGAAAAACGTGGCCGAGCAACTCTCCGTCCTCTCCGAAGACCGGAGCATCACGGCGGAAGAATTGGCGCGCACAATGCCGCAACTCTTCGCTCGCAACCTGCCCGTCCCGTCCGGCGGCAATGGTTTTTCTGCCACACACGGCGGAGATTATCAGGAGCGTGAACTGCTCTACAAGGTTTTGTTCGACATGAAAAAAGACTTGAACGATCTCAAGTCCATGTTTTTTGAACTGGTGAAAAGCAACAACCTGCGGATGCCCGAATTGAGTACTATGCGCCAGTTGCAACCCTCGTATCCTTCAACGGCTTACCCGGCAAATAATCCGCTCGAAACACAAGAACCTTTTTATCAATCCATTGACAACGAGCGTGTAACGCCTATCATCATTGACCAGAGCAAGGCCGCCAATGGCTACGACAAAAGCGATGTGGAGGACTCGCCGCTTGCCATGGACGAAATCGAAAAAGAGGCCATAAAACGTGCGCTCACCAAATACAAAGGCCGCCGCAAGGAAGCCGCCGAAGAACTCAAAATCAGCGAGCGGACGCTTTACCGGAAAATAAAGCAGTATGACCTTTGACGGTACACGATTCACGGACACTCTACGCCGTGTACTGTGTACCGTCGTGTTAACATTTCCAAAAAGCCCCCTCTCCCATACCGCGCCTGTGGATATTTGCGCGTCTTTTTGCCTGCTGAACCCACTATCTCGTGGAGAAGGCGGGTCTTTCCAACCAAAAACGGTTTAACTAAAAATATTTCGGATGAAACGCATTTTCACCCTCTTCTTTTTTGCAGCTATTTCATTCTCAACACTTTTCGCTGACGGCGGCGGCTATAAAATCCGTGTCAAACTCGACAACTACCCTCACCCGACGCTCACGCTCGGATTCCACTACGGCGATAAACAATATGTGAAAGACACGGCCTCCGTGGATGCCGAAGGCTATTTCACTTTTCAGGCCGACACCCTCCTGCCCTGTGGCGTTTACCTGTTGGTACTGAAGCCCGACAACTCGTTTATTCAGGTGCTGCTGCCCGACGGCGACCAAGATTTCACGATGACGACTGACGCAAAAGACGCGGTGAACAAAATGAAAGTGAAAGGCTCGGACGACAATGAAGTATTTTACGAATACCTGCGCTACCTGAACAAGCTCCGCCCGGAAGCCGACACCCTCCGCGCACAAATCAGCCGGGCAAAAGGCAATGCCGCAGACTCGACCCGACTCTCCGGCCAATTGGCCAACATTGACAAATCCGTGAAAAAATTCCAACTGGATTTGATAGCCAAACACCCGGCCTACATGAGCGCAAAAATTGTGAAGGCCAGCATTGAGCCGGAACCACCGCAGTTTCCCGGCGACGAAAAAGAAGCCAACCGCAAGAAGTATTTTTGGTACAAAGAACACTACTTCGACAATCTCGACCTCTCCGACCCATGCCTGTTGCGCAGCCCGGTGCTGCACCCCCGGGTGGACAACTACGTCACCAAGTTCACGCCGCAACACCCTGACAGCGTGAATCTTGCGATTGATTTTGTGATAGGGAAAATGAAAAACTCCAAAGAAAACTACAAATTCTACCTCATCCATTTCCTGAACCATTACGCTAAATCAACCCTCGTTGGCTTCGATGCCTGCTACGTCCATGTTGCCCAAAAATACTACTGCTCCGGGCAGGCTTCTTGGACCAAAAAGGAGGATGTGGAAAAAATATGCGACAATGCCCGCCGCCTCGAACCCATCCTCATCGGCAAAATCGCGCCCAATATCACTGTGATGGACCGCAACAACAAACCCCACAACCTCTGGGATGTGGATGCCGACTACACGGTTTTGTTTTTCTGGGCGCCCGACTGTGGCCATTGCAAAAAAGCGGCGCCCTTCATGGTAGAGTTTGCCAAAAAATTCAAAGACCGGAGCGTGAAAGTTTTTGCCGTTTGCACCCAAGTCGTCACCGCCAAAGAAGATTCCAACACGCTTGAAAAAGCAAACGACCTCTGCTGGAAAGGCGCAACAGAAAAGGAATTTTCCGATGACTTGTTTTACAATTTGAGCGACCCATACCTCCGCAGCCGCTACAAATCTTTGTACGATGTGCAGACGACCCCGCAGATTTTCATCCTCGACCGCAAACACGAAATCCTCTCCAAACGCATCGGCGCCGAGCAACTATCGGAGGTGATGGAAATGGTGATGAAATTCCAAGAGGACAAAAAGAAACAGCAAGGCGGGAAATGACCGGCGACTTATAGTTTTTGACTATGCAAAAGCCGTTTGCCAGTGTGTTTGGCAGACGGCTTTTGTTTTGGAAGGCAGGGCATGTTTCTGCGAATTCAACTTTCAATACTTCGCCTTCCCCCACCTTTTTATCCAGTGCAGCACCGCCCGAATCACAATCCAACCATGCGCGAGCAGCGTCGGCACGAGGCCGAAATGGGTACGCATCACCGAAAATCGGTCGCGCAGACTTTGGCGGTGGCGTTGTTTGGAGATGCCGCCCATGAGATAATCAGTCGTGATAAAGCCGGTATTTACATTTTCACGGCTCTTTTTCAGGATTTTGATACACCAGTCGTAGTCCGCGCAAAGGTTGTTTTCTATGAGCGGTGGCGCGATAGAGAGGCGCGGGACAAAGGCTTGGTGTACCACGAGCATCCCGCCGAGAAATTTGCGCCAATCAAGTTGATCCGGCAGTTGGCGGGTGCTGAGTTCGCTCATGGTGCCGACGGAGCGGCGCTTCGCATCCACGAGCATCGTTTCGCCATAAAGCACGTCCGTTTGGGGCGAGATGAGCGCCGCCATTTTTTCCAAAACATCGGGCGCATGGATGTGGTCGCCGCAATTGAGGCACCACACAAAATCGCCGGTGGCGATGCGCATCCCTTTATTCATCGCGTCGTACAGCCCTTTGTCCGGCTCGGATATCCAGCGGACGTTGGGCATCGTTTTGGCGAATTCCTGTATGACTTTCAGCGAGTTATCTTTCGAAGCACCGTCCACGAAGATGTATTCGATGTGCGGATACGTCTGCCGTCGCACACTTTCCATCGTGCCGGGCAGGTCGGCCTCGCCGTTGTAAACGACGGTGATGATGGTGAAAGTTATCGGTTGTTCGTTGCTCGTTGTTCGTTGTTCGTTCAAGGTGCGATTGGCATTTTTGAATGAACGGCAAATGTACGGCGGAATGGTATAGCGGCTGCGATGCGGAATGCTATTCCGCCGTACAATCCACTTTATTGCTTCAAAAATTTCTTGAAAAACAGGGGCTTGCCGCTTGAATCGAAACCTGTGAGCAAGTACAAACCGGCGGGCAAAAATTCGATGTCGAGGCGAGCAATGCTGTTCCCAGCCGCCGTTCCATTTGCCATTTTCAAACTGCCCGCCGCATCAAAAATTTTGAGATTCAAATCCGAAGAAAACTGATTTTCAATGTGCAAAAAATCGCTGGCCGGATTTGGCTGGACACGAACTTTCTCCAAAAACGGCTCACCGGCAAATGACGTGATGACAACATCAATGCTGGCGGTAGAAGTGCAGCCATTCGGCGCCGTGACGACGACGGTGTAAGTGCCTGATTGCGTAATAAAAACGGAATCGTTTGTAATCGGCCAGCCCATCGAGACCCAAGAAAATGTGACATTCGGCGTAGGTGATTGCGCAATCAGCAAATGGTCGGATTCGTCGTATTCGATGAACACGTCCGGCACATTCGCGTCCAACAGGATTTCAACTTGTTCGGTGGCAATGCAGCCATAGCCGTCTTCCGCGATGACCGCGATTGGGCCTGGAAAATCCACGGTCGGAGGTGTGGGGTTGCAGGTGGTGTCATTTCCAATAACCCAGCATATTTCGGCAGGAATGTTCGTCTCGGCGGTCAACGTGCCGGTTGGGTGAGCACAATCCAAAACGATGTCGGGAGCAATGAGTTTTAATGGAGATACTTCCAAATTTTGGGTGATCGTTGTTGTCCCATTTTGGTTGCTCGCCTCGAAGATTGCTGTCACCGTGCTGTCAGGCAAAACCTTTATCACGGTAGCGGCGGTGTCGGTGGAGCCATCCCAAAAATGCCACATAATTTGTTCAGCACCAACAGCATTGGCTTCAAAAACCACATAATCTTCGGGGCAATAGACGGGTTTTTGCGGGGTTTTGGAGATTTTTACCCAAGGTTTTTGAGAAGGGTCGTGTTCGATTGCCCAAAGGCCGTTTACGGACAAACTGGCGCTGGGGAAGTTTGCATTTGCCGAAGCGGTGACGCGAAACCAACCGTACAAAGTATCTTGAGAAGTAATTATCCGAAAACCCACATAGGCAGTGGAGTTCGGCGACATCCAGTTTCCGTATTGCTCTAACTGCCCTGAAAAGCCCCAATATCTATGAACAAAGGGAGTCGAGTACAAATCCCATTGCGTGTTTGAGTCGCTCCAAGATTGGGCAGCATTGATACTGTCGCCGAGCGTGAGCGCACGGACGTTCATTGCATTAAGGATAATTTCAAAACCGGGATGCAAAGCTTGGATACCTGTGAAACCTCCAACATAATCAGGCACCCAAGCCGCTTCGGCGGTAAACAGGGCATCGTACTTGCCGTCACCATTGAAATCCAAACTATCATGCCGTATATCATAATCGCCCGAATTCGGCGCGAAAACGAGCAGTTGGATGCTCTTTTGACCAATAACAAGATTGTCTGTTATCCCGGCAGCTACTTGCGCGGAGGTTTTTGAGAAAGAAAAGAGCAACAAACAGGCGAGCAGATGTGGAAATTTGTTCATAAGCACGTTTTTGAAAGCAAGATAATTAAAGGCCTGGTATCGCTGCCTGCATAAAATGGTTGGAAACATCCGCACACGTCGCGCCTAAAAAACCTGTTACTTTTCCCGCAAAATTCTGAAATGCTCCTTTTCGCAGCAGGCA
>CAYZVM010000276.1:0-6906 GCA_964481485.1 uncultured Saprospiraceae bacterium | reverse complement strand
AAAGAATGAATGCCAAACACAAAATATTAGTCGTGGACGATGAAGACGACGTGGCGCAACTCATCCGCCAAAGATTCCGCCGCCAAATCCGGGAGCAGGAATACGAGTTCGTGTTTGCGCAAAACGGCATAGAGGCATTGGCCAAACTCGACGAAAACCCCGACATCGAAGTGGTGCTCAGCGATATCAATATGCCAGAAATGGACGGCCTCACGCTGCTGCACAAAATAAACGAGGCGCACCCACTGCTCAAAACCGTCATCATCTCAGCCTACGGCGACATGGCCAACATCCGCACGGCCATGAATCGCGGCGCTTTCGATTTTATCACCAAACCGCTGGATTTCAACGATTTGGAGAAAACGCTCCGCAAAACCATCAAATTCAGCGAGCAACTCAAAGATACCGTCCGGGCGGTGCAGGAGAACAACATCCTGAAAATGTATGTGGACGAGAGCGTGCTGCGATTCATGTGCGGCCAGGAATATGAATCCTCCCTGCTCGTCAACGAAACCATCGAAGCCACCATCGCCTTTATTGACATCTGCGGCTTCACGGCCATATCGGAGCGCGAGCCAGCCGACGTGGTGGTGCACCTGCTCAACAAATATTTCGACATCATCGTGAAGGCCATCATTGCTGAAGGCGGCTCGGTGGACAAGTTCATGGGCGATGCCGTGCTCGCCGTTTTTAAAGGCGACGCGCACCTCGCCCGTGCAATTCGTGCGGCATTGGCTGTGAATGCCAACATCCAATCCATGAAAGACACCCTCTCCGATGCACAGACTTTTTTGCCAAAACTATCCACCGGCATCAACACGGGCGAAGTCATTTCAGGAAATATCGGCTCCGACACGCTCCGCCGTTTCGATTTCACGGTCATCGGCGACGTAGTGAACACCGCCCAACGCCTCCAGTCTATCGCCAAGCCCGGCCAAATTCTCATCAATCAGGCAACTTATGAAAAAGCAGCCGCCCAGTTCAAATGCCAAAAGATCGGGGAAGTGCCGCTGAAAAACAAGGCAAATCTGGTGACGGTGTGGGAAGTGCTGGGATAAGGTGGGGAACCCACGATTGAGCGAAGTCATCATTGCCGTTGATGAAAAACAGGTAAAACCACTAAACATTTTGGCGAATCCGTGTTTACGTTAGCACAAAAAAATTGACTCAAAGTATGGATAGCAACACAAGCACGACTACACCAACAGGTACTACAAGTTACAATGTAAACGGGGAAAGCAAGTGTCCGTTTACCGGCGGTATGCTGAAAAAAGTCGCTGGCGGCGGCACGAGCAACCGAGACTGGTGGCCCAATCAGTTGAAGTTGAACATCCTCCGCCAACACTCCGCCCTGTCCAATCCGATGGGTGAGCAGTTTGACTACGCCGAAGCGTTCAAGTCCCTCGATCTGGATGCCGTGAAGAAAGACCTCTTCGAGCTGATGACCAACTCGCAAGACTGGTGGCCAGCCGACTACGGTCACTACGGGCCGTTTTTCATTCGGATGGCGTGGCACAGCGCTGGCACATACCGCATTGCTGACGGGCGTGGTGGCGCAGGCTCCGGCTCCCAGCGTTTTGCGCCGCTCAACAGCTGGCCCGACAATGCCAACCTCGACAAAGCGCGTTTGCTGCTCTGGCCTATCAAACAGAAATACGGCAAAAAACTTTCATGGGCCGACCTCATGATACTTGCCGGCAACTGCGCCCTCGAATCCATGGGTCTCAAACCTTTTGGTTTCGGTGGCGGGCGTGAAGATGTCTGGGAGCCGGAGGAAGACGTCTATTGGGGCTCAGAAGCCGAATGGCTTGGCGACAAACGATACACGGGCGACCGTGAACTCGAAAATCCCCTTGCTGCCGTTCAGATGGGGCTTATCTATGTGAACCCGGAAGGCCCCAACGGAAACCCCGACCCCATCGCGGCAGCCCGCGACATCCGCGAAACCTTTGGCCGCATGGCTATGGACGACTATGAAACGGTGGCGCTGATTGCTGGCGGGCACACCTTCGGCAAAACCCACGGTGCCGCCGACCCCGGCAAATACGTCGCTCGCGAACCCGCCGCTGCGGGCATCGAAGAGCAAAGCCTCGGCTGGAAAAACACCTTTGGCAAAGGCAATGCAGAAGATACCATTACCAGTGGCCTCGAAGGCGCATGGACCACCACGCCCATCCGATGGAGCAACAACTTCTTCGAAAACCTCTTCGGCTTCGAATGGGAACTGACCAAAAGCCCGGCTGGCGCCCACCAATGGAAGCCAAAAGGTGGGGCAGGCGAAGGTTTGGTGCCAGATGCGCACGACCCGTCGAAACGCCATGCCCCATTCATGCTGACCACCGACCTGTCCCTGAGATTTGACCCCGCTTACGAGAAAGTATCCCGACACTTCTTCGAAAATCCCGACGAGTTCGCCGACGCTTTCGCCCGGGCCTGGTTCAAACTGACCCACCGCGACATGGGGCCACGCGCCCGCTATCTCGGTCCAGAGGTGCCAGCAGAAGAACTGATTTGGCAAGACCCCGTCCCAGCCGTTGCGCATCCGCTGATTGACGAGCAGGACATCGCCGCGCTGAAGGTCACAATACTCGCTTCGGGTCTGACGGTATCCCAATTGGTATCTACCGCTTGGGCGTCGGCATCCACGTTCCGGGGTTCCGACAAACGCGGCGGCGCCAATGGCGCGCGTATTCGCCTCGCCCCGCAGAAAGATTGGGCGGTCAACAATCCGGCGCAACTGGCCAAAGTATTACAGACGTTGGAAGGCATCCAAACGGCGTTCAACGGCGCACAAACCGGCGGCAAACGGGTTTCGCTCGCCGACCTGATCGTGCTGGGCGGATGTGCGGGCATCGAGCAGGCAGCAAAAAATGCCGGTCACGATGTGAAAGTGCCTTTCAAGCCCGGACGCACCGATGCGACACAAGAACAGACCGATGTGGAATCGTTCGCCGTCCTTGAGCCGAAAGCAGATGGGTTCCGCAACTACATAAAGGCCCAATACCCCGTGTCGGCAGAGGAAATGCTGGTGGATAAGGCCCAACTGATGACGTTGAGCGCACCCGAGATGACGGTGCTTGTGGGCGGGATGCGTGTGTTGGGCACCAACTTCGACCACTCCAAACACGGTGTGTTCACCAAACGCCCGGAGACACTCAGCAACGACTTTTTTGTGAACTTGCTCGATTTGGGCACGACATGGCGGGCGACTTCGGATGCCCAAGATGTGTTTGAAGGCCGTGACCGAAAGACGGGCGAACTGAAATGGAGCGGCACTCGTGTTGACCTCATTTTTGGCTCGAACTCAGAACTCCGCGCCCTTGCCGAAGTATATGCCTGTGCGGACGGACAAACGAAGTTTGTGCAGGATTTTGTGGCGGCATGGGACAAAGTGATGAACCTCGACCGCTTCGACCGGGCTTGATTTCCCCCGGCCGAAAGGTCATAAATTGTTATAGGACATGGAGAGGTGGTCTGGAAACAGGCCACCTCTCGTTATTTTTATCGCTGATGGATTTTTATTTGGTGGGGTGTATGTGGGGTGTTTTTGGGTACGGGGGCATGGACTATATGACGGCGAGCATTGGCTTTGCGGGTTGGGCTTTTGCCACCATGTGCGGCCATGCAATGTTGCAGGCGGTTTTTTGGCCAAAAATTAAGGTTTGTCGATAAATTGCTGTGTAATCTTGAAAAAAGAGCGTAATGTCTACTTGTGACACTACGCTCTTACGATTCAGTTTGATCTAAATGAAACTTACAATCATTATGGCATCACTACCACTTTTTCGGTTTGCACCCTGCCATTGGCCAATAATGTAACGTAATAGATGCCAGGAGTGAGTGTGGAGGCATCCCAATACAGAATATGTTCGCCACCCATGGTTAGTCGGTCAGGTTGCAGCTTCGCAATTTGGCGACCCTGTTGGTCGAAAACAGTCAGGCCTGCCAGACCAGTTTCCGCCAGGGTATAACCCACTTTGACAACCCCTTTTACAGGATTTGGACTAATGGGGTACAAGCGGGTTTGATTAAAATGGAAAACTGGGGCGTCCGTATCCGTGGTATTGCCACCCAGGTCAATGTTTTCATCACCTGCCAGGTATGGCAACCACAGTAGGGGCAGGTAAAACATTTCGTCGGATGTTTTTTCGCCCCATGTCACGGTTTTAGGAGGGAAGTTGGGATTAAATGGGTTGTTTGACGTGTTGTCGTAGGTAGCAAAAGCATGTATTTCCGAATCTTTAGGCAATACTGCCAATTTCCTGAAATGATAGGTTCCCTGCCAGTTGAAATCCCAGTTTTCGATGTGTATAAGCGGTATAGTATCGTTTTGTGGCGTTACGGCAAATACACGCCAGTTTTTACCCAATAAATGACAATGTGGCATGACACCCAACAAGCTCACAGCCAAGGGAGTCTTGAATACCCCATGGAATTCTGTAACGGTTTCGGGTTCCATTACAAATGGGCCGTTGACCAAGGTTCCGGGTAGCATGATATAACTATTCACCTGTCGTGTTATTGGCTGATCGGCAAAGAACAGGTTAATGGTTGAGGAGTCCGGTTCATCCACCGGGGTGGGCGCATAGTGGACTTGCATGACCAGATCGCTGCCTGCATAAATGCGTTGTGCCATGCCATGGCTGTAAACATTCGGTTTTGTTCCGGGTACGTAGGTCGGCAGTTGAGGACCGAAATTTGCCTGACCGCCGCCCTGCCCCTGGCCGCCGACAAAGCCGTATTCGGGCGTTTGCGCGTCGAGCGCCGCGGCCGTACCGCTGGTATCAGCCCAGAACAAGGCATGGTGCACGATTTTGGTGTTGCCCGGCCGCATTTCCAACGCCACGAGGTTTTTATTTTGGGTGAGCCCGGTAGGCAGCACAAAATAGCGGTACTCGTCGTACCCCGTACCCTTGTGTATATAGGATTGGCTGAAGGAGAGCACCAGATCGGGCGTGCCTACCTGAGAGCCTGTGGGGAAAACGGGTAGCGGAGGCTCCAGGGTGGGATCGCCCTGCGGAGCGCCGCCGTCGACCCAGGCCTTAATGGTAGCAATTTCATCATCCTTCAGGTAATTTTCACCCAGGTATTCGACGCCGAAGTTCGGATCGGCTTTCCAGGGAGGCATGTAGCGGATTTCGGTGACGTATTGCATCATATTGGCCCAGTTGTACGCCTCAGCGTAGTTGGTCAAAGAGAACGGGGCGATCTCGCCCGGGCGGTGGCACGACGTGCAGTGGTTGTACACAATTGGTGCCACGTGTTCGCTCCAGGTGATCAATTGGGCCGAAGCCGATAGCGAGAGGATAAGTGCGTGAAGAGAAAGTAAAAGCAATTTTTTCATGAGCAACGATCATTTTAAAAAACAACCCACCGCCTTGGTACGCGGTATGGGTATGGGTTTGTTATGTTGGATGCAATAAAGGGCTGCTTCCAGTTCGTGAGAGGTGACCACCTGCCTGCGTTGGCCGACGCGCTCATAGAGATTATCGATGCGTCCTTGGTAATAAATCGAATCGCGGGTTTCGTTGTACACCACTACTTCTGGGGTCACCGTCACACCAAACTTTTTGGCAAGTTCGTACGCTCCAGAGCGCGTACACTCAAAAGGCAGTTCATGCTTTTCCAAAAAGGACAGGACAGTCGAATCTGCCGAAACCGGATTGGGGAAGTACCCGGAAAACCGGATGCTGTCGCATGCAAAATTTTGATGAATTTCTTGGAACTTATCTGTATAGGCTTGGGTGATCATGCAGTCTTCTAAGAGGAAAAGGTACACTTGATACCTGTCGGTGGAGACTGGAGCTAAACTGCCGATCCAAAGAGCAATAAAAGCGTAAAAAATTGTCATAATGCATTATTGATTTGTCCACGCGACATCTGCATTTGACTAATAATGGGAATGGAGGTTTAATCTTCTTTCTGTATTTTTTTGCCTACCGTTTGGCTTGCTGCTGTGCCGCCGTGCGTTAGGTTTGGGGGCTGGCTGTTTGGCGGCATGGACAGCAAGCCGTTGTTGGTGGTATTTTTATTCTTCTCCTTTTGATCCATTCATCCAATCCACCATTTCATTAAATACTTCTTCTTCTGTTCTTTGGTCTTTCAGGATGGCATCGTAGGTCATTCCTTTAATGTTCATCAGATATTCCACCATGATTCTGCCTTTGAAATAGTAAATTGGCATAAAATGCCCTTCTACCGCTTCAAAGGTTTCACGCTTGGCATCCTCATCAGCCGAAACGAAGCGATATATTTCTTTTCGTAAATCATAGGTTTCGCTATTCAAGTAGTTACTTCGTGCAACATATTCTGGATACCCTTCCAATTTCCACATAGGCGGATGTTTCAACGGACTGAAATTCAGGAGACCGTATTTATCTGCTTGAAGGATATGTACCATTTCATGTGCCATAAGCTCAGTAAGGTCAACGACACTTCTATCAGTGTACATTCGGTTGCTTTTTAAATCTATATCTTTTTTAAAAACGATATTCCATGCTGTTGCCCTGGCAATCACGTCACCGCCTTGAAGCCCTTCAATCTTGTTGAAAATGTTATCGTGGGCTAAAAAAACCTTGTACTTAAAATCTGGATTATGCAGTTCACTCTTTTCGACGATTTCGTAGGCATTGTCCAAAATGACTTGAAATGCTTCCTTTTCGATTTTATAGTCTTTGTTGTAATAGACCGTGAATTGGTTGTGTTCAAACTTGTTTGCAAACAAGGATTGAGGGTAGAATATTAGAGTCACTAACCCTCCAATTCCGACTAGTGCAAAGAGCAGCGTCCCTGCGATTGTTCTTTTGATGATTTTCTTCATTTTTTTACATTTTTTTCGTTTTATAATTGCCACTACAGCATTGACGCTGTAGTTTCTGCATAAGAAATTATAGCCGTTAATGCATC
>CAYZVM010000275.1:0-7021 GCA_964481485.1 uncultured Saprospiraceae bacterium | reverse complement strand
AGAGGCTGTCTCAAAAGTATTCTGTCAAACTTTTTGTGCTAAATAATGTCACGCAAAGGCGCAAAGCCCGCAAAGAACAATCTACACTTGGCGAACTTTGCGTCTTTGCGTGACACATTATTGGGTCGGTATTTTTTTCTTAGAAGTCTTCGCCGCCGATATATCGTGCGCGATAAGGCTCACCAACGCCGCCTGCCGCCTTTCACTTTGGCGTAGTCGTAAAAATCTATGATGCAGCCGCGCATATAACTGCCTTTGGAGGAGGCTTTCATCAGCCCTTCGTATTCCTTTTTCGGCACACCGAAATAGCGGTAGGACATACCTGAACTGATGAAGCGCACTTCCAGTATTTTTTCTTTTTCGTCGTAGCCGACGAGGTCAATCATGGAGGAATCTACTTCGGTGTAGGTCATAGCAGATGCTCAATGATGAAGATTTTGACAAAACTGTTCCTGCGCAGCCTCGCTGTCGAGTTGACAATGTTGTTCGAGCTATGTTTGGGGGAGCTTGTTGAGCGGCATTGCTTAAGGGATTGGGTTCTCCAATTTCAAATCAGGGATGTGCCGAAAGTCCGCAACATTTCGAGTCACTAACGAGCAGTCATGCACGAGGGCTGTGGCCGCAACAATTGCGTCGCCCAAAGAAATTTTTTTCGCTTGCCGGATTTCAATGGCTTTTTCGGCGATTTCGGGCGACAAATCCAAAACTTGGAGGACTGTGAAAGTGCTTTCTAAATAAAGTTTGTTGCCCGGAAGCAGGCGCGGAAACCCAAGTGTTTCGATTTTGGTGACGATGGAAACAGCATTTGCACTGTCTGTCACCAAAGGCAACAGAAAAGTAAAATGAGGCTGGGCGGCGTAGATAAGGATATTGGAATCGAGGATTTTCATGCCTCAAATTCAATGTTCGGAGGAATGATAAAAAGGCAAATCTCGGTCTTTGCGCTGTTCGCGCTGCCACTCCACCGGATCGCCGAGGTAGGAGAAGTCGGCACCGGCACGGATGATTCGGACAGCCTCTTCCATTTCTTTTGCAGATGGCTTGCGCGTTTTTTTCCGGCTAACGTATTTGATTTTCAAACGATTGAGCAAGGGCAACAGTTCTTGCAAGTCGCTTTCTTTCCGAATTTGCAAAACCAATTCTGTCATGGCTGATTTTTTTTTACAAAGGTAAACGAAAATCCGGTTTCATTGAAAACGCGGCGGGGAAACATCTCGCGCTGTGTGCGCTTGGTCAAAAGACGCAAGCGCGGCGAGGGGAAGACCAAGCGAGGCGGAAAAGAATCAATGGGCAGGCTGGGCAATTTTTCTCTCAAATCGGTAGGAAAATGCAAAAGTCAATTGAAAATCGTTGGGGCGCCGGGCTGGGATTGATGCGCCAAGACTGCTGCACTGCGTCTTTTCGTGCTCCGCTTGGCGGGTGGTGCATTGTTGCAGGCACTTGGTCAAAAGGCATTCCGAAACCTCGGGACGGCGGGGAAGACCAAGCAAGGCGGGAAGCCATCCCGAAGACTCGGGACGGCGGGGAAGACCAAGCGAGGCGGAAAAGACACAAGCGAGCATGAACGGCCAAGTGAGGGGAGAACAACAGATTTGATTTGCTTGATGCTTTCACTATAGAAAATTGGAGGCAAGGCGGAAGCCATAAGCATTTACACGGCGACTCGGTCCGTCAGAGCCACGTCTAGCTACACGACAAAACTGCAAAGGAACACCCCAACTACCGCCACGCAATACCTGGCCAGCACTAATTGCTGTACACCCTGGATAGGCTTTATAAATAGTTTGGCACCACTCAAATACATTACCGCTCATATCGTTTAGCCCGAGTTCATTCGGTAATTTACCGCCAACTGGATGCGTTTTATTGGTGTTATACCATGTTACTCTGCTGATCTCGTTGCTACCTGCATAAATGTAACCTTTGCTTTTATTTCCACCTCTCGCAGCGTATTCCCACTCTGCTTCGGTAGGAAGGCGGTATTTTTTGTTTGTTAGCCTATTTAGTTTTTCAATAAAAGATTGTATATCGTTCCAAGAAACCTGCTCTACAGGGCAATTATCGCAGCCTTGAAAATGAGATGGGTTTTCGCCCATCACGGCTTTCCATTGTGCTTGTGTCACCTCGAATTTACCAATAAAGTAAGTGCCAACTGTGATGGCGTGTTGACACTCATCATCCGATCTACCTTCTTCGCTTGGTGGGCTCCCCATCGGGAAGGTTCCGCCTTCTACTTGTACCATAGGGTAATTAAATGTAAACGGCTTTTTTGGTTTTGACGTAGGTTTCGGTTTTGACGTAGGTTTCGGTTTTGGCTTGGACTTTGGTTTCGACTTAGGTTTTGGTATTGGCTTGGCGATAAGTTCATCCAAATCTTTACATTTTTCCTTTGCATCAGAAAGACTTTTAGCTGCTTTCCACTTAGCTTTGGCCTCAGCGTAACGACCTTTATTGAAAAGGGCTTCGCCTTCGCTGCGCATTTTGCAGCAACGGCAGTCAGACTGGGCAGTTGCCGATAAAGTAGTAGCAAGTAACTGCAACATTAAAAAGGTGCGAAACAGGAGAGGCATTGCTTTACTTTGGAATTGAGTTTAACAATTGAGTGGCCTCTGTATCATCGGGATTCATCCTGATTGCATTTTGTAGCAATGAGCGAGCAGAGCTCGTATCTTTTTCTTTCAAAAAGATACGAGCATCTGAAATATCTCGAGTATAGGATTCTTGGAGGCTGTCAAGGTAACGTTGTGCATCCAATCTACGGCTACCATTCGAGTATTTTTGAAGAAAGTCACGCCATGCAGCAATGGTGTTAATAGAATCTGTAGCATTAAAGGCGGCTTCTTCGGCATACTGGAGTTGGGATTCACGACCGCTGCCATAATTTTTCAATATTGCCCACATCAATAATAGCGAGATCAACACTCCGGCACTGATGAAACCATAACGACGCAAGGTTAAAGTCTCGATATTTTTCTTTTCGAGACTACCATTAATGTCTTGTTCCTGCTTCTCAATCTGTTGTATTTGCCTAACTTCAAATCCCCATTCTCTTGCAACATCTAAAGCCTTATTTCTTGCTTGGCTATTTTCCCTTTTTTCCAACTCGTTTAATACTCTTTTCACCCCCGCCACCACATCCAGCCAAGCATCGTCGCGCTCCCGCCAATGGTGGCTGTTCACGGGTTTGCCATCGGTGGGCAGCACCTGCAAGCGGCTGATGACCGGGTCGTCGAGGAAGGAGCAGGGGCGCACGATGACGGGCAGCACTTTTGCTTCGCCGCGCTCGTGGCGGGTCATGGCGTGGGTGATTTCCTTTTTGTGGATGTAGGCAGAGTTGTAATAAGCAGCGCTGACGAGAATGAGGATGATGTCGGCGGTGTCGAGGTTTTGTACGATTTCCCGCTCCCAATCTACGCCGGGATTGATTTCGCGGTCGCTCCAGACTTTGATACGGCCTGCGTGTTCGAGCGGGCGGAGTTGGCCGCGCAGTTCTTCGAGGTACTGCGCGTCTTCGCGGGCGTAGATGGTGAAGAGTTTGTACGGCTGCGGCATTCGATTGTTGAATGGCTGGGGCAAATGTAACACCTACCTCCGGTTGGTGGCCGTTTCGCCAACTAAAAGTTGGCATTACACAAAAAAGCGGCCCCGATGTAACACACCGAGGCCGCTCCATTTTTTTCAAAAAATCAAAAACTCACTTCTGCGCCGCCCGCACAAAACGCCCGGTCTGCCGCTCGCCTTGCTCGTTGATGGCTTCGAGGTAGTAGATGCCGGTGGGCCAATCAATTGGCAATTCGAGCGTCAACAGGTTTGTTTCGGCCGTTGCCGTTTGGCGGAGAAGTTGCCGGCCATAAGCGTCTGTCACGCGGAGTTGCGCCCGTTGTGCCGACCATGCCGATGGCAATTGCACAAAAAGCACATCCGACGCGGGATTGGGGAAGAGGGCCAATTCGACAGACGCGACACCCGAATCTGCCTGCCGAGCCTCAATAGGCACCGGCGGTTTTGAGGTTTGCTGCACCTCGCAGTCGAACACGTTCAGGTGTGTTTCATAAAATATTTTTGGCGATAGCCGCACGACGGCGTAGATGTGCTGCGGGTCGGCCTGTGGTGGCAGGGTATATTCAAAAATGTCGGATTCGCCGTTGGCCATGCCGTTGCCGATGGTTTTGAATCGGATGGAGTAGCTGGGCGAATAGTTCGGGTTGCGCACTTCGTATTGCCGTCCGCTCGGTGCGGTGTAGGTGGTGTTGGTGGCCGGACTGTACGCCGTGATGCCGTTGGGGAGTTGGAAAGCCACGTACATCAGATTGTTGGCACAAGTATTTGTCACGCGCATCCGGTAGGTTTTTTGCCCGGCGGGGTTTTGGAAAATGCCGAGGATTTCAAATTTCACACAAGGCGTGATTTTCACATCGCAGGCTTCTTCTGGCGGCGCGGCTTGCACCGTCACGGTGAAACAGCAAGTATTGGCTCCACCGCAAGCATCCGATGCCTCGTAACAAACTTGTGTGGCGCCCACCGGAAAATCGCTGCCGCTGGCCAAACCTTGCAGCAATTCGGTCGTTGCCAGACTGCAAATACAGTCAGTGTTCGCCGTCGGAAGGTTGTAATTCACGACCGCAGCATTTGCTCCCGCAGCAGCTGCTACGGTGATGTCCGCAGGGCATTGGATTTCGACAATCGAGTTTTGATAAAACTGCAAAGTATAGGTCACGACGGTGTCGCAGTCGGTTCCTGTGCCGGGGATCGTGTCGAGCACTGTTCCGGGCTGGTCGTATTCTTCGCCGCCGATTTGCACGAGGTCGCCGGGGCAGAACTCGACGGTTTCCGTCCGTTCATTGGGCGGCAATATTGTCACCGAGATGGAATCCATTTGTTTGTAGCCACATTCATCTGTGACCTCCACCCAGTACGTCCCGGGTGTGTTTATCAAAAATGTGGAATCGCTCGACCCATCCTGCCATTGATATTGATAAAAACCCGAACCTGCATGAATCACTAAACTTTCATCTGCGCACAGCGAAATATCGGAACCCAAATTCAGCACGGACGTTCCTGACGCTGAAAATGGACGGCTCCCTATATTGTTTGTATAGCCACATTCTTCTGTGCCCGTTTTGGGAAAACTATCCAACGAGAAAGGCGTGGGCAGGCTGCCGTCATCGTTCACGACGGCGTACAACACAAAGTTGGAATTTATCGGCAAAAAGGTATGTCCATCATAAATTTCAACGGAGAGATAAGTACCCGTATCAATTGCAAAGGCTATCGGCATCGTCTTTAGCAAATTAGCCGCCGTCGCAGTGGGGTCGGCATCGTAAAATGACAAAAGTGAATTGGCCGGATATTGCGCGAAGCCAGTGTTGTGGATGCGCAGAAAGATTACGGTTTGGCCTTCCATGCAAAAAATCGAATCAATGGACACGGAAGCATCGGGGTTGTCGCAGCTGCCATTGCAGATTTTCTGGCAAATGACTTCTGTTGTCACGTTTTCCCCCGCTTGTGGCGGAAGCGCGGTAGTAACGTAATTGTGCGCGATGTCAAGCTCTGTTAACGTATGCTCATAGTCAATTGGGGTGGAATAATCCGAAACCGTGACATCCAAATCTTTGACAAAATCGCATTGTCCGTCCACGTTGCCGTTCAAGTCCAATTTGCCAATGAGAATATCGAATATCTGTGCATTTTGCCTGCTGCCAATCAAATAGATGGTGTCGGATAGCAAAATGGCATCGCTGAAACGGTCTTCGCCCGTCGCTCCGTAGGATTTTCCCCACAGCAGGTTTCCTTGCTTGTCCGTCTTGAGCAAAAAAATCTCTCTGCTTGCTGTTGTTTGGCGGGCGACCGTCCCGAACAACAAATAGCCGTCGGGAAGGCTGTGGAGTTTGAGCGCGCGTTCTTCGTTGCCTCCGACAATGTCATATTCTTTTGCCCAATCCGCCACGCCTGCCAAGTCGGTTTTTACCAACTGGAGCGTTGTCGCTGTGAGACTGACGCCTCCGTCGTCGCCGTGACCAAAAGCTACAAGGTTGTCGTTTTCATGCACCAATGAGTTGAAATATAAGCGTGCATCTTGATTGTCGCGCAGATAATGCCGCGACCATTGCACATTTCCGTCGGTATCAAACAAGGTCATTGCTTGCCGAAAACGCGATTGTCCACCATTCACGAGGTTGTAGCGACCGCAGGTATAAATTTGATTGTTTTCAATAAAAACGTCGTTCACTATTTCGCAACTGCCGAGGTCGTAGTGTTTATCCCAGAGCAGTTGGCCTGTGTTTCGATTGAGTTCCATCAGCAAAGCATCGCATCCCGTGTCGTTGCCGGTGCCCACGAGGTCTGTTTGTCCGAACAGCAGATAATTCCCCCCGCTGTTTTTTTCCAAAATCCGGGTGAAATAAGAATTGCCAGGGTTGTTCAGCCTGCTGCGCCAAATCAGCAGCCCGTTGGCATTTACCTTAAAAGCAAAACATTCGATGATAGAATTGCTGGTATTCCCCACACCAATCAATAGACCGTCAGAATCCATGCGCATATCAAGAATGGCTTCAGGACTGCCTGGGCCCAAATCCATAGATGTTGCCCATATGACCTCCATATTTTTGTCGGCCAGTGCTATCACCGTTACAAGACCCACAGAAGCGGCGATAAAAAAATTGCCGTTTGAGGCAGGCACAAGTTTATAGCCCGCAGTGGATTGACCTTCAATAAAAAGTCGTTTGAAAAAAGTGGCGCCACAAAAGGAAGAATCCGTGTTGACAGCGGTTTTAACCTGAATTATGTTGGCACCCGTGCCAGATGGCGCGCGCAAGGTTTGGCCGGGCAATACGGCCGGGATGATCGCGCAGCAACACAAAAAGAAGAGCGCAAACGAGGCTAAAAAATTGGGAATAAGTTGCCGAAATCGGTAAGTTGAATTGAGTAGCATAGGCGTGTTTATAGTTTGTGTTCAGGTAGAAAAATTGTGAGATGGCAAAACTAAATCGTTCGCTTCTCCGCCAAATTGAAAATTGTGCAA
>CAYZVM010000274.1:0-7048 GCA_964481485.1 uncultured Saprospiraceae bacterium | reverse complement strand
TGACACTTTTTCAAAAAGTGTCACTTCTAAAACACAAATGCCATGACCCAACCCTCCTTCACCCAAATAGACCACTACATCGCCGCCCTCCTCGCGCCCGACGACCCGGTGCTGGCCGCGACCGAGCAATCCATCATCGCCGCCGGGATGCCGGTCATCAGCGTGAGCGCGAATCAGGGCAAGTTCCTGCACCTGCTGGCCACGCTGTGCCGGGCGAACAAAATCCTCGAACTCGGCACCCTCGGCGGTTACAGCACCATCTGGATGGCGCGGACTTTGCCGCCGGGCGGCAAACTCACGACTGTCGAACTGGAACCTGCCTACGCGGAAGTCGCCCGAAAAAATATCGCGCTGGCGGGTCTGAGCGACAAAGTGGACATCCGCATCGGCAAGGGATTAGACGTGCTGCCGCAACTCGAAGCGGAAGGCGCCGGGCCGTTCGACATGATTTTTATTGATGCCGACAAGCCGCCATACGTGGAGTATTTCCAACAC
Source organism: uncultured Saprospiraceae bacterium (assembly GCA_964481485.1). GTDB lineage: Bacteria > Bacteroidota > Bacteroidia > Chitinophagales > Saprospiraceae > M3007. The sequence goes on along the minus strand of CAYZVM010000274.1, from coordinate 6,553 downwards.
GCCTTGCGGCTCTCGCGCCCCGGCACTTTGATTGTGGCCGACAATGTGATTCGGGAAGGGCAGGTGCTCGACCCAGCTCCTACTGACGAGCGAGTCGTTGGCGTTCAACGTTTTAACGAAATGCTGGCGGCAGAAAAACGGGTGACAGCCACGATTTTACAAATGGTAGGCGTGAAAGAATGGGACGGTATGGCGCTGGCTGTGGTGACCGGCTGATTGAAAAAACGGTATTGACCATTTGCGCGATTTCAAAAACTGCCCGAAAAACGGACAGGCGGGATGCCCCGATTTTTTGGGCAGTTCCCTCAAAATATTGTGGCGGCGGCGCACACGCCCTAACTTGCACCCGCCAAAATCGCACAACATCATGAAACAATTTTCGACTCTTTCACCCGCCGTAGCCTTCCGACCGTTTTTGAAACTGTGGCGGACAATGACGACCGCGGGCATTTTCCTCGCGCTTTTCTTCCTCGGCTGCAAAACCCCTCAATCCGGCACCGGCGGCACCGGCTCCAAAGCCCCTTTCCTTTGGGAAAATGCCAACGTTTATTTCATGCTCACCGACCGTTTCAACAACGGCAACCCGAAAAACGACGTGAATTTTGGCCGCACGGCCAAAACAGCCACGTTGCGCGGATTTATGGGCGGCGACATCAAGGGCATTTCAAAAAAAATTGATGAGGGCTATTTTGATAAATTGGGCATCACGGCGATTTGGTTTACGCCGGTGGTGGAGCAGGTTCATGGCGGCGTGGATGAAGGCACGGGGCTGACGTATGGCTTTCACGGCTATTGGACAAAAGACTGGACGCGGCTCGACCCCAATTTTGGCACCGAAAAAGAACTCGCTGAATTGGTGAAAAAAGCCCACCGGCGCGGTATCCGCGTCATTCTCGACGTGGTCATCAACCACACAGGGCCGGTGACGGAGCAAGACCCGCTGTGGTCGGGCTGGGCGCGCACGGGGCCGCAGTGCACCTATAAAGGTTACCAATCCACTATCGAATGTACTTTGGTGAAAAACTTGCCCGACATCAAAACGGAGAGCGGCGAGCCGGTGAGTTTGCCGCCGTCTTTGGTGGAAAAATGGAAACGCGAGGGCCGTTATGAAAAGGAGGTGGCCGAACTCGATGCTTTTTTCAAACGCACGGGCTACCCTCGCGCACCGCGTTTTTACATCATAAAATGGCTCACGGATTGGATTCGCAAATACGGCGTGGACGGCTACCGATGCGACACGGCCAAACACATCGAAGAATCCGTGTGGGCAGAACTCCGCAAAGAAGCCGACCTCGCATTTGGCGATTGGAAAAAAGCCAACCCCGGCAAGGTGTTGGACAACAACGAATTCTATATGGTCGGCGAGGTGTACTACTATAAAATTTCCGGTGGGCGGATGTACGATTTTGGCGACCGCAAGGTGGATTATTTCAACTATGGCTACAACAGCCTTATCAATTTTGACCTGAAAACCGACGCGAAAAACCCCTCTTACGAAGCCATTTTTTCAAAATACTCCGCGCTGCTCCAAAACGAACTCCGCAACAAAAGTGTGCTGAACTACCTTTCCTCGCACGACGACGGCGAACCTTTCGACAAAGAGCGCAAAAAGCCGATTGAAGCCGGCACCAAACTTTTGCTCTGCCCCGGCGCGACACAGGTATACTATGGCGACGAGACCAACCGCTCGCTCATTATCCCCGGCACACAGGGCGATGCCACGTTGCGGTCGTTTATGAATTGGGACGAACTCGCCATCAATGCCACCCGCAACGGTTACCGCACACAAGACGTGCTTTCGCACTGGCAAAAACTTGGTCGTTTTCGTCGGGCGCACCCGTCGGTGGGCGCGGGCGTTCACGCCATGATTTCGGAAAAACCCTATATTTTCAAAAGAACCTACCAGTCCCCGAATTTTAAAGATGCCGTCGTCGTGGGGCTGGATTTGCCACGCGGGAAAAAGGAAATCGCGGTGCAAGGGGTGTTTGCCGATGGCGCGACGGTGCAGGATTTTTATTCCGGCCAACAACTGAAAGTCATAGGCGGCAAGGTGACGGTGGATTCCAATTTTGACATCGTGCTGCTCGGGACACTCTGAAGAAGGGCGCATTTCAAATTGTTGCGAAAATGTATCGCGGAATGCCATTCCGCGTGTCCCCGGAATGCCATTCCGGGTTACAGTGCGGCAATTCCAACTACACCCCGACCAATGCCGATATTTGCAAAGCATTTTTTAAAAACTACTTTTTCTCCCAACATGAAACATCATATTCTCACCACCCTGTGGCTGCTCGTCGGTGTGCTGCCGAGCCTTGCTCAATCTGACTTGAGCGCCCAACTCGAACAACTCAATGCCCTGCTAAAACCGGCTATCACCATTGACAAAAACGAGGTGACCCAGCAACTCAAATGGGATGCCGCCACACCCTGGCGCGCCACGCTCGAAGTACACACGGGCAACAGCAAAGGCCAAAAAACGGAGCGGTACGAGGCCAATTTCGGCGATTTCAACCCGTTTCTGATTACCCGCCAATCAAAAGACAAGTATCAAGGTGTGTTGTGCCGCACCGAAAAAGACCGCGATTATATCGGCTATTGGAAAGAGGGCGAACAGGAAAATTACCGCAGCACACTGCTTATGTATTTTCCCGATGCCAACACCGCCGACGAGGCCGTGAAAATCTTGAAAGAAATCGCGCCGATTGCCAGAGAGCAGTGGGAAAAATCCCTGCAAATCCCCGAAGGGCTGACGGCCATACACGACTTTATCGCACAGCAGATTACGTCGGTTGAAGCAGGTGGAAAAACGGTGAAACAACGCCTCGAACACGCACCGGATTTTCCCGACCGCGCGATATTGGAAGTAGAAACAATGGGAAAAACGGCTGCTGAAATCGAACGTTTCGCGTGGAGTTGGGGCGACATCAACTCACTCGGTGTGGAGTTTAAGACCTCCGGCAAACAGATTCGGGTGGAAATCGAGACACGCCGCAAACTTCGGTTTGTTCAGGCATTTAAAAACGGCCAGCCCGACGGATACGACAACACGGTGCGCATCCTCGTGCGCGACCCCGACGCGGGCAAACTGCTCGTCCGTTCTCTCGAAAAAATCGCTCCCGCCGGAGAAAAAGAGTTGCTCGCCCGTATGCCCAAAATCACCTCTTTTGAACAAGGCATACAACTTATCAACGAGCAGGTCAAGCCATTCAGCGCCAATAAATACAGTTACGAGCAAACGTTCAAGCCCGAGTGCTTGACCACTTACACGGCTGTTTCCACCAAAGAAGAAGGCGGCCAGAAAGAAGAAACCAAGCGCAATTTTCACTTCGCCGACTTGCAGCCCAACACGGTAGATTTGAAAATCAGCAGCCGCGAAATCAATGTGCGGGCAGCCACCGCGCAAAAAGTCAACCTTATCGAGGTGCAGCGCACTGGCGCAGAGATAGTCACTTATGCCGATGATATCGAAATCCCGGTGGGCAGCGTGGAGGCGGCGCGGATGGTGCAGCACGTTTTGCCGCAACTCATCGCGCTGTGCCCGCAGCAGGTGCAGCCCGAAACTTTCGACTGGCTCGCCGCTGCGGTGGCCGATATGCCTTCATTGAAAGACCGCCAAGTCGTGTCGCTCAAACGTGCCGACACTGGCAAAGACTGTAGCTGGGTACTCACCTCGACGACTATTTCGGAGAAAAAAAGCGTGGAAGAAGTATTCGAGTTCGACCTGGACCGTCTCGACGCAAAAGCCGTAAAATTTGACGCAAAAGGCAAAAACATCGAACTCGTGCTGCCTACACGTTTCAATGAAAAAGTAGTGAAACGTTACAAAGACGGCAAACAAGATTTCACCAACAGGGTGGAAATCTCGCTCGATTCGATTGAAAAAGCCAAGAAGGCAGCGCGGACCGTGCAAGATTTAATCGAGCGCTGTGGCAAGTGAGTTGAGGCTGTTTTATTTTTCCGGACGGAGGAGGTGAGCGGCAAGATGTGTGGGGAGTACTTGTATCGGCGACAAAGATTTCATCCGCTCGCACGTGGTGCTCAAACAACTGCCTGATTTACAGAAGAAAGTGCTGGAATTGGAGAAGAAGTTGAAGGAGATGTAGGGGAAGTGAGAGATTCATCTATTGGGACATGTCATTCTAAGCCAATGAAATTTTCAGCCATAATTTTTCTTTGTTTCGTCTTCGGGTGTCAGCAACTAAACAAGACGCAAGCGGAGGCTCAACTCAACGATTGCAAGTCACTCCCAAGGGATTCTTCTTCGTCCATTGTCAACTGCTTATTCGATTTTGATACTGCCAAAACGTACACCGAATCAATTTGCCTGACCACCGATTTCGGCGGTAAAATTATCTTGGGTGTCAAGCAAGATTCGGTGATATGTGATTTTCTGATTGGCCGACCCGACCCCAATGGCGTTTTTCAGGATTATTGGCCAACACTGAAGGATTATTTGCGGATGCCGAGTTGGACGGACGAAGGCGGGTATGGAACAGTGATCTATACCGCAAAAGACTTTCGAGGTTATTTACTGGCAGTCAGTGTGGAAGCGCCGTTTACTCCTTCAGATCGCCGGATTTTGGCTAAGCATTTCCCATGTTTTCAGGATTTATCGCTTCCGCAGACGAGCAATTTTGAGGCGACACACCATCATACAGATTTTACAGAAACTTTTATGCTACGCGAAAATGGGTCGAGGTTTTCTTATCACGCTACTTTGCGAAGGCGATGATTTCCAAAACTCGGAAAATCAAGCGGCTAACACCAACAACCAACAACTAACACCAACAACCAATAACCAACCAGCCCATGCTCCTCTACAACGTCACCATCACCATTGACCTCGACATACATGAAGACTGGGTGCGCTGGATGCGCGAGACCCACATCCCCGACGTGATGTCCACCGGGATGTTCGTGTCGTACCGGATGTCGCGCCTCGTCGGACACGAACACGTTGATTCTGAAATTTATACGGTGCAGTACCTCGTGAAAGACATGGCGCACCTGATGCGGTATCAGGAGGAGTTTGCGCCCGAACTCCAGCGCCAGCACCGGGAGCGGTACGAGGGAAAGTTCGCGGCTTTTCGCTCGGTGATGGAATTGATGGACCACAACGAAAAAATGTAAAAAACGCAAGTTGTGACCTGCCAAATCAGAAGGATGGGAAAACGGATTGAACGGATGAAACAGATTTGAGCGGATTGTTTTTCCTGATTTTTTCGAAGAATCCTGCCGTACACACACATCGTTCATAACTGCTTCAAAAAAACATCCGGCCTGCCCTTGCGCGACCGGATATCTTTTTGCTATCCCTGCATCCCTGTGCCGATACAATTTTGTGCTATTGGCATAGCCCAATCTTGAATGGCGACGTAAACACGGCCACCACCATCCGTACTGCCCACGTCCGCGACGGGCTGCTTTCCTTCTCTGCCGGGGCGACGCTGCTCTGCGAGTCGGTGCCGGAGAGCGAGTTGAAAGAGACGCGGATAAAGGCCGGGGTGTTGGGGGCGGCGGAAGAATTGTTAAAATCCTAATTCGTCGGCCGTAAATCCCCCATCGCCACTCGCCACCCCTCCGCTATCGCCCGTTTCGCGTCCAATTCTCCCGCCTCTTTTGCCCCGCCGATGAGGTGGACTTTTATACCGGCTTGCACGAGCGGCTCGTACAAATCGCGCAAGGGATTTTGTCCGGCGCAAATCACAACGTTTTCCACGTCAAGGATTTGCGGCTGACCTTTGACGGTGATGTGTAAACCTGCGTCGTCAATTTTCAGGTAATTGATCTCCGGCCACATTTGTACGCTCCGGCTTTTCAGGGTCAGGCGGTGCGCCCAGCCGGTCGTTTTGCCGAGCCGCTCGCCGATTTTTCCTTTGGAGCGCTGGAGCAGCCAGACTTGGCGAGGCGGCTGCTCGGGCTGAGGCTGGGTGATGCCGCCGCGGTGGGCGTATGTGGGGTCAACGCCCCATTCGTGCCAATAAGTTGTTATTTGTTGGTTGTCGGTTGTTGGTTGGGCGTCTGCCGTCAAAAAAGTTGCCACGTCAAAACCTATCCCGCCCGCGCCGATGATGGCGACCGTTTTTCCGACAGATTTTTTGTGCAACAAAACGTCAATGTACGACAACACTTTCGGGTGTTCGATGCCTTCGATATTCGGCGTTCTGGGAGAAACGCCCGTCGCGACGACGACTTCTGAGAAGTTGTTTTTTAATAAAAAATCCGAATCAACGCGGGTATTCAAATGCAGCCGAACGCCGTGTTTTTCAATCATTTTCCCAAAATAACGCAGCGTCTCGTAAAACTCCTCCTTGCCCGGAATCAGTTTGGCCATGTTGAATTGGCCGCCGATTTGGCCCGACGCCTCGAACAGGTGAACCTCATGCCCCAATGCCGCCAACTCGGTCGCGGCAGAAAGCCCGGCAGGGCCTGCGCCGACGACGGCGATTTTTTTTGGGATTTGGGATTTGGGATTTGGGATTGGTTGGCGCCCAATTTCCAATCCCAAATCACCAATCCCTATTTCCTTGCACGCCCTCGGATTGACAAGGCA
>CAYZVM010000273.1:0-7072 GCA_964481485.1 uncultured Saprospiraceae bacterium | reverse complement strand
TCCAAACCACCGTGGAGCGGCTCAACGCCGTGCCGATTTTCATTGACGACACCCCAGCCATCAACATCTTCGAACTACGCGCCAAATGCCGCCGGCTCAAGATGCAGCACGACATCCAGATGGTCATCATTGACTACCTCCAGCTGATGACCGGCGCATCGGAAAACAACCGAAATGCCAACCGCGAACAGGAAATTGCAGGTATTTCGCGGGCGTTGAAAAGTTTGGCAAAAGAAATCAACGTGCCGGTCATTGCCCTTTCCCAATTGAGCCGCGCCGTGGAAATGCGCGGGGGCAGCAAAAGGCCGCAGTTGAGCGACCTTCGGGAATCGGGCAGTATCGAGCAAGACGCTGATATTGTGTCATTTATCTACCGGCCAGAATACTACCAAATCCTCGAAGACGAAAGCGGCCAAAGCCTGAAGGGCATTGCCGAGCTCATCATCGCCAAGCACCGCCACGGCGCGCTGGAAACGGTGCGGCTCAAATTCACGGACACCTTTGCCAAATTTGGCAACCTCGACGACCCCACCTTTGCGGGGCTGAACGACCCGCTCGCAGGCCCGTTTTCACCCAGCGTCATCACCATGCAATCGCGCATGAACGAAGAAGATATTCCTTTCTAAATGAAAGCATGGACAGAAAAGGCAGCGACAAAACGCCCGCACAAGCATCAAACCCTGCTCCGCCGAACGGCGGAGCAGGGTTTGATGCACTCGGAGGTTGCGTATAACTAACTAACTGACAACCAAATTACTTCTCAAGCGGCTTTTTCTCAGTCTCGCGAATACCCTGGCGGATTTCTTCTTCCACCGAGTTTTTAGCGTTGTTGAATTCGCGGATGCCTTTGCCGAGGCCGCGCATCAGCTCAGGGATTTTTTGGCCACCGAACAACAGCAGCACTACCAGAAAAATAAGCATAAATTCCGTAGCACCGAGATTGCCGAGGAACAGGAGCGTCGAAATCATAGTCGTTGAATTTAAAATTGTGGAAAGATACAGCCTTTGGGAGCTGAAGTCATTGATTCCCATTTGACCGGAAACCCGTTGCAAAGTTACACTGCTTGCCGTCCAATTACCGCATATTCGCAACAAATTAACCTTCAACATCTCCGCTGGTCGTTTGTTGTTTGCTATAGCAATTTGTGCGAGAACGAACAGCAAGCAAAAAATGCAAATCAAAGACATCCTCTCCATCCTCGAATCCATAGCCCCGCCTCATTTGCAAGAATCTTACGACAACGCCGGCCTTATCGTGGGGGATCCAGAAGCCCCCGTCACGGGCGTACTTTTTTGCCTCGACTCGACAGAAGCCGTTGTCAATGAAGCCGTTGAAAAAGGTTGCAATCTCGTGGTGGCACACCACCCAATCGTTTTTCGAGGATTGAAAAGACTGAACGGCGCCAACTATGTGGAGCGAACCGTCATGCTCGCCATCCGCCAAAACGTGGCGATTTATGCCATCCACACCAATCTCGACAACGTGTACCATCTGGGCGTCAACACCAAAATCGCTGAAAAACTCGGCCTCACCAACACGCGCATCCTTGCGCCCAAACCCGGCCAAGTGGACATTGGCGCCGGTTTGCTGGGCGAGTTGCCCACGCCTGTGCCCGAGATAGAATTTTTGCACAATGTAAAGAAAAACCTGCGCACCAACTGTGTGCGCCATACCGCCCTGCGGGGGAAAACTGTGCGGACGATCGCAGTGTGTGGCGGCAGCGGCAGTTTTCTCCTGCCCGAAGCACTGCGAGCTGGTGCCGACGCGTTTGTCACCGCCGATTTCAAATACCATGAATTTTTTGACGCGGAAGGCAAACTCGTCATCGCCGATATCGGCCATTTTGAGAGCGAGCAATTCACCATCGAACTTTTACATGATATTGTGCGCGAGAAATTCCCTACTTTTGCGCTCCATTTGACAGAAGTGAACACGAACCCCGTGTTTTATCTCTGAAAAATGGCAAAAAAACCAATTTGCCATTCACCATTTATCATTCATAATTCATAACTATACATGGCTGTAGAAGCATCTGTTGCCGAAAAACTCAAAGTGCTGTGGAATTTGCAGCAAATTGATTCTCAATTGGACGAGATTCAGATCCTCAAAGGCGAGTTGCCCATGGAAGTCTCTGACCTCGAGGACGAAATCGCGGGTCTCGACACCCGTATGAAAAAACTGAAGGCGACACTTAAGGAGAGCGAACAGGAAATCGCAAGAATGCAGACAATGGCCAAAGAGGCCGACGCCAACATCAAGCGATACCAAAAACAGCTCGAAGAAGTGCGGAACGACCGCGAGTACGAGGCCCTGCAAAAAGAAATCGAACTGGCGAAATTAGACATCCAGATTTCGGAGAAAAAAGTGCGCGAGGCCAAAGCCGGGCTTGACAGCAAAAAAGATGGCCTGGCAGTAGCTGAGGCCAAAATGGAAGCCAAGCAAAAAGAACTCGACGCTAAAAAAGTCGAGTTGCAAGGCATCATCGAAAAAACAGAACAAGAAGAAAGCCGTCTTCGTGCGCAAAGCGAAAAAGCCCGCAAAGGCATCGAAGAGCGCCTGCTGAACGCTTACGACAAAACACGCCGCACCTATCGCAACGGCCTTTCGGTCGTCACCGTGGAGCGCAACTCCTGCGGCGGGTGTTTCAACAACGTGCCGCCACAAGTGCAACTCGAAATCGGTTTGCACAAAAAAATTATCGCGTGTGAACATTGCGGGCGGATATTGGTGGATCAGTCCATCGCCCACCCAGAGTTGGTCGTAGAGGCGTAAAAAGCACTGTTTGACCATAAATAATCGAAAAAATCTCTTTGGCGGACCCGCTCCAAAGGGATTTTTCCGTTAGCAAAACCAAGGTTCAGGTTTTTTCGTCGGAAAATTTGTTAAAACCAGTTGACATTCCGAGAGTTCTTCGTTCCTTGCATTGTTTTTTTTTAATAATCTGTTTCATGATGCCTATGTACCCGTATCGGCCTTTCTTTTTCGTCTTTCTATTTTGTCTGCTTGCTTTCTCAAAAGCGCAGGCACAGGAGTTCACTGTGTATGACAGCCTCCCCCAGCTCGCCTCGCGCATCCAACAAGCTGGCAGCTCCACACTGGTAGTCAATTTTTGGGCTACTTGGTGCAAACCATGCGTGGAAGAACTCCCATGTTTTGAGGAACTGCGCAAAAAATATGCTGAGCAAAATGTACAGATTTTGCTTGTCAGTCTCGACTTTAAGAGTCAACTGGAAAAAAAACTTATCCCTTTCCTCAAGGCACAGCAGTTAAAGTCGGAGGTGATTCTCTTCGCCGACCAGGATACCAATACTTGGATACCTCAAATCAGCGAAGATTGGGACGGTGCCATTCCAGTAACGGTAGTTTTTAAAGGCAAGCAACGCGCTATATCGCACGGAAAATTTGACGACTTCGCGGCATTAGAGAATTTTGTACGACCGTTCATGGGAGACAACTCGGTTATTTCCCTCAAGAGTTTGATACACTGCGGCAAGTAAACCCAACCACTGACCCCGTGGTTTTTTTACTTGTTTGCATAGCACGCGCTCATTGTCCCATTCATCGTTCATTTTTTCTTTTACTCATGAAAAGTCTCGTCTTCGCGGCTTTTGCACTGGCAGGCGCTATGATGCTTTTCAGTGCCACTGCCCCCACCGGTTACGTAGTCGGCGACAAAGCCGACGATTTTTCCCTCAAAAATGTGAATGGCGACATGGTGTCCCTCACGAAATATACAAACGTGAAAGGGTACATTGTCGTTTTCACCTGCAACCACTGTCCATACGCCCAGCTCTACGAGCAGCGTATCATTGATTTGCACAAAAAATACAATCCGAAAGGATATCCGGTCATAGCCATCAATCCCAATAGCCCGATTGTGGTGCCGGAGGATAGCTTCGAAGAAATGCAAAGTCGCGCTAAAGCAATGAAATACCCATTTGACTATCTCTTTGACGAGCAGCAAACGGTGTACCCTGCCTTTGGGGCTACCCGCACCCCCCATGTATTTATTCTGGATACCAACTTGGTGGTGCGATACATCGGAGCAATAGACGACAACCCGGAATTACCATCCCATGCAAAAAACCGATGGGTAGAAAACGCACTTGAAGCACTCTTGCGCGGCGAAAGCCCTAATCCAGATGTCACACTCGCCATTGGCTGCACGATAAAAAAAGCACCCGGAAGAAAATAATTAAAGAAATAATACGCACACCGCAGCCGACTCTTGCAAAAGGGTCGGCTTTTTTATCCCCCTCAGTCCCCACACCCACAAAATTTGTCCACAAAAAAGTTGACTTGGAATTGGAAATATCCGTCGTCGGCGGGCAGAGTGAAGTCCTCGGGGCAGACTGTGACCACCAACTGAAAGCCGTCCACCGACTCCGTTTTTGCAAAAAGCACCTGCCCGTTCTGCGAGATTTCCCAAGTGAACTGAAACGGCGGCACGCCCGCGAAATCGAACTGCACGTTCGCGCAGCCGATGCCGCACACCGAGTCCGGCGGCGAGCCTACCGCGATGGTAGGCATTTTGTGCCACAGGATTTTTGGCCCCGGGCGCAGCGAAAAACACGGGTCGGCGCTGTCAATCGAGTCATTTCCGAGAAAATTTCCAGCAATCACAGCCGCGTAATAAGTGTTGTCAAAATCCATGATGCCCGGTAGGAACGGGGAAAACGAAGGAAATTCGAAGTATTCAGTCTGCTAAAGATAAGCGTGTTGAAATTAGTGCTTGTCTTGAGGATGTTGCTCCAACATTTTATTGTCGGAAAATATTTGGCTTTGGCCCTGCTCTTTATCCCGTATCAGCCACCGCACCAACACCGGTGCCAACAATAAATCGCAAAACAATGCCCCCGCCAATGTCACGCTCACTAGCAAACCCACCGTGACCGATGGCGGGTGGATGGAGAACAGCATCACCAGAAAACTGAAAAACAAGATGATGCTGCCGAGGCACATCGCCTTGCCCGTTTCGGCCAGCGTGGTGCGCAGCGAATCTTCTACCGAGAGGCCGCGACTTCGGCAGAGTTTGAAATTGCTGAGAAAATGCACCGTGTCGTCCGTGGCGATGCCAAACACGATGCTGAACACCGTGGCGATGCCCGCCTCCAAAGGGATGCCGAGGTAGCCGATGAGCGCCCCGGCAAAAAACAGCGGGAACACATTGGGCACACAAAACACCAGCACCATCCGCCAGTCTTTGAACAACAGCGCCATGATGAGCGCCACTATCAGCACCGACGGAATCAATCCTTGCAACATATTGTCGCGGATATAGGCCGAGTTTTTGTCCAAAATAACTCCCGTGCCGGTGATTTTGAATTTTGCCACCGACGTGTCGGAGTTTGCGCGCCACCAGTTTTCGATGCTGGCCTGCATGAGCGCCACCGTGTCGCGGCCGGTGTCCTGCATCCGCCCGGTGATGCGGGCTTTGTCGCGGTTTTTGCTCAAAAGCACATCCGAATAAGATGCTGGCACCTTCTCCGCCAGTCGTCGCAGTTGCTCGAATTCCGCCAAACTGTCGGGCAGTCGGTAGGCATCGGGGCGGTTGCCGTTGTTCATCGCGTGCAGGCTGCGGTAGAGGTCGTTGACGGAACTGAGGGTTTTCATCGGCGGGTAGGTGCGGAGGTGATTTTCGAATTTGTCCATTTCGCGCAACACCTCAAAATCGTCCGCTTTGTGTCCGTTTTGTGGAAAAACCGCTATTTCCACTGGCCTGAAACCCGAGAACTTTTTTTCAAAATAAAGAAAATCCGCCGTGATTTTTTGTCCGCGCGGCAGGTTGCTCTTGATGCGGTAATTGGTGTGAATCATCGAAATGCCGAGCAGGCAAACGGCCAGCAGCCCGACGGAGAACCACGCAATCTTGCGCCCGTTCAACTTCGTGAACCGATACGTCCAAGCCATAAACCGCCCCCATACAGCATATTCCGGCGTGAATTTTATCAATTGTTCCGCGCGGAAACGCGGCAGCATCGCCCACAGCCAGCCATAAATCACGAAAAATGCCGTCACCACACCAATCGCGGCGTTCACCCCGAAGCCCTGAATCGGTGCCGTGCGGTTGGTCAGCAGCGAGGCAAATCCAATGGCCGTCGTGATACAAGTGATAAAAGTGGCGAGGCCGACTTCGCGCAGCGTGGTGCGAATCGCCGTGTTGCGGTCGTGGCCTTTTTCCAGTTCGTCGAGGTATTTGCTCGTGATGTGCATCGTGTCCGCCACGCCCACGATGCACATCAAAATAGGGTACAGCGCGGCCAGCGCGTTCAGTTCGCGCCCCAATGCGCTGAGCAGGCCGAGAAAAAACAGCAGCGCCAGCCCGATGCCCGCCATTGCGATGAACACCGACCACCACCGCCGGAAGATAAAAAACAGCACCAGCGTCGCCAACAACGCGGCAATCACCGTCGAGACGACCACTTCCCGCATTTCCATCCACACCATTTCTTTCTGAAAATAGGCCCTCCCGAGGATGTGGACTTCCTCGAAATGGTACGTTTCCAATAGTTTACCCAAAGCCCCCATCAATTCCTCCGCCTGCGCGAGCGTGCTTTGGTTCACCGTTTTGAGCACCACCGTGAGGGCTGTGCCGTCCTCTGAAACCAGGTTGTTGACGAGCCGTTTGTCCTGCAACACCCGCGCCCGGTCAGTGGCGTAAAAACTCGTATCCTCGATATGAACTGCCGGAATCGTCGTGATGCCAAAAGGCGTTTTCAGCGGGTACTGCATTTTCGTCAACGACATGGCCGACGTGACGTGCGGCAATTCGCCCGCTTTCACCGTGAAGTCGTGTATTTTTTCGAGAAAATTTTTGTCAAAAACCCCCTCTTTTCGCTCTACGGCGATGAGCAGGAAATTGTCGTCGCTCTCAAAATCTTTGATGTAATTTTTGAAAAACTCCCAATCGGGGTCGCCTTGCGGGAAAAATTGCTCAAAGTCGAACGTGAATTTCAGCCGGGTGAGCAAAAAAATGCTGACGAGTGTCAGTAGGCCATAAAGGCCAAGCAGGAGGTTGCGGTTGCGGTTTGATTGCATGGTCGTGTCGGAAAATTGCAAGCGCAAAACCGT
>CAYZVM010000272.1:1952-7091 GCA_964481485.1 uncultured Saprospiraceae bacterium | reverse complement strand
GGCAGTGAATTCGACGAGAGCAAAATTTATCGCATCCGCTTCACCGATTTGCTTACATGGGTGTTGGAAATCCCCAACTTCGAGGGCAAACGCGAAGAATCCAACGAAGCACATCTGGAGCAAATCCAGGCCAAATGGGTTTATGAATGGAGAGCCAACAACAAGTGAATCAATCCTCAAGCAGCAGTTTGCAGCCAGCAATAGGCAGCATGCAACTGACAGAAAATGTCCAACAATCCTTGCCAGCCGTGGAGGTCGAACTCGTCCACTTGTTCGACAAAATCAAGGCTGTCAAAGCCTTTGTGTTCGACGTGGATGGCGTGTTCACCAACAACGACCTGCTCGTGACCGAGTCTGGCGAGTTGTTGCGCACTATGAACGTCCGCGACGGGCAAGCCGTCAAATGGGCCATTCGGGCCGGTTTCCCGGTTGCCGTCATCACCGGTGGTCGTTCAGAAGGTGCAAAAAAACGCCTCACGGATTTGGGGGTGCTGGAATACTACTCTGGCGTGAAGGATAAATGGGTGGCATTTCAGTCATTTCTTCAGCGCACCGGCACGTTGATGTCCGAAGTTTGTTACATGGGTGACGATTTGCCCGATTTGCCCGTGATGCGCAAAGTTGGCCTCGCCTGTTGCCCCAGCGACGCTGTGCCCGAAGTGCTGGGGCTTACTCGAAACAGCAAAGACCAAAAAATGCGCGGTGTCGCCGATTACATCTCCCCATTCCCCGGCGGCAAAGGTTGTGTGCGCGATATCATTGAAAAGGTGCTGAAATTGCAGAACAAATGGCCGGAGTATTAGGCGCGAGCGCGAGAAAAGAAGTGTGAAGTTGTCATTTGAGAATGAAATTTCTTCCAATCCCTTTTGATTCCCTCAATCTCTCTATATTTGCGCACTTTTTTCGGAAGGCGATCTCCGCCTGTCCGGAAATTATTTTTTGTAAAACCATTTTTTCGCACAAATACTCCTTCGAGGTATGCAAAGTAAAGGCGTTGTACGATTTTTCCTCATTGCGCTGACTTTAGTCTGTCTGTACCAGTTTTCGCTCACTATTCCGACCAACAAAATCGAGAATGAGGCAAAGCGATATGCTGATGAATGTTCCAAGAGCCCAAACACGACTTGGCGCAAATGCCAAGCCGACTACTTGGACTCGCTCTCCAGCGAACCAGTGTTCGAGATTCCTTTTATCAAAAAATTCACTTACGCCGACCTGAAAAAAAGCCAGTTGGCTATGGGGCTCGACCTGAAAGGCGGCATGAGTGTGTTGTTGCAGGTTGACTTGCGCGACTTTCTCAAAAGCCTCGCGCAGGGCAATACTGACCCGGCGTTCACGCAAGCCTTGGACAAAGCGAGCGAGATGCAAAGAACACAACAGGGCGACTATATCTCCTTGTTTGCCCAGACGTGGAAAGAAACCAGCGGCGGCAAACCGCTCGCATCTGTTTTTGCCCGCAACGAGTCGCTGAAGGGTCAAATCAACTTCGACTCGCCGGACGCAGACGTGCTGCGCACGGTACGCACCTTGGCCGACAACACGGTGGACGAAACTTACAAACGTCTCAAGCAGCGTATTGACAAGTTCGGCGTGGTACAGCCCAACGTCAGCCTCGATGCCAGCCGCGACCTCATTCTTGTCGAACTGCCGGGCATTGACAATCCGCAGCGCGCTCGTGAAATGTTGGTAAAAAGTGCCAAATTGGAGTTTTGGGACACTTATCGCCTCACGGACGACAATTTGCAGCAGCGTTTTATTGACGCTGATATGAAACTCCGCGCCTTGCTTTCGGGCGATACTTCGGCGGTGAAAACGAACGACTCGTTGCAGCAAAATACACAAACAGGCCCTTTGTTGTCCAATCTCATCATGGGCAGCAACTCTACGGGCGCTACGTTGGCTTATGCGGATAAAAATAAAATGCGCATTGTCACGGAACATCTGAACCGCCCTGAAATAAAACAGATGTTCCCGGCTGCGCTCGAATTCCGTTGGAGCCTGAAACCCGAAGCGGACAGAGGGGATGGCGTCGAAAACCCAACTATCGGGAAATACGAACTTTTTGCTATCAAAAAAGTCGGCAACCAAGAAGAGGCCCGCCTCGATGGTTCGGTGGTGACCAATGCCAGCGAACAGCCCGACCCAAGCACCGGTGAAGTCACGGTAAGTCTTGCCATGAACAACGAAGGCGCGCGCATCTGGGCCGACATGACCACAAAAGCAGCCAATGCCGGTAATCGCGAAATCGCCATTGTGCTGGACGATGAAGTGGTGAGCGCTCCACGCGTTATCAATCCCATCACCGGCGGCAACTCTTCTATCACCGGCGGCTTCACCATCGAAGAAGCAAAAGACTTAGCCAATATCCTTCAGGTGGGCAAGTTGCCCGCTGGCACACATATCGTGCAGGAAAGCCAAGTCGGCCCCTCGCTCGGTGCCGACAATATCAATAGTTCGCTGTTTACCATGCTGTTGTCGGTAGGTTTGTTGTGTGTGTTTATGATAGCGTACTACAACCGGGGCGGTGTGGTGAGCGTCATTGCTTTGCTTGCCAATATATTTTTCATCATCGGCACATTGGCTTCCATGGGCACGGTGTTGACACTGCCGGGCATCGCCGGTATCGTGGTGACGCTGGCGACTGCCGTTGACGCGAACGTAATTATTTATGAAAGGATACGAGAGGAACTTCGAGAGGGGCTTTCGATGGCGAAGGCCGTGGCGACAGGTTTTTCGCGTGCCTTGCCTTCTATCATTGATGCCAACGTGACTACTTTGCTCACGGCTGCGGTGCTGATGTATTTCGGTCTCGGCCCCATCAAAGGGTTCGGTACGGTGCTGTTGATTGGTATTTTCAGTTCCATGTTCACCGCAGTTTTGGTGGGTCGGATGATGACCGATTGGTGGATGGAGCGTGGCGGCCAAATGAGTTACAGCTATCC
Source organism: uncultured Saprospiraceae bacterium (assembly GCA_964481485.1). Classification (GTDB taxonomy): domain Bacteria; phylum Bacteroidota; class Bacteroidia; order Chitinophagales; family Saprospiraceae; genus M3007. The sequence goes on along the minus strand of CAYZVM010000272.1, from coordinate 4,149 downwards.
GTGGTCAGAAAAATGGCTTGTGGGTGTCAATGTTGATTGGATTGGCAAGCGCAAAATGGCCTATCTTTTCTCGGGTGCCATCATTGCCATTGGTATCGCCTCATTTGCCATGCGTGGTTTTGAATTGGGTGTGGATTTTAAAGGTGGATATTCTTTCAATGTCCAGTTTGACAAACCTGTTGAAATCGAACAATTGCGCGGCCCGCTCACGGAAGCATTTGAACTCAACCCAATTATCAAAGCCGTCAGCACCGACAACACCTACAATATCACGACGCCTTACCTCATCAACGAGCAAGGAAATGATGTGACAGACCGTGTAGTTGCCAAACTTCACGAAGGTTTGCAGAAAGCAGGTGTCACCACAGACCTTGACAACTTCAAGCGCACGGACGGCACTGGCACACATATCACCTCCTCCAGCCAGGTAGGGCCTACGGTGGCGGACGATATTCGAAATTCGTCTTTCAAAGCAGGTCTTTGGGCACTCACGCTCATCTTCCTCTACTTGTTGATTCGATTCCGCAAATGGCAGTTCTCCATGGGCGCTGTGTTGGCGTTGTTCCACGACGTGCTCATCACTTTGACGTTCTTTACTTTGTTGCACGGCATAGTGCCGTTCTCTTTGGAGATCGACCAAGCCATCATCGCCTGTATCCTCACGGTGATCGGTATTTCCGTCAACGACACGGTGATTGTGTACGACCGTATCCGGGAGTTTATCACCCGATATGCTGGCCGTCCAAAAGAAGAAGTGTTCAACATGGCTATCAACACCACCTTGAGTCGCACCATGATTACTTCGGGCACCATCTTCGTGGTGGCTTTGTTGCTCTTTATTTTTGGTGGCGGCGCTATTAAGGGTTTTGCGTTCGGTATCACGGTTGGTATTTTCTTCGGTACCTACTCTTCTGTTTTTGTCGCCTCCGCGTTGGTGGTTGACTTTACAAAAGAAGACATTCTCGAAGGGAAAGCCGTAAGCGCTGCTCCGCAAGTTGATGAAAAAGCCACCAAAGCAAAGAAGGTTAAAGCCTGACTTTTTTAGGCTAACCAACTGGTTTCCAATAAAAAAGAAGTCCTCTTTCTGCAAATCGCGGAAAGAGGACTTTGTATTTTGGGCAAAATAAAAACTGCTAAGTGCTCGAACAAAATTAACCGCAAAGAACGCTAAGAGCACAAAAGATTGATTTTTAAAAACTTAGCGTACTTAGCGGTCTTTGCGGTGAGTTAGAATAATTTTGTCTGACTACTTAACTTCACTTATCCGTCGTCATCAACGCAGGCAAGTTCTTCTCTTTGAAAAGTTGGTTGTATGCCGCCACGTCTTTGTCCAACAATTGCTGAAACGCCGATTTGTGGTGGCTCCATTCTGCCTCAAGGTCGCGGAGGCGGTCGCGAATACCCTGCGTCACACGAGGGTCGTGCCCATCCAAACGGCTGCGCATATCAAAAAACTCCGCATTGAGTTTGCTCTGGAAATTGATGACATCCTGAAAATTCTTGGCCTTCGTCTCCACGATATTCGCCTCCCAGGCCTCCATTTTTTTATTCAATTCCTTGCCCGCATCCTGCAACACCTTGTCTTTCAAGAGTTCGTTGTATCCATCCACCTGTTTTTTTATCCGGCGGAATTTGTTCACCGCGCCGTGCATCTCGGCAAGGTGGCCTTCTATGCGGGTTATCAACTCTTGCTGTTCCGTCCAGTCCGAGGGTTTCACAGACAAACGCGGGTCGGCTGCCACCTCAAAATCCGTTTCCGAAATTTGACCCTTGTGCGTCAGCCGGGCTTTGTAGCGCCCCGGCGCGACGACGTGGCCGCGAAAATCACCATAAGTAAACACGCCAGAGACACCCTCCAAAGTGGCAGTCCGCAAATCCCAGGCAAAACGGTTCATGCCCGCCTCGGCAGGAATGAGCGTCGGTGCGGGCGGGCCACCCGGCCATGTTTTCGCGTTGTCGTCTTTTTTATTGGAAAAACTGCGGATGAGTTTTCCGTCGGCTGCCATTATTTCCAATTGCAACGAATTCGTATCGGCTTTTTCTTTCAAAAAATAGTCTAAAATCACCCCATTTGGCGGATTCAGGCCAATGCCGGGTGGTGGTTCGGGCATCATCACCGTGCCGCCGCCGCCGATACGAATGGCCGTGTTTGGCTGAAATAGTTTTACCAAAACATCGCCAAACTGACCTTTCGACT
>CAYZVM010000272.1:0-1852 GCA_964481485.1 uncultured Saprospiraceae bacterium | reverse complement strand
GCCGTGTTTGGCTGAAATAGTTTTACCAAAACATCGCCAAACTGACCTTTCGACTGCTGGATGGCGCTCAGGTCGTCGAGTATCCAGAATGAGCGCCCGGCTGTGGACACGATGAGGTCGTTGTTGTGCAAAATCATGTCTGTCACCGGAACGACGGGCAGGTTGAGTTGCATTTTTTGCCAATTTGCACCGCCATTGAAGGAGACATAAAAGCCGCGTTCACTGCCGCCGTAGAGCAGCCCCGGCACCTTTTTGTCTTCCCGAATGACGCGCAAAAAATCGTTGTTGTCAATACCGCTGGCAATGCTTGTCCAAGTTTTGCCGTAGTCGGTGGTTTTGTACGTCAGTGCCGAATGGTCGTTGAACTTATAGCGCGTCGCGCTGATGTAGGCCGTGCCTTTTGTGTGCGGTGAAACTTCTATCGAATTGATGATACATTCCAGCAGGTTGGGCGGCGTAATATTCGACCAGTTTTTTCCGCCATCGCGGGTGATATGGACGAGGCCACAGTCGCTGCCCGTGTAAATAACACCTTGTTCGTCAGGCGATTCGATGACGTAGTAAATCGTGTTGTAGTTCTCGCCACCCGCACCTTCGTTGGTGAGCGGGCCGCCGCCGAGTCCTTGCTTGGTCGTGTCGTTGCGGGTCAAATCGGGGCTGACAACTTGCCAATTGAGGCCACCGTCCGTAGTTTTGAACAGCACATTGGCCGCGTGATAAATCACTCGTGCGTCATGCGGTGAAGCCAGAATCGGGGCATTCCAGTTGAACCTGTATTTCATCTGCTTGGGCTGCGCCGAGAGGTTGATGGCGGGATATTGCATGATATCCTTGGCCTCGTTGATGCGCGTGTCGAGCACATCAATTTGTCCCTGATAGCAACCTCCATAAACAAGCACAGGATTCTTGGGGTCAAAAGCGATATAGCCACATTCGCAGCCCGCACTTGCACCCCAATCCTGTGTGCCAATTCCGAATCCATTGGTGCGGCTGGCGATGCGCACGGAGCTGTTGTCCTGCTGCCCGCCATAGACGTTGTATGGGAAAAGATGGTCCACGTTGATACGGTAAAACTGTGCGGTCGGTTGATTGTCGAGAGGCGACCACGAGGCACAACGGTTGAAAGTAATTTCCGCGCCGCCGTCGTCGCCGAGAATCATGTTGCTGCCATTGTTCGGGTTTATCCAAAGGTCGTGGGTGTCGCCGTGACCGACGCGGACATTGCTGAAAGTTTTGCCGCCATCAATGGAACGCATGAACGGTGCGTTCTGAACATATACAATATCAGCGTTTTGTGGGTCGGCGAAGATTTCCATATAGTACCAAGAACGGGCGGTCAAGGTCTGGTCGTTGGTCATCAAGCTCCATTTTTTGCCACCGTCGTCGGAGCGATAAACGCCTGCTTTCGACTTTTCAGCTTCCACGATGGCATACACGCGGTTGGGGCTGGAGCGGCAAACAGAAAGGCCGATTTTGCCCATTTCTTTTGGCAAACCTTCTGCGATTTTGTTCCAAGTTTCGCCGCCGTCGGTACTTTTCCAAACGGAAGAGCCGGGGCCTCCGCTCCCCACTTTCCACGGCAAACGGCCATGTTGCCAAGTGGCGGCATAGAGGACGCGCGGGTTCGTCATGTCCATCACGAGGCTGGACGCACCCGTATTTTCGTCCACGAACAAAACCTTGCGCCACGTTTTTCCGCCGTCGGCAGATTTGAAAACACCACGTTCGGCATTTGGGCCGTAAGACGCACCTTGCGCCGCAACGTACACAACGTCAGGGTTTTGCGGGTGAATGACGACATCGGAGATATGGCGGGTTTGCTCCAGACCGAGGTGTTGCCAGGTCTTGCCCG
>CAYZVM010000271.1:0-7096 GCA_964481485.1 uncultured Saprospiraceae bacterium | reverse complement strand
CTTTGAAAAAATACGGCGCCGACGTCTTTTTTTCGCCCGACGCCATGTGCAGCCTCTCAGCAAAAATGCCGACCGTGATGACCTGTCATGATCTAGTGCCGTTGCATCATGCTCATCAGATTCCGTTGCTGCACCGCCACTATTTGCTCCATTTTTTGCCAAAACACCTCCGCCGCGCCGACTGCGTTTTGACGGTTTCCGATTACGTCCGCCGCGATATTTTTCAAACCTGCGGTATTTCATTGGAGAAAATAATGTGCGTCCACAATGGCTGCCGCGATGGTTTTGTGCCGATACAAGATTCTGAAAAAAAGCAGATTAGAAACGAATTCGCCAACGGGCGGGAATACTTTTTTTACACCGGGGCCATTCATCCGCGCAAAAACATCCCCCGCCTCATTCGTGCTTTTGATTTGTTTAAACAAAAAACTGCAGCACCAACAAAACTCTTACTCGCCGGTCGTTTTGCATGGGAAACAGGCGAAGTAAAATCGGCTTTTGAACAAGCGAATAGCCGCGCCGACATTCATTTCCTCGGCTACATCGCCGACGAAAAACTGCCCAAATTGATGGCCTCGGCGTTGGCGTTAACATACATTTCGCTGAGCGAAGGATTTGGCCTGCCCGTGCTCGAAGCCATGCACACGGACATCCCCGTGCTGGTTTCCGACACAACTTCTCTGCCCGAAGTGGCGGGTGAGGCCGGGCTATTCGTTGACCCGGTTTCCGAGGTGGCGATAGCGGCAGGTTTGGAAAAATTATGGAGCGACCGCGCATTTGCCCAAAAACTGGTTGAAAAAGGGCGCGTTCAGCGCGAAAAATTCAGTTGGGACACGGCAGCAGGGCAGGTTTGGGAAGTCCTTCGTAACGTTGCTGCAAAAAGGTGAGCGAGCGCTATGCTGTACCGTATTTTTTCAAAAATAACGTCTTGGTTTGGGCTGCCCTATTTCACTTCGCGCGATGTGCAAATTGGGCGCAATGTACGGTTTGGGCGCAACTGCCGGTTCCATTGCGAGCGGGTGCGCATCGGCGACGGCTGCATTTTTCACGGCAATGTGCGGGTCAACGCCACCGAGTTTGTGGTGGGCGACTACGCCACGATTTACCACGACAATTTTTTCCCAGGACCGGGGCGGCTGCGCATCGGCCACAATTTTTGGTTGGGCAACAACTGCGTCGTGGATGCGAGCGGCGATACTACGATTGGCAACAATGTGGGCATCGGGGCGCACAGCCAACTGTGGGGGCACATCGGTTTTGGCGACGTGATGCTGGGCAGCCAATTCGACGCCACTGGAGCCTTGCGCATAGCCGACGACGTGTGGCTCGTGGGGCACAATCTGGTGTCGCCCGTCAGCATCGGTGCTCGCAGCCTCACCATGTTGGGCAGCCTCGTCACCAAAAATATCCCTGCCGACCAGACTTGGGCTGGTTCGCCCGCTACGGACATGACGACCAAATTCGGCCCTCCCATTGTGCCCACTTCCTTGGATTTTCGCCGGAAATATTTGAAAGGGCAATTAGAGCAGTTTGGGGAAATGCACCGGTTGGATATTTGGAAGTACACCGTTATTATTGAAAATGAAGAAGACAGGATATCGGATGGCCGTATTTTTTTCAACATTCAAAACCGCACCTACAACAAAACCGTGTTCCGGCTCGAACACGCGCTTATCCGGTTTTTACTGCCAAAAGCAAAATTTACCCCCCTCGAACCTGCCCAATAACCACCACCTGACCACTGCCCATGCGCGTCCTGCATTGTTTTGATAAATACTTGAACTCGACCATGAATTGGGCGTACAATGCCATTGCGCACACGCCCGACACGCAGCCTGTGATAGCCGCCCCGCTCATTGTGAAAAATCAATTTTACGACGAGCGGTTCACTTACCTTTTTTCAAAATGGCAATGGGAATCCCCGTCCGATGAATGGGCGGTATCGGCGGAACAGCGCGGCGCGGCGTGGTTTTTTAGGAGCCAGTACTGGAAAAAGGCATTTAGCAGTTTGAAAAAAGAGCCGCCCGCAATTGTCCACGCACACTTCGCGCCCGTTGGCTGTGCGGTCATGGAATTGGCGCAAAAAAAGGGATTGCCGCTCATCGCCTCCTTTTACGGTGCTGACTATGAGCGACTTCCGCACAAATGGCCGCGATTCGCAGCCAAGTACCAACGTCTCTTCGAGTTGTCAAAAATGTTGGTGTGCGAAGGGGAACACGGCGCCTCAATACTCGCCAAAATGGGCTGCCCCACATCAAAAATCCGCGTGGTGCCGTTGGGCATCGAGTTTGAAAAAGTTGTTTTTATCCATCGGGAAAAACCAACCAACCAGCTCATGCTTCTGCAAGCCGCCACCTTCGTGCCGAAGAAAGGGCACATGACCACTTTGGAGGCTTTTCGGCTGGCTTCGCTCAACTGTCCGGGCATTCACCTGACCCTTGTGGGCGAGCAGGTGGACAAGAAATTGGTCAAAGAGATGCGTCAATTCATTGCCGCGAATCAGTTGGAAAATCAGGTGGCGTGGCTCGATTTTGTGGACTCCCGGCAATTCCACCGTTTCCTGGAAGGGTTCGATGTGTTCATTCATCCCAGTTGCTATACCGACGACCGCGATTGCGAGGGCGGCGCACCCGTCGTGTTGCTCGATGCGCAAGCCACTGGTCTTCCGGTGATAGCTACCACCCATTGCGACATTCCCGCAGAGGTGCTGCACGAACGTACCGGATTGCTCGCGCCAGAGCGCGACGCAGCAACTTTGGCCGTCCACATCGAGCGGTTTTATCGCATGGGAAACACTGAATACCAAAAATTTAGCCGCAACGCCCGCAGCCATGTCGCGCAAAAATTTGATGTAAAAAACACTGGCCAGCAACTTCGCGCGCTTTACGAGGAAGCCCAAATTCGATAGTCAACAGTGAAAATTCTCATCGTCACGGCTTGGTACCATCCATTCATCCACCCGCGCGCCCACCGTTGGACGGCGTTAGCGGAGTATTGGACCGCTACGGGACACGAAGTCCATGTGGTCACGGCCCGGTTGCGCGATTGTCCCGACACTGCGAAGGTGAACGGCGTTCGGGTGCATCGCGTGGGTTTTGATTCATTGAAAGAGGTGGCGTACTATTATTTTGGCAACAAAAACGCGCGTGGCAGGGTAGGGGCGGGTACTCTGAAACCAAGTTTATTCACCCGGCTGGCGACGTGGCTCTACAATGGCATTTGGAAAAAAATCTACTTCCCCGACGACGCGTGTTTGTGGTATCTCCCAGCAAAAAAGAAGGTGTTCCAACTGCTTGAGAGCCAAAAGTTTGATGCATTGATAACCGTGTCGCTGCCGTTCACTGGACATTTGATTGGGCTGGCGGTTGCCCGCACTCGAGCCGCGACTTTGAGCCGTAGCACGAGTAAGTTAGTTTGGCTGGCCGACATCGGCGACCCGTTCAGTATTCAAGCCAAATCTTTGAACAACAGTTTTTTGTATGGAGGAATTAACCGCCATATGGAACAAAAAATCCTCGAATCCGCCGATGTAGTGACCTTGACGACGGAGTTTGCCTTGAAAAGATACCGCGAGGAATTCGGGAAAAAAACGGTAGAAAAAATGAGTGTCATTCCGCCGCTGTTGCATTCTGTTTCGCTCAACCCCACCCCCGACCCCTCCCCCACTGAGAGGGGAACCCGTGACTCCTTCGCGGAACGCTCTACATCTCCCCTCCCAGTGGGGGAGGGGTCGGGGGTGGGGTTGAAACTCGGCTATTTTGGCGCCCTCTATGCTCCTGTCCGTACCCCCGACGCATTTTTGGATTTGTTGGAAAAAACATTCGTGCTGCGCCCGGACTTGCGCGAGCGATTGGAAGTGCATTTTTACGGAGAGATTTTTCCTGAATTTTTTGAAAAACTCAAAACTCAACCCGCTATTCACCTCCATGGTCTCCGCTCCCGGCAGGAAGTCCAAGTAGCAATGCGCGACATGGACATTTTGCTGAACATCGGCAACACGACCGACTTCCAGTTGCCGAGCAAGGCGGTGGATTATTGGGCGGCGGGGAAGCCGGTTGTCAATTTGTCATACACCGATGACGACCCTTTTGCAGCGTTTTTTGGAGACAACAAATTGATTTTCAATTTAAAAATAAAAAACGGAAGGGTAGGGGAGGCAGAAATGGGGGACTGGCTGGCGTGGCTGGCAGGAGAGAAAGAGTTGCCTAAAGCTGATGAACTGGAAAGGCAAATTGCGCCATATGGTGTAGAGGTAATATCAAAACGCTACGCCGATTTGTTGGGTTCCTGAAATGCGTTGCGGATGAGTTGGAGATATTGCGGCAACACCACATCGTTGCCGAATTCGGCGACGGCTTTTTGGCGGCTGTGTTGGCCCATCGCAAGTTGTTGGGGAGGTGAGAGTTTTAAAAAGCGGAGCATAGCGTTGGCGAGCGCAGCGGCATTTTCGGGCGGGACGATGAAGCCATTTTTCCCTTCATCCACCGTTTCGCGACATCCCACACTATCAGTCGTGATGACAGGTTTGCCCATCGCCATGCCTTCGAGCAGGGCGCGGGGCATTCCTTCGCGGTAGGAAGGCAGCACCACCACACTGGCACCAACGATGAACGGGCGCACATCGTCCGTTTGCCCCAAGTATTCAACGTGTTCATCCTCAATCCAATCAAGCAGCTCTGCGGGCGCGATAGAAGCTGGATTCCCAGCATCCGGGCTGCCAAGGATTTGGAAACGAACTTTGGTGGTCAGTGCTCTTACCGAGGCCGCTGCTTGCACAAATTCGCGGATGCCCTTGTCGCTGAGCAAGCGACCGATGAACAAAAAAATCGGCTCGAGTACCTCAGTTTTTTTTGGGCTAAAATATGAGGTGTCCACGCCTGTTCCTTTGACAACCAAGGTTTTGTGCGCAGGGACAACATGATGCCGCAAAAATTCGGCGCGGTCATCATGGTTTAGGAACACTACCTTTTTTACAAACCGAAAAGCAAAACGATAGAGATAAAAAACGATATTCCTAAGCAGCGGGGACGCAGTGGCGGCATAGCCCAACCCTTCTATCGTTGCGATGGCGGGAATGCCGGCCAAACGTGCGGCTACAGCTCCGAAAATATTGGGTTTGATGGTGTAAAAAATGGCAAGATCCGGCTTTTCGCGGCGGAGCATTTGGCTCAATTCGCCGAGGCTGCGCAGGTTGCTGAGTGGCGAAAGGCTTTTGCGGGAAAGATGCTGAATTGGAACAAAACGCACTCCTGTTAATGCTGCCAAATTTTCTTGAAAGCCATCGGGAGGTGCAAGACAAACTACTTCAACGTCTTCATTTACAAGCAACTCGATGAGCGAACGCCGAAAATTCCACAGATTCCAAGCTGTGTTGGCGACGAGTGCAATTTTACGGAGCGGTTTTCCAGCCATATAAAAAAACGCTCCGAGCCGACTCCATGAGGAGTCGAGTCGGAGCGTCTGCTTTCAAAAATATCGGGAGTGACCTCCAAGAATTATGCAGCGGCATGATACCGGCCAGTGTTGGATTCAATCCGTGTCTGTGGGCCGTTGGCAAGTGTTTTTATCTGGTCGAGTGTGTACTGTTTTTTCGCCAGATCATACACCTCCAATGCTTGGTCGCGCGTGATGGACGGAAATTCGTCCAAAAACTCGTTGACGCTGACACCGATGCGCAGGAAGTCGTAAAATGTTTCAATGCGAACACGCGTCCCACTAAAAACAGGCGCGCCATCTTGAATCTCGGGGTGTACAGTGATTGCAGAGTAATTTCTCATCCGGACTGTGCTGTTTGTGTGTAAGAATAAAAGAACCAATCAGACCGGGATAGTACAAATTCAACGGATTAAGTGATGTGGATTAAAAGATTAAAAACGAGCAGTATTAAAAAGGACAAAATAATTGTTGGGCTGCTTGCAAAACAATTACAGGGGCTAATGTAGGCAAGTTTTTGATTGCCAAAAATTTTGCAAGGAAATTTTTTTTAAAATGTGTTAACAACCGTTTGGCAAGTGGTTCACAGGTAGGTATCTCCAAACCGTTCTTTCACCAAAGCCGTTACCTGTTTGATTTCCTGTTCTTTTGATTTTGGGTACACAAGCAGCGCGTCGCCTTCGTCCACCACTATAAAGTCGTGCAAATCTTTGAGTACCACTAACTTGCCTTTGGGTGTCCGCACCAAACAATCGGCCACGTCAAGTGCCAAAATGTGGTCGCCTTGCAGTACGTTGCCATGTCCGTCTTTCGGGCATTCCGCATAAAGGCTGGCCCATGTGCCGAGGTCTGACCATCCAAATTCCGCTGGAACGGTAAATACGTTTTTTGCCTTTTCCATGATGGCGAAGTCCACCGAAATATTAGGCGTAGTTGGATAATATTTGTCAATAAAGGCCTGTTCGTCAGCAGAGTTCCAAAAGCCGCGGCCTTTTTCGAGGATATGAAAAATGTCGGGCGAGAGGTCTTGGTAAGCCGATAAAATGGAGCGCACATTCCAGACAAAAATACCTGCGTTCCAGAGGTATTCACCGGAGGTCACGAATTGTTGGGCAGTCCCCAAATCGGGTTTTTCGGTGAAACGTTTGACTTTAAAAATGCCAGGTGCCGCTTCGTTTTCCATTTGAATATAGCCATAGCCGGTGTCCGGGCGCGAGGGCTGAATGCCGAGTGTGACGAGCGCGTCGTTTACGGCAGCAAAGTCGAGCGCGAGTTGTATTTTTTCAAGAAAAGCATTCTCTTTCAATACAATATGGTCGGACGGCGCGATGACGAAGTTGGCGTCAGGGTCGAGCGCGGCGAGTTTGAACGCCGTGTAAGCCACGCAAGGGCCGGTGTTGTTCCGGCTCGGCTCGCAGAGAATCTGATTGTCCGTCAGTTCGGGGATTTGTTCCAAAATGAGCGATTTATACGCTGCATTGGTGACAATAAAAATATTGGCCGCGGGACAAATTGGCAAAAAGCGCTCAAAAGTGAGGCGCAGCAGGCTTTTGCCGACACCGAGCATATCGAGGAATTGTTTTGGCCGCGCCTCGCGGCTGCCCGGCCAAAAGCGGCTGCCCACGCCGCCGGCCATGATGGCGACGTAGGTGTGTTGGTTGTT
>CAYZVM010000270.1:0-7310 GCA_964481485.1 uncultured Saprospiraceae bacterium | reverse complement strand
TTTTCGGCACCAACGACATTCCGGTGATAGTCAGCAGCCAGAGTATGGCGGGGAGGTAAGATTTTGTCATTGTCATTAAGAGTCGTTAAGGGTTATTGAGGGTCATTAAAAAAGGGACATTAAGGGTCATTTTTTTCATTATCCCATTATCTCATTACCCCATTAAATAATCGCGTGTCCCGGCGTGTCGGGCAGTTCGGGGATTTTGTCCACGAATTTTTCGCGGTCGCTAATGATTTCCACCAAACGGCGGATGGTGCGGCGGCGAATCTGGCGCTCGAGGTCTTTGTTGGGTTCTTTGAGGATGTACTGGAATTTCAACGAAATACTGTCTTTTCTCACCTCGGCCACACGGAGGTAATAGCTGTCCGGCTTGATGACATCCAAAAAAGGCGTGAGCACCTCGGTGAGGCTCTTTTCCAATTCCTCCACCGTTTTCAGGTGTTTCAGGTCTATGTCGAATTCGATGCTGGTGCGTTTGATGGAGCGTTTAGTGTAGTTGACCACTTCCGAATTGAGCACCACGTTGTTGGGGATGTAGATGATGTCGTCGTCGTCGTTGAGCAGGTGGATATTTTGGAGCGTGATGTCGGTGATTTTGCCGCGGTGTTGCCCGATTCGGATGTTGTCGCCGATGCTCAGTTGGCCCGAAAAAGTCATAATCATCCCGTTTATCATATTCGAGATATAGTCTTTCGTGAGGATGGCGAGACCGGCAAAGATGATAGACAGCGAGGTAAACAACTCCCGCACCTGAATCTGAAAAAGGGACAAAATCCCGATGATAAGCCCTACCGCCAGCAGCAGCGAGTAAATATGGCTGACCCCGATGATGAAATTGTCTTCGCCCTGCACTTTGTGCCGCCGCCGGTACCACCAAGTGGTGAAAAACTGCACGAAATCGAGGAACATCAAGAAGGTAGCAATGCTCGCCAGCGCGTCCACATAATAATCGAGTGCCCCCCGGTATTTCGACCCGGCATAAATCCACGACACATCCCACTCGCCCAGCCGAATGAGGACCAAAGCGGTGAAAATGGCGAGTTTGAGCAATAGGATGAAATATTTCATGGTTGGCGGATTAACGAGGTTCTTGGCGAGCGGGTTGTTTTTCAAGGCAAATTTCTAAAAAAATTTGCGGCGACACGACTCAAAGTCATGTCGCCGCTATGTGGCTTATCAATTCCAATTCGCTAATTTTACAACACGCCCGCCACGTCATTCATCGGCAACCCGAACGCATCGGCCACACCCTGATACACCACTTTTCCGCCCACCACATTGAGGCCGAGCAACAGTTCGTGGTTTTCCTTGCAGGCTTGTTTCCAGCCTTTGTTGGCCAATTGGATAGCATAAGGCAGCGTCGCGTTCGTGAGCGCCACCGTCGAAGTGAACGGTACCGCGCCTGGCATATTCGCCACGCAATAGTGCACAATGTCATCAATAATGTAGGTCGGGTCGGCGTGGGTGGTGGCTTTTGTGGTCTCAAAACTGCCGCCTTGGTCTACCGCCACATCCACCAGCACCGCGCCAGGGTGCATGGTTTTGAGCATATCGCGGGTGATGAGTTTCGGGGCTTTGGCGCCCGGAATCAGCACCGCGCCCACGATGAGATCGGTGTCGCGGATGAGGCGGCGGATGTTGTATTCATTGGAGAACATGGTGACCACGTTAGCAGGCATCACGTCGTTGAGGTAACGCAGGCGGTTGAGGTTCGTGTCGAGTATCACGACCTGCGCCCCCAAACCAGCGGCCATTTTGGCGGCTTGCGTACCTACCACACCGCCACCGATGATGAGGACTTTGCCAGGAGGAACACCCGGCACACCGCCGAGCAACACGCCGCGGCCTTTCACGGGTTTTTCCAAATACTTGGCACCTTCCTGAATCGCCATGCGCCCGGCCACTTCAGACATCGGAATCAGCAGCGGCAACTGGCGGTCTTTGGTTTCCACCGTCTCGTAAGCGAGGCAGACCGCGCCGCTTTTTATCATGGCATGGGTCAGTTCCTCGCTGGAAGCAAAGTGGAAATACGTGAAAACCAATTGGTTGGGTCGGCAACGCGGGTATTCTTCGGCTATCGGCTCTTTCACCTTCATAATCATCTCGGCAATCGCCCACACCTCGTCGGCGGTTTTCAAAATTTTTGCATTTGCTTCTGTGTAGTCGCTGTCTTCAAATCCGCTGCCCTCGCCCGCAGTGCTTTGCACATACACGGTATGCCCCCGGCGGGTCAGTTCCAATGCCCCGGCAGGCGTGAGCGCCACGCGATTTTCGTTGCTTTTGATCTCTTTTGGTACACCAATTATCATGTCGGATTGATTTTAGTTTGGTTAAGAAAATTTTTGTCAAAGGAGCGGGCAAAGGTAAAAAAGGGTTTTTGGTTTCAAGGTTGCTGGTTTCTGGGTTGAGTGTTTCCCAACAATTTGCCACAACCAGAACTTTAGAATCCAGCAACACGCAACCACAAAACCCACTTTTGCCAAAACAGGCAGCAATAAAATTTCTCGCGTCGCCGTACTTTTCGCCATCAGACATTTGTCGCTCACTAAAAAAATACTCGATGAACAAACCTTTCAGCAACAACACACCTTACATCATGCTGTTCGCCTTGGCCTGCATCACCCTCTGGCCAGGCTGCGGCAAGGACGACGACGACCCTAAAGGCCCAGATTGCAATATCACAGGGGTGGATTTTTCTTACACGTCCAACATCAAAGCCATCATTGACCGCCACTGCATCAGTTGCCATGCGCCCGGTAGTGGGGTTGTGGATGCCGACCAATTCGATTTTCGCACCTACGAAAGCATGATACCGCACCTTGATGCAGGCCATGTGCTCGACCGGGTGGTCATTGACAAGGATATGCCTCAAGGTGGCTCAATGACTCAGCCCGAACGAGACAGCATCAACTGCTGGATACAGGCGGGTTATCCAAAAAATTAATCTTAGCCGCAGAGGCGCGGATGGGGTCTGAAAAATTCTCTGCTCCCCTGCGTCTCTGCGGTTTTTAATTTTCTCTTCATTATTCGGGATTCTATCTACTTTTGCCCAACTTGTTGAATCCCACGCACCTTGACCCCGTGCGCAAACGCTTTTTGAGGAATAATGAAGGTTTCGCTGAATTGGCTTCGAGATTTTCTCGACTTAGATAAATCACCCTCTGAAATTGCCGACATTTTGACATCGCTGGGATTGGAAGTGGAAGGTTGGGAAACCGTGCGACCCTCGCCCGTTGATTTGGATAAAGTACTCACGGGCAAGGTGTTGGAATGCGAACGTATACCCGAAACCGACCACCTTTCAGCCACCAAAGTAGATGTCGGCGATGGTGTCGCCCGTTCCATTGTGTGCGGCGCGCCCAATGTGGCCGCAGGCCAAAAAGTCCTCGTGGCGCTGCCCGGTGCCAACGTTTTTAGCAAAGACGGTCAACTTTTCCAAATCGGCGAGCGCAAAGTAAAAGGCGTACCGTCGCAGGGCATGATTTGCGCCCAAGACGAACTCGGCATCGGCTCCGACCACTCTGGCATCATGGTGCTGCCCGCCGATACGCCGCTCGGCATCACCGCCGCCGCCTACCTGAAACAAGAATCCGATACCATCATCGAAATCGGCCTCACGCCCAACCGCGCCGACGCGACGAATCACCTCGGCGTGGCGAAGGATTTGGCGGCTTACTTGCGCGTTCAGGAAAATCAGGAAGTGCAAATTCGCCAACCGAAAACTTCTCTACCCTCACTTCTCACTCCTCACTCCTCATTTCCTGTGGAGGTTCTGAGCGAAGAAGCCTGCCCCCGCTACACTGGCCTCGTTATCAAGAATTTAAAAGTCGACGAAAGCCCCGACTGGCTAAAAAACCGCCTGCTCGCTGTCGGTCAGCGCCCCATCAACAATGTGGTAGACATCACCAACTACGTCCGCATTGAACTCGGCCAGCCGCTTCATGCGTTCGATTTGGCGGAAATAAAAGGCGGGAAAATTTTGGTAAAAACCCTGCCCGCCGGAACGTCTTTTAAAACCCTCGACGAGGTGGAGCGCAAACTTTTCGCCGAAGATTTGATGATTTGCGACGGCGAATCCACACCCATGTGCATCGGCGGCGTATTCGGCGGCCACACGAGTGGCGTTTCTGAAAAAACGACGGCCATTTTCCTAGAATCGGCTTTTTTCAACCCAAAATGGATACGCCGTTCCATGCTGCGGCATGGTCTGCGCACCGATGCGGCCTGGTCGTTTGAAAAAGGCGTTGACCCGAACGGCTGCCGTCGTGCGCTCGAACGCGCGACCCAATTCATTGTCGAATTGGCTGGCGGAGAAGTCGCATCCGAAATGGTGGATATTTACCCAAATCCCGTTCAACCTGCCCGCGTGACTTGCGAATACGCCCGCGTGAACGCGTTGATTGGGGAAAATTTATCGAAAGAACGAATCAAAAAAATACTCGCCGCGCTCGAAATCGGCGTTGAAAATGAAACAGATACGGGGTTTGTCGCCGTCATCCCGACCAGCAAACCCGACGTGACCCGCGAGGCCGATGTTATTGAAGAAATCCTGCGCCTGCATGGGCTGGACAATGTGCCCATCCCCACCCAAATCCGCAGCAGCATGGAAATCACCCAGCGCCCCAACCCCGACGCGGTGCGCAACCTCGCCTCGGAGTTTCTCGCTGCCAATGGATTCAACGAGTGCATGGGAATGTCGCTCTCCAATTCGGCATACTACCTCGGCGACGACGCAGCATTTCCGCTTGAAAAAGAGCAACTTGTGTTCATTCACAACTCCGCCAATCAGGGGCTGGATTGTCTTCGTCCCACGTTGTTGTTCAGCGCTTTGGAGGCCGTGCAGCGCAACCAGAACCGACAGCATCCTGACTTGAGGTTGTTTGAGTTTGGGAAAACTTATCAACGCAGCCCCATCCCCTCGCCCGTGTCAACCCCGCCCCGACCCTCCCCTGAAAAGGAGGGAGATGCGGTACACTCTACGGCTCCCTCCTTTTCAGGGGAGGGTCGGGGTGGGGTTGGCACATTCAGCGAAGTCAGCCGCCTTTCCATCCTCCTTTCCGGCGTTCACTCCCCCGAAAGTTGGCAGCCTGCCCCCAAGAAAGCCGTTGATTTCTATACCCTGAAAACATACGTCCAGAGCCTGCTTGCCCGCCTTGGCGTGAGCGGGTTTCAGGAAACGGCTATTCAGGAAGCACCGTACCAATACGCTTTAAAATACCACCGTGGGCCGCAAGAATTCGTGACATTTGGCGCGGTGCAGCCTGCGATTTTGAAAAAAATGGATGTGAAAAACACCGTGTTTTTTGCCGATTTCAATTTTGAAAACGTGCTGAAAGCGGTGGCAAACAACAAGATACAATACGTCGAACTCAACCGCTACCCCACCGTGCGCCGCGATTTGGCGCTGGTGCTCGACCGGAGCGTGACCTTCGCCGACATCCGCCAGTTGGCTAACAAAACGGCCAAAAAGATGTTATCGTCGGTTAATTTGTTCGATGTATTTGAAGACGAACAAAAACTTGGCGCGGGCAAAAAATCCTGTGCCGTGAGTTTCATTTTTGAAGACCCCGAAAAGACCCTGCAAGAAAAAGAAATTGACAGCCTCATGCAGCAATTGCAGCAGGCATTTGAAACGAAATTGAACGCGACGATAAGGAAATGAGAGATTTAGATGGTTTGAGGAGTTTAGATAGTTTAGAAGAGTTGAGAATGGTTTAGCGTTTTTTTCTAAACCTTCTAAACCCCTCTAAACCTTTCTAAACTGTTTTCTAAACCATTTCATGTAAAAAGGCGCGGTTTTTGAAAAGATGCTGCTAACAAGATAACACGCTCAATGTGACATCGTTAATCGGCGCATTGGCATTACTCAAATTAGCACAATAATCCGACATGACAACCGAGCAGCAAGCAAACCATACCATACCAGTCACCGTCCTGATAGCCGGGCGGCCCTATTTGCTGAAAATCAATGCGGCAGACGAGGCACTCATACACCGGCTGGCAAAGGAAATCAACGATAAAACGGCAGCGTTCAAAACCGCTCAACCGTCGAAAGATACCCAGGACTGTCTTGCCATGGTGCTGCTCACCTACGCTGTCGAATTGCACCGCGCCCACCGCAAACCCGCCGAAAGGCAGTTGCAAGCGGTTTAGAGCCTTCCTCATTCGTCTTTTTTTGTCGCGTTGTTAACTCTTCCCTGCGTTGTCATCCTGAACGCAGGGAAGGAACCACACAAGCCCGGCTTTTTCGGCACATCCGAAGAAGGGATGTTTTGTAGTTCCTTCCCTGCACTCAGGATGGCAACGCGGTTGGTACGTCCAAAACAAAACGAATTCCCCGCACCGCCCCAGCCGCGCGGGTCACGCATACTTACTTTAACCACTTAATTGACAACGCAATATGGAAATAGTAATAGGGTTCATAGGGTTGGTCATAGGTGGCGCCATCGCTTACTTTTTTGCTTCTCAAAACAACAAGAAAAGTACTGAAGAAAGCAATCGCCAAGCCGACCTCGCCGTGCAAGAAGCACGCCTCACGGCCAAACGCATCGAAGACGAAGCAGCGGTGAAAGCCCAAAAAATAGTGGGCAACGCCGAAGCCGAAAACGAGCGCATCAAGCAGCAAAAAATCCAAGAAGCAAAAGAGCGATACGCGCAAATGCGACAGGAACTGGAGTCAGAGAGGACGCAACACCAGTTGAAAATGAAAGAGTTGGAGATGGAGGTGCTGTCGAAACAGAAGGACTTGAAAGTCGAGCAGGATTTGTTTCAAAACAAAATTGACGAAGTGGAAGCCCGTAAAAGCGAGCTCGAAAATCGTGGCCTCGAACTCGAAACCCTGCGCGAAAACTTGGACAAACAGTTGAAAATCGTAGCCAAGAAAAAAGAAGAACTGGATGCTGCCAACGAAGAACGCATCAAGGCTTTGGAGACCATCGCCAAACTCAATCAGCAAGAAGCCAAAGATCAACTCCTTGAACAGGTGCGTGCCAAGAGCGAGTCAGAAGTCATGGCCATCGTGAAAGATGCCGTGAACCAAGCCAAACTGACTGCCTCGAAAGAAGCGAAAAAGATTGTGATTCAGACGATTCAGCGCATGGCTGCCGAGTTTACCATCGAAAACACCGTCTCCGTTTTCAACCTCGAAAACGACGAGATGAAAGGCCAAATCATTGGGCGCGAAGGCCGCAACATCCGCGCGCTCGAAGCCGCCACCGGCGTCGAAGTCATCGTGGACGACACGCCCGAGGCCATCGTCATTTCCTCCTTCGACCCCATCCGCCGCGAAGTCGCCCGCCTTTCGCTCC
>CAYZVM010000269.1:0-7348 GCA_964481485.1 uncultured Saprospiraceae bacterium | reverse complement strand
AAAAAACTCACTTCCCCCCCTCAATCTCCTTCAACATCTGCCGCGCATTGTCGCCCGTTGGCCCGCTTGGGTCGAGAGCAATGGCCTTGTTGTAGTATTCGACGGCTTTGTCTTTCTGTTTGGCGCGCCAGCAGGCTTCGCCGAGGCTGTCCCACACATTGGCGGACTGTGGGAATAGTTGCGTGTTGAGTTGGAAGACGAAAATGGCTGATTCCGTTTTGCCGCCGCCCAATAGGTCGTAGCCCGCTTGGTTGAATTTGCTCTCAAAATTGACGTAGCGATACTGCGGATTTTTGACCATGCGCTCGGCTTCGGCGCGCACTTCTTCCAATTTCCCGGCCATGAAAAGTTTGCGCAGGTAGGCCATCGGGTCGAGAATGGGGTTTTTGTCTGAGAAATTCAGCGCGGCATCCAGCACCGGGTCGCGGTTGGAGCGGTAGTCATCGAAAGCCATATCCACCGCGAGGTGCGGCGCGAGCCAGTCGTCGTTTTCCCATTGCGGTTTGTCCTGCCACCACGCGAAAGAGAGGTACACCGGAAGTTTGCTGTGAGGCAGCACCACTTGGCGGTTGTCGCCGTAAAAATTGATGTTTTCGGCGGTGGGTTCGCCTACAAAAATGGCGTTGGTGTAGCTGCTCAGTTCGTTCACGAGGTTCTGGCAAGCCGAAAAAGTGCGCCGCCCGATGAGCACGAACAGTTTGCCGGGCTGGTTGATTTTTTCCGTGCGGATGATGCCCGTCACGATGGGTTTGTTTTTGTAGTTGTTGCCGCCGCCGTTGAGGCGCACGTCCAGCACGAGGCGTTCCACGTCATTTTTTTCAATAAAATCGAACACGCGCTGGTAAAAATCGGTAATGTGTTCCGAAGGGTCGTCCTGTATCTGGCTGTGGCGGACATAGACGGTTTTTGCCTCCGGCAGGTATTCGTAGTAATAAATCTTGTCGAGGTTTTTCAGGTAATGCGGCGTGGCACTTTGGTCGCGCACGTTCACCCAATCGTCTTTGGGACTGGCAAAACCGTATTGGCGAGGGAAACGATAGGCATCTACGGCGGCAAAAGTTTGCTCGAAAGTTTTGCCGTTTTGTTCCAGCGTCAGGGTGAGGTCGTTTTTCAATGTTTTTGTAACGCGCTGGGCGTGCAGGGCCTCGGGCACGCAGAGCATATCCAGCGTGTAGGCTTTGAAATACTGCTCGTTTTCGACTGGCACGAGCGGGCGAACGGCGGCGAGCGCGGCCTCCACTGGCACACCTTCCACTTTTAGTACTTTGGCTCCCAACGTTTTAGCGTGGTCTTTGTGCGCTCCTTCGATGTAAACGCCGTCGCTGAACCAGTACAGATTGAGCGGGACGACGTGGTATTTCACCGGGCTTTGCCGCCAGCCGATGTCGGTGTGGCCGTATTGGAACGAGGAGACGATGCGGCCAAACCCAGCGAGGATTTCATGGGGCTGCATGGTGGGGATTTCCTTGTGCAATTTTTCCACGTCGGCATCCCATGCTGCCGCGGTGATTTTTTTGAACAGGAAAGCATAATCTTTGTGTACTGTGCTTTGCAAAAAACGCAAATCAGCTTGCCAATCGGCTGGGGTGAGGGTGTTTTGGGCAGCCACGCCGACCGACCATAGCAAAGAGAGGGAAAGAAGAATTTGTTTCATAGTCAGATTCGATTGAATGATTCAAGCACATTACTGCTTCCGCACCAAACGGCTGCCATACGCCTCCGTCCGGTTGCCGCCCGACCAGCTACCGTAGGGCCGGTAGGAAACGGGGCTGAACGGGTTGAACTCATGATAACCCCGGTCAGGATGGTAAAAACCGCCGCCCCGGAAGCCGAAACCACCTTTTTCGCTCACGCCCGAAGGCCAGTCGTCGTTGGTGGCAAAGCCGTAGTAGGAAATATTACCGTCGCCGTGTGTGCCGCGAAAGGTTCGGCCCGTGCTGTCGCCGACAGTGACGCAGCGTTCCCACAGGCTGCCAGCCAAGTCCATGACCCAGTATTGCGAAGCCCCGAATTCTGCCATCGTTTTGGCGGAAAGTTCGGATTCGGGTTTGCCGCCCAGATGCACAACGTCGCCCTCGGCATTCACCCGCCGCTCTACCCGGAGCCGGTCGGCATTGCCCCATGGGAATTCGTTCGCGAGCGGTTTTCGGCTGCCGCGACAGGCTTTTTCAAATTCCAATTCCGTCATAGGCCGCAAAGCGCACCAGTCGCCAAAGGCCATCGCGTCGTCCCAACTGAGGAAATTGCAGGGGCGGTCGGGGCTGGCGGCAGCGTATTGTTCACCGTCGAAAGCAATCGTGCCGCGCAGGGTGTAGTAGTCCCTGCCGCCGAAATTGCTCCGCAACTGCGTCTGCCCGTTGGAGAGGGTGTTCAAAAAAGTGGCGTATTCGCCCTGCTTGATTTCGTATTTCATCACATAAAAACCCTCATAACCTTTGGGGAATTCTTTCGGAAGAACACCCTCGCCGTCGCCCTGATAGACCATCTCCTGGGGTTTGTAGGCGATGTCTTTGCCGACCGTCAGTTCATTTTCCGAGTTGATGAAAACCGTTCCCTGGTAGCCTCCATCTGCATTTGGCTGGTTAAATGTCTGGTACTCCCGCGCCTTCGTGCTGTCGGCTTCTCCGGCGTAAAATTCGCCGGTAGGAACTTGCACCATCTCGATGCCGAACACCCGAAATGATGCTCTTTCCGTGTTCATGCGAGCAAATGGAGCGGGGTCAATGGACAACTTTATTTTCAATGAAACATCGCCCCGGTAGTTTTTGGCAGGCGTGATGAAAAGCCCTGTTCCATCCTCCGCCACATCCAGCCGGATTTCCAAGCCAGGCGAATGGTCGTTGCGAAGTATCTCGTGTCCAGTCATTTTGAGCGGAATGTGCCGGTAGCCATCGTTGCCAAAAACGAACTTGCAAAAGAGCCAGACGGCATCGTGATTCGTCTCGTTTTTCCAAGCGTTTTTCCATTCCACATCCACGATGGCGTACATCCTGCGGTTGTCGCGCGGGCCTTCCACGAAGAGCATTTCGTTGGAAATTTTCACATCGGAAGACTGTGCTATTTGTAAAAAGGCGAATAGAAAAAGAATGAAAAAGGATAGTTTCTTCATAAAAAAAATAGACATTTTTTATTCACTTCTCAAATGCGTCACCGGGTTGGAGCGCAAGGCCCGCAAAGTCTGCGAACCCACCGCCAAGCCTGCGGCCAGCAGCAGCAGCAAAATGCCGGGCAGGAACAGTAGGGGCGACATTGGGATTCGGCTGGCAAAAGTTTGCAGCATCTGGCTGCCGAGGAAATAGGAAACCGGGGTGGAAATAAGTATTGCGATGCCGAGCAGGCCAAGATAACCTTTAGACAACAGCAGGCTCAAGTCCCGGGCATTCGCGCCCACTACTTTGCGGATGCTGATTTCTTTCGCTTTCGTTTCGACGGTGTAAATGGCCATGCCGAGCAAACCCATGCAAGCGATGACCATGCCCATCAGGCCGAAAAAGCCAACCATACGCGCTAAATCAAGGGCCTCGGAAAAAGTAGAGCGGGCGGTTTCGTCAAAAAATGTTGCTTGGAACGGCGTGTTGGGCGCGAGGCGATTCCACTCATTTTCCAATTTTTTGAAAGTCGCGGGTATGTCTCCGCCAGCAAGATGCAGATTGAGCACACCGAGTTGGGCGGGGTCGTAGCGCAGCAGCAACGGCTCCATTTTATAGACGGCAGGTTTGAACGGGAAATCCTTGACCACACCGCGCACAATCAAGCGCAAGCTGTCGCCGACGACCAGACTTTTGCCCACCGCCTCATGTGGGTCGCCGAGTTTGAATTTTTGCACAAACGTTTCATTTACAATGGCAAACGTCTCGCGTTGCTGCGCGGGGTTGTCTGGAAAATTTTCTCCGACGGCCAGAGGAAGGTTGAACTGCGTCAAGTAATGGTGGTCAACAAAGTATTGGCGCACACCTGTTTTTTCAGGTACCGAATCGCTGCGCACATCGTCGCCGTCGTCGCTCCAAGTACCCATTGGAATCGAAATGCCTGACATGGATTCTACTCCGCTCACCTGCCCAAGCGCGGCAGAAACGCGGTCGAAAGGTTGCCGCTGCAACTCTACCAACAGTGTCTGCGGGTGGTCGAAACCAAAATTGACCGAGATGGCATGCTCTCCCTGCCGCCACGCGATGGTCATGGTGATGAGGAAAATCAGCGTCAGGACAAACTGCATGGTCAACAGCACTTTTCGCAAACCGATGCGCTGCATGAGCCGCAGGTTTTGGAGCCGTTGCAGCACGGCGATAGGTCTTGTTTTTGATAATGTGAGCGCGGGTAGCAGTCCTGCCACCAAACCTACTACCAACGAAAAGGTGAAGAACAGGGCGAACAATTGCCAGTCTTCTTGGATGCGAATGTCAAGGGTTTCGGTGATGCTCAGCCGCTCGAATTGGGGTTTCAGCGCCTTCATCATCAGATAGGCCACCACCAAGGCGAGGCAGGAAGTAACGACGGCTTCGCTGATGATTTGCCCGAACACCTGCATCCGGCTCGCGCCCAGCACTTTGCGCACGCCTATTTCTCGGGTGCGGGTGAGCGCGCGGGCGATGGTCAGGTTGGTGTAATTGAAACAGGACGAGAGCATGATGGCCGCGCCCAGAACGCCCAAAAACCAGATGAGGGCAATAGGCATACCTGCCCCCATGGTGTTGGATAGGTTCACGCCGGGCGTGATTTCAGAAAGTGGCTGGAGGGTGAACCGGTAGCCCGCATCACGGCTTTCCAGTTCCAGATTGGCGTATTGATTTTGAGCAATACTGACGAGGGCTTGCTCTGCTGCTGCGTGGTCGGCTCCGGGGGCGAGGCGCACGAAATTGTAGGTGCTGTAATAATTGAGCCAGTTGGCGGAGACTTGGCGGCGTTCTGGCCGTTTTTCTTCGGCCAATTGGGTGGCGAGCGAGGCAAGCGCCGTAAACTCGAAATGTGTTTTTCCCGGAAATTTTTTCAAAACGCCCGTCACTCGGAATGGCTCGGCAAACCCATTGATTTCCAAGGTTTTGCCCAACGGATTTTCGCCGGGGAATATCCGTGCGGCCAGTTCGTGGGTGAGCACGAGGGCGTAGGGCGATTCGAGCGCCCGGACGGTTTCTCCTTTTTCCAACTCAAATCCAAACATTTCGAAAAAGGTCGCATCGGAATACAAACCGTCAAAGTCGAAGTTTTTTTCACCTGATATCAACTCGCCGCCGCCCATGCGCACCACGGGTGTCCAAAGTTCGGTCTGGGCATAGTTTTCTCGAAGCGACCTGCCCACGGGATAGGGCGAGCTGGCGTAGGATTCCGAACGCCCTTCTTTGCGTTGGGCTTCGGTCAGGACGCGGTACACCCGCTCGTCGTCGGGGTGGAAATTGTCGAAACCGTACGCATCTTTGATGAGCATGATGAGCAGCAGGCACACGCTCATGCTAAGGGCTAAGCCAAAAATATTGAGGAAGGAAAATGCCCGGTGCTTGCGCAGGTTGCGCAGGGCGACCTTGAGGTAGTTTTGTATCATAGCCAACTTTTTTTAATGACAGAAAATCAACGATTTATGCTCTTGAGCGGCCCTTGCCACAATACCTGTTCTATCATCCATTGGCCGTCTTTTTTCGCAAGTAACATATAATCCATGCCCCACCAGGCAACGACTTTGGCACACGCGATTTGCTCTTGAATATCCAGTACCACGACTGTTTTGGGGTCGTCCGGCTTGGCAAATCTCTTTTTGGCAAGCACGTTTTTTGCGAAATCGAGGGCTTGTTCGTAGCTCATCGCATCGCCCACGTACTGCTCGGTTTTGTTTTTGTAATAGCCATATTTGTGCAGCGTGGGGCTGAGGCACTTGATGAGTTTGGCCGTGTCGCCTTCGTAAAAACCCTCGATATAGTTTAGACAAGCTTGTTCGACGGCAGGTTGCTCTGCCGATTGGGCATTTGCGTTGAAAGCCAGGGCGGAGAGAAGGAGAAACAGAAGCGTTTTCATAACCATTTCATTTTGTGTGTAGTGTGGTTGTTTGTTTTTGAAAAGGTTTGGAGATTTAAGCAAAGTCATGCTCCCAAGCAATAATGCCTGCCCAAATCATACGCCACATTTGCAAAGCCCTGTTTTTCAACTTTTTAAGTTGGCTATTTTAAAAAACTACCGTCCGAACTTGAACAGAGGCCGTTCGTATTCGGACAGGCAAATGGTAGGGTTCAGGGTTTTTGCCAGACTAACTTTTTCAGTATTGCGTCACTCCCCATCGTTAGCCGCACGAAATACACTCCCGCCGATGCTCGCAAACCATTCTCCATCAGCCCATTCCATGAAATTTGATGTTCGCCCGCCGCCTGTTTTCCTGAAAAAATGGTTGCCACGTTTTGTCCCAAAACATTCAGCATATCCATCTGTACAAATGCTGTTTTTTTCAAAAAATAATCCACGCGCACGGCTTCGTTGGCAGGGTTGGGCGATATAGAAAGGAAAATATTTTCGGAAGATTTTTCAAGTGCTGAAGAAGATGCCGACTCCCGAATCAGGATGCTGTTCGGTGCCATCATACCGCCAGTTTGGAGGGAAGGAGTTAACGCATTTGCCGCAAAATCGTATTTGAAAACCTTGTTGGCCGTCCAGTCGCAGAGATAGAGATTGCCTTGACTATCAAAGGCATAGCCTTCCACATTGGCCAGTCCTGTCACCAATTTGGACTGAAATGCTCCCGTAGTGTCGAATTGCAATACCTCGCCCAAGGTCCAGTCTGCCACGAGGAGACTGCCCGCTGTATCGAACCAAAGATTAACTGGGCCTTGCAACAAGGTAGTTGGGATAAAATCGCTGATAAACGTACCGTTTGGGTCGAATTTCCACACCTTCCCATTCGTTCCATTGCCATATTGCGCCACGAGCAAATTGCCATCCGCGTCCCAAGCATGGCCACAGCCGTTAGGCACACCCACATTGGTGAATTCGTCCACGAAAGCCCCGGTTTTCAAATCGAACCTGACCACTTTGTTTTTGGTAGTACCCCATTGGCTGACATACAGCAAGCTATCCTGCCCAATGGTGGTTTTGGTCGGGTTGTCGAGCAGATAGCCACTCGTGAAATTGCCGAGATAGGCACCGGTGCCGCCGTCGTATTTTTTCACGGCAGTGTTGCCTCGGCCCGTCACCAATAAAAACCCGTCGGGATGCCAAACAACTTCCTGCGGAAACGATAGGCCGCCGCTGCCCGCCATGACGAAGTTTTTGATAAAATCGCTTGTGGCGAGGTCGTAAAGTTTGACTTCGTGGGTGTTGCGGCTGCTGACGAAAACCTGTTGGGAAAAAACAATCTCGACCCAAAAAGCAA
>CAYZVM010000268.1:0-7354 GCA_964481485.1 uncultured Saprospiraceae bacterium | reverse complement strand
GCTGAAATATTTTTGGGCAAATCGTTTGCCGTAAACACCGAGCAATTTTCAGGGTAGGTAGAAAAGAAAAACGGCTCCGTCCAATCATGGATGCCACATTCGTTGCGAGGCCGCACACGCCAGTAGTATGCCTTGCCTTTTTCGAGCAAAAAGTTGATTTTGAAAGAATCAACCGATGTGTTTGTTGCCGAAGATAAAAGCGTAGAAAAAGAAGGCGTGTTTGAAAATTGCACATCATACGTCTCCGCGTCGGGAACGGTATTCCAGCGCAAAACCTGCGAAAGCCCCAGCCCGGTGCCGCCGTCAGGGGGTGATTGGAGCGAGAGTGCGGAAAAATCATTTGAAACAAGCCGAACCGTGACGGGGCGAATCAAGGTGGGGCTGCCGGTAGCCGTCGCCTCCACATTGAAGGTAAAAAGACCTTCGAGCGTCACACCGCTCAAGTCAACGGTGAGCGTGCTGGTCTCGCCGGGGTTGAGCGTGGCGCTGCTAAACGTGGCGGAAGCGCCCGGCGGCAAATCGCCGGTGATTGCCAACGCGACCGGGCTATCGAAACCCAGCGTGCCAGCCGTCAAGATTTCGGAGGTAAAACCGTCGTTGGGCAGGCAGATATCGGCGGCATTGACCGAAAGACCCATTGTGAGCGAAGGCTGCGTCGGCTGCTGGATTTTGAAATTTGCATTAGAAATATCGAAGAAAACATTGTCCGCTGCATCCACGCGCACCCGCGCCGCCGAAGTCGCGTTGTTGGGCACCAGCACATAGTAGTTGCCGTTGTTTTCCACACCGGAGGCCAAGGTGATGGGATAAGTAAGACCGCCGTCAATGCTCAGGCGGATATTGACCTTTTTACAATTGACGGGCGCGAAATATGTGTTCGCCACATCCCAAGTCACATTTACATATTCACCGATATTCCAAGTAGCCGAGGCCGTGTTGGGTGAAGTGACCAGAAAGGGCCCTGCTTCGCCCCAAGATTTGAAAGCCACATCTGCCCAGCCTACGCCACCGCCGTCGGGGCGGTTGTCGCGGGCAACAAGGCGCAGCGTCACGTCGCGGGTGTATTCGGGCAATATCTCGGCGTTGTAAGTGTCATTACTGAGAATGGTGCTGAGCCGCGGAAAATAGCGATTGGTGGCCACATCAGGGGCATAAGTGCGGAAAATAGCGGAGCTTGACTGCTGCTGGCCGAGCGGCATCTCCGGGCCGGCATCTATTCCTTCCCAAGCATAAAATATTTCGTCGCCGTCGGGGTCGGTCGCACTGCCATTCAACTCGAAAGGTGTTTGAATAGGAATAAACAAATTGCTCTGATAGGGCAGCGTGACCACGGGCGGATTGTTGGGAGTAGTCAAAAAAGAGCCGCAAGTGGTGCCGCTGCCAGACGTGTAAACCCTTTTTATTTCTTCGATGGAGCCTGAATGAAAGCCAAAAATGCTAGGGCCGTCCAAGTTGTCGGGGCCGCAGCTGCCGTAATACGACATAATCGTGCTGCCGCTGCCTGGCTCAAATGCAGATTGGCCAGCCCTGCCAGGCCCCCCATTGCAGCTGTTCCAACTGTGGCCGCTGTTGAGCTGGTGGCCCACCTCTTGCCCGATGGTGGACACGAATCCCATGCCGTAATCGCCAAAACCGGTACCCGACGTGCAGCCTTTTGCCTTGTCAATACCGCACACGCCCGATGTCCCGACACCACTGGCATTGCCGCCCAAATAGCGGGCATAAACGTGGCCGAGGTCGTGCGAATTGAAATTGCAATATTGGTTCAACACATCAGAGTTGGCATTGTGCCAATCTTGCACCGTCGTTCCGGTGTAAGGGTCTGTGGCCGGGTCGAGAAATATCACATTCTGAGTAGCTGCCGCCAACTGAAGCCGCAAGTTGGCATCGCGCTCAAAAATGGCGTTTATCATATTAGTATATTCCGTCACCGCCGAAAGCACAAGAGGCTTGGTGCCGCCGTGGTCTTGGGAGAAGTGGCCTGTGACCGCCGCTATGTAACGGAACACTTTGAGTTCTACGGGGGCTATCAGTTCGCCGCGCTCTTCCGCAGGCGGCGCATACATGGCGGGCGGAACAGCCGCAGCATCCGGCATCCAACCACTTGTGCCGAGCCTACCTTTTCTTTCATCTGGCAAGTCGGCATAATCGTACACAAGATAATATTCGTCCTGCCCCCAAGTATGCGGCTCCACATAAGCCGTTTCGAGGTCGGGCTGCATCATCATCGCCCGGAAACCGCGCAGGGTGCAGCTAAACCGGACAGTCCGCCCGGAGGTGCGCAGCGACTCGCCCGCATAAGTGCGAATGTCGGGGTATTGCGCGGCCAGTTCGGCATCCATCATCGCTATCTGCCACACACTGAAATCCTCCATCGTGCCGTCCGCCATGGGTATGGCCATCACGCATTTTTGCGCCCGCGCTTCCGGCGTGAACTCCCACGGTGCTGATTGCAAAACAGTTTTCAACGCCGCGTAGTCGAGCCGGTAGGTTTGGTATTTTTTTGGAAAAAACTCGCGCACAGTGCCGTCGCGCAGTGCAATTTCACTTTCGGCAACGGGCTGGAAAAAATGGTGGGACTGGGCATCCAGCGCGACCGCAAAAAAGCAAAGCGCTGCAACCAAAGCAAGGGCAATTTTTTTCATAGCAAAGTAGTGTTATTTGCAAAAGGTCAGAAAAATCGGGAGCAATTTTAAAACAATCGGGACATCCGGTCACGCGTGTTTTTGACAAGACGGGCAAAAAGTCTTTTTTCGCGAATGGTTCTACATTTTCAAACAAAACAAAAGCATGAGCTATCCCGAATTTTGTAACGAACGCGAATCCAGAGTTGAATCCCCAAAGTGTTGAAAATCATATTTTTAAGTACTGATATTTACGAAACGCACTAATTGGCTGGTAATCACACCCCTAAACCATCTAAATTTTCTAAACCAATCTAAGCCAACCATATTTTCGGCATCGCAAAAATGACCTTTAAAGGTTCCAATGGCGAAATGACCCTACATTCGCGCCATGAAAATCCACATCCTCGACCTCGGTTTTCTGGACATCGAAAATGCAATCGCGGCATTTGTCGTAGAAGGTTCCGGCGGGTTGTCGCTGATAGAAACCGGGCCAGCCTCCACGCTCCCACATTTAGAATCTGCGCTCAAAAAAAATGGTTGGCAAATCGCTGATTTCCAACACGTTTTTCTTTCTCACATCCATTTCGACCACGCGGGCGCGGCATGGGCTTTTGCCGAAAAAGGCGCGATGATTTACGTTAATCCCAAAGGATTGCCACATTTGGCCGCCCCTGAAAAACTCTACAACTCGGCTCGGATGATTTATAAAGAGCAGATGGATGCGCTGTGGGGGCCGATGCACCCGATTCCCGAAACACAACTATATGCGCCCGCACACGGCGAAGTCATCGAGGCTGGCGGATTGCAATTCACGGCATGGCACACGCCGGGGCATGCCGTGCATCATATCGCGTGGCAGGTGGCTGAAAATCCAACAGAAAAAGGGCAAGATGCCGTGCTTTTCACAGGCGATGTGGCTGGCGTGAAAATCGGCGACGGCCCAGTGGTGCCGCCCTGCCCTCCGCCCGACATCAACGTGGAAGACTGGCTGGCCTCGATTCAACTGATGCGCGATTTGCCCGCCGAAGTATTGTATTTGACCCATTTTGGAAAAATAATGGAGAAAAAAGCACACCTCGACGCGCTCGAACTACGTCTGCTCGCATGGGCGAATTGGATGAAACCTCACGCCGAACAGCAAACCCCGCCGGAGCAAATCGTCCCACTTTTTCAAAAATATGTGGCCGAAGGACTGGCCGCCGCCGGGGTGGATGAGGCCGGGCTGCGGCGCTATGAAGCCGCCAATCCCGCGTTTATGTCGGTAGCTGGTCTGCTGCGCTATTGGCGAAAAAAAATGTAGGTTTCAAGGTTTCTGGTTTCAAGGTTTTTGAATTAGCCGCAACCTTGAAACCAAAAACCTTGAAACCCCGAAACCTTGTTTGTTCAAATGGATATTCTACAAAAACTTGAAAACCACGAAGTTCTAATCATCGGCGACGTGATGCTCGACCGCTATCTGACGGGTGCGGTGAGCCGTATTTCACCCGAGGCGCCCGTGCCGGTGGTGCTGCACCACGCGACGGAAGACCGTCTGGGCGGCGCGGCGAATGTGGCGCTCAATGTGCGGGCGCTCGGCGGTGTGCCGGTGTTGTGCAGCGTGGTGGGGAGCGACGAGGGCGGCAAAATATTGCAGCATCTGCTGCCAGCTGCGGGTATCACGGCGGAAGGCATTGTGGCATCGGCGGAGCGGCAGACGACGGTGAAAACCCGCGTGTTGGGCAACAACCAGCAAATGCTCCGCATTGACAGCGAGGACACGCACGATTTGACGGGTGAGGAGGCACACCTTTTTTTGCAAAAAGTATCGCTGCTGTTGGATGAGCGCAATATTCGTGTCATCATTTTTCAGGATTACAACAAAGGGGTGCTAACGGAGGCGGTGATTCGGTCGGTGATAGCGGAGGCTCGCCAGCGTGGCATTTTGACAGCGGTTGACCCCAAAAAGGCCAATTTTTTTGCTTATCAGGGCGTGGATTTGTTCAAGCCAAATTTGAAGGAAATCCGCGACAGTGCGCCATTTGCGGTGCGCGCGGAGTTGGAATCGCTCCAGCAGGCTTCCGATTTTTTGCGCGAGCGGCTGCAAAATCGCCTGACCATGATTACGTTATCAGAAAAAGGACTATTTTTGGACGGCGGTACGAAAATGGGTGGCAGGATTTTCCCGACGGTGCCGCGCAATGTGGCGGATGTGAGCGGCGCGGGGGACACCGTGATTAGTGTGGCGGCGCTCGGATTGGCGGCGGGTCTGGATTTGGAGGTCATTGCTGCGCTATCCAACCTTGCTGGCGGTCAGGTGTGCGAATTTCCGGGGGTGGTGCCTGTTCGCTGCGATATTCTGGCAACTGAACTCAAACTTTTTTTTACACAAAATCCATTGCCATGAAGACTTTATTTACTGTTCTTCTCCTCTGCGCAGCTCCTTTTGCGCTTTTCGCACAAACTTTTGCAGCCCCAGACACACTCGTCAACGAGGTTTTTGAAACCGACCCGACTCCGTTCATGCTGGATTTCCCCAGCGGCGAAGACGATGATTGGGTCAATTACGATGCCGACCAAGCATTAGGCTTTTGCGTGGAGCCTCCAGACGAAACCCCCGGCGCTTGGTTTTGGGATGGCGATTTGGGGATAGAGGATTCAGATACCATCGTCAACAACGTTTACACCAGCTGTTCGTGGCTGCAAAATGGCGTGCGGGCGCAAAACTGGTTGATATTGCCCCCGACTTATATCCCGGACAGCAGCTACTGGCTCAGCTGGCGGTCGCTCACTTTCGAGGGCCCTGCGTTTGTGGACGGCTACAAAGTAATGGTCTCCACAGGCTCCAACGATCCGGCAGCCATGCAATTTGCCCCAATTTTTAAAGCTGCCGAAACGGTTGATATACTGAACGGCCCTTCGCTCGATTTGGACGACTACACTTTTTCGGAGGGATATATCCATGCAAACGGATTCACCGATACCGACTATTTTTTTATTGACACCGATGATTTTGGCAATCTCTTTTACAGGGGCAAGTTGGAGCCGCACGCAGTTTCGCTCAAAGACTACGCCGAGCAAACCATATACGTCGCTTTTCTGCACGATTCGAGAGACGACAACTTGCTGCAAATAGACGATATCCTTGTGGCCAACAGCATTTCCTCGTCCGTTTTTGTGCCTCAAAACATCCTCTCGTTCGGGGTGTCGCCCAATCCCGTCCGTGATGCCGCCTATTTTTCTTGGAAAATGAAAACGCCGCAAGGCGGCCATCTCAGTGTGGCCGACAACATGGGCAAGGTCGTGCTGCAAAAAACTTTTTCCAGCCGCGAAGAAGGCCGGGCGTTTTTTGAAGTGCAACATATCGCGCCGGGCGTTTACCATTGTACGCTCGAAACATCTGCCGGACGTGCCACCACGAAATTGGTGAAAATGTAGGACAATTAAGGAGGCTGTCTCGTGAGTCTGGTTTAGGGGAGTTTAGATAGTTTAGAAGGGTTTAGAAAAATATTCGACTTTGAAAATCAATGATTTGAGTTGTAAATCTAAACCGTCCAAACCGCTCTAAACCTACTTGTGACACAGCCTCTTCAACTTTTATCGGCGTCCCCACTTTTCTCAATCAAGTTTTTCGTTTCTTTGCCCCGACATTTTTTCTGCACTAAAGTCCTTTGACATCCCATGTTAAGTCGCCGCAGCGTTCGAATTAAAGTGATGCAACTGTTGTATATGCTCAATCGCGACGAGCAACTCGCTTTCCCCGACCTGGTGAAAGGGTACAATGACGGCATCTGGAAAGCCTACGAACTCTACATTTTCCACCTGTATCTGCTGCTAAAAGTGGCGCAATACGCCGAAAAAGACGCGGCAAACCGCGCCGCCAAACATCTCCCGACAGACGAAGACAAAACTTTCACGCCGCGACTTTACACCAATCCCTGCACCCAAAGTCTCGCCAATCACGTCGCTTTCCTCAATATCGCCGCCAAATACAAGGCCAACGAAAACATTGACGACGACCATATTCGGACACTTTATCTGGCTTTTTCCGACACGCCGGAACACCATGCTTACCTCGCCCTGCCCGAGCCGACCAACGAGGACCACACAAAAATCCTGCTCGAACTCTACCGTTTTCTCTCCAACCACGACATCTTTTTGGAAATGTCCGAAGACCGCTACAACAACTGGCCGGACGACGAATCGCTCGTGGTGGGCGCGGTGAAAAAGACGTTGAAGGCCATGCCGGTGAGCGGCGAATTCTACAAAGAATTCGAGCCTTCGGACGAGACGGTGCGCGAATTTGGCGAACAACTGCTCCGTCGCACCTGCCAAGAAGACCAGTCGCTGTTCGAGCATATAGAGCCTACGCTCAAAAACTGGGACGCCGACCGTGTGGCCGTGCTTGACATGATTATGCTGAAAATGGCGCTCTGCGAACTGCTCCATTTCCCCACCATACCCACCAAGGTGACGCTCAACGAATTTGTGGAGATCTCCAAAGTGTACTCCACCGACAAGAGCAAAGACTTTATCAATGGCATCCTCGACCGACTGATGAAGAAGTTGCTGAAAGAAGAAAGAATCGTGAAAGAAGGCAGGGGTTTGATTGAGTAAACTCCTGATTTCCAATAAAAAAAAGCCGCTCCGAGTTTGACACTCGGAGCGGCTTTTTTATTTTTCCATTGAACTTCAATTACTTCAACAACGTCACATCCCCCTTACTCACATAAAACTCGCCGTTGCCGCAA
>CAYZVM010000267.1:6316-7561 GCA_964481485.1 uncultured Saprospiraceae bacterium | reverse complement strand
ACTCATAAAACTTAATCTAAATTCACAACACCCCCACCGGAATTTCCACCATCCGTTTAAGATAGTACTCTGCGTTCTCTTTCACCACGATGTCCAACGGCAGGTGCTGGTTCGGGTCAATTTCCTTTTTCAAAATCAACTTGTTGACGATGGCGAGTATGCCCAAATAGCCCTGATGCCACGGGTTTTGGTTGATGAGGAAACCGATTTTATTGTCGTTCAACAACGCAAGGTTGGGTTCGATCAGGTCAAACCCAACTATTTTCACCCGCTTTTGAGTACCTGGGTCAAGCACTTGGGCGAGTTTGTAGGCGCGGGAATTGGTGACGAAAAAGCCGTGGAGCCGTGGATATTTTTCAAATTGTTGATAAACCCATGTGCGGAGCTGTTCCGGGTGGTCGAAGTCCTCGCATATTTCCGAATAAACCTCGATAGACTTGTGCTCCACGCCATGGAAAAAATCCTTAAAACCCCGCTCTTTGTCCAACAAATGGCGGGCATTGGACACACCTTTGTCCAAGCTCAGCACCATCGCGTGGTCGCCGTCGTCGAGGCCAAAATCGAGCAGCCGCCCCGCCAGCACACCGCTTTGGTAAGAGTCCTGCCCGATGTAACACAGCGCGTCCGTATTCTCTATGTGCGTGTTAATCATCACCTTAGGAATATCGAGCCGCGTCGTTTCGCGAATCAAAAATTCCGATTCGTGGAGAAATAAAGGCGCAAACAGCACCGCGCCGGGTCGGGTTTCCAACACTTTTTTCACCACATCTAAAAACGCGGATGGGTCGAACAGCGGGAAAAAATGAAACGCCACCGTCACCCCGTAATGGCGCACCGCCTCCGCCGCGCGTTCCACACCTTCTTTTGGCTGCGCCCAATACAGGTCGGTTCGGTAATCGGGCAGAATGGCCGCGATGTGCAAAGCCTTCCGATTGCTCGCCAACGAGCGAGCCATCAGATTTGGCTCGTAGCCCATTTCCTGCATCACTTGAAGCACCCGTGCGCGCACTTCTGGCGCCACGTTCCCCCGGTTGTGCAGCACCCGGTCCACCGTGCCGGGCGACACGCCAGTTTGGGCCGCGATGTCTTTGATGCGAATTTGTCGGCTCATAAAAACTAAAAAAATGCGGCAGCATAAGATTTTGGCAAACGCAGAAGCCTGCCCTGCTGCCGGGCCAAAAGTCGCAACGTTTTTCTGACTGTGTACGCACACGGCATAAAAATTTGCCACTACATTTGACCCGA
>CAYZVM010000267.1:0-6216 GCA_964481485.1 uncultured Saprospiraceae bacterium | reverse complement strand
TTCATTTTGCAAATGCAAACGCCCTCCACGTCAACTATGAAATCTAAAGGACAACCCTCTCCCGGCTACCTCAAATACGAACTCAAAACTTTTGAAAAACTCCCGGTAAAAATCTGGGACGACGCGATAGAAGCCTCTCGTTCGGTGGCGCGCTCTGTCGAACTCGCCATCCGCCAGCGCCAACAAGAGGGCGAAAAAATTGTGCTGGGTCTCGCCACCGGCAGCACGCCCATCAAGGTATATGAAGAATTGGTGCGGATGCACAAAGAGGAGGGATTGAGTTTTCAAAACGTCGTCACTTTCAACCTCGACGAGTATTACCCGATGCCCAAAGAAGCGCAGCAGAGTTACTGGCGTTTCATGCACGAATATCTTTTTGATCATGTGGACATTAAAAAAGAAAACATCCACATCCCCGACGGCACGATTCCGATGGAGCAGGTGGCCGACTATTGCGAGCGTTACGAAAAACTGATTGACCTCGCCGGAGGTATTGATATTCAACTGCTTGGCATCGGTCGCACGGGTCACATCGGCTTCAACGAACCCGGTGCCTGGGAAACTTCCCCCACCCGCATGGTGCGCCTCGACCACCTCACGCGCCACGACGCCATCAAAGATTTTCAAAGTGAGGACGATGTGCCGTACCGCGCCATCACGATGGGCGTGGGCAGTATTTTCAAAGCCCGCACGGTCTATCTCATGGCTTGGGGCCCGCACAAAGCGAGCATCATCCAGCAGGCGGTGGAGGGCGAGATTAGCAATTCCGTGCCTGCTTCTTTTTTGCAAAAACACCCGAACGTAAAGGTCGTTTTGGACAAAAGCGCTGCTGAAGAATTGACCAAAATGAAGTCTCCGTGGCTCGCGGGCATCTGCAACTGGACGGACGATCTCATCTGCAAAGCGGTCGTGTGGCTCTCGCAAAAAACCGGAAAACCCATCCTCAAACTCACCGACGAGGACTACAATGAGCACGGCCTCAGCGAGTTAATTATCGAAGAAGCAAAACCATACGAACTCAACATCCGCATTTTCAACCGCCTCCAGCACACCATCACCGGCTGGCCGGGCGGCAAACCCGACGCTGACGACACCAAACGCCCCGAACGCGCCAAACCTGCCAAAAAGCGCGTCATCCTATTCAGCCCGCACCCTGACGACGACGTGATTTCTATGGGCGGCACTTTCCAACGCCTCGTGGATCAAGGACATGAGGTACACGTCGCGTACCAAACTTCGGGCAACATAGCGGTGCATGATTATGACGCATTGCGCTACGCGGAATTCATGCTCGAATTCTCCGAAAATCACGGCAGCATCAGCGCCGAAGAGCACAACCTCTACGAAACGGTCATCAAATTCCTGAACAACAAAAACGCCGCGACGGAAGACATTCCCGAGGTCCGCAGCATCAAAGGTTTGATTCGCCGGGGCGAAGCCCGCGCGGGCGCGCGGTTCACAGGGCTGACGGACGACCGCATCCACTTCCTCGATATGCCTTTTTACGAGACTGGCCGCACCCGCAAAAAACCGCTCGGTGAAGAGGATGTCCGCCTCATCGCCGATTTGATGGAACAGGTGAAACCGCATCAGGTGTATGCCGCTGGTGATTTGGCCGACCCGCACGGCACCCACCGAGTTTGCCTCGATGCCATTTTCGGCGCGTACAAATTGCTCGAAAAAGAATCTTGGATAAAAGACTGCTGGCTCTGGCTTTACCGCGGTGCTTGGCACGAATGGGCCGTCCATGAAATCGAAATGGCTGTGCCGATGAGCCCGCAGCAACTGCGCCGCAAACGACAGGCAATTTTTATGCACCAAAGCCAAAAAGACCACCCGCCCTTCCCCGGCGGCGACGACCGGGAATTCTGGCAACGCGCGGAATACCGCAACAAGGAAACGGCCAATACGTACCGGGCGCTGGGGCTGGCGGAATACGAAGCGATGGAGGCATTTGTGCGGTGGAAAGGGTGAGCGGGTTTTGTCCTGATTTGACTGATTTCCATGTTTTTGTGAGCAGGTAGTTTCCAATCCTGCCAATTCATTTATCATTGATCTTAGCAGGATTGCAAAACGGATGGAACGGATAAAACGGGTTTGAACGGATTGTTTTTCTCTATTTTTTCTAAAAATCCTTTTGAACCTGCAAAGTCTGCTTCATCAGTTTTACAATCCTGCATTGATTCAAAATAATGAAAACCATGAATTGAACCCCAATAACCAACCAGTAACCAGCAACCAGTAACTACTTAACCGCTATCCACCTCACTTTTAATGACTTACACAAAATGGCGGCTGGTTTTGCTGCTGTCGGTAGCCGCGCAAATTTGGGTGGTAGCGCAAATTCCCTGTTATCTCAACGTAAAGGTGGTAGACGCGCAGACCGGCGAGCAGTTGCACGGCGCGTCCCTACAGCTCGATAGAGATGAAACCCTCGTGTCCACCGATTCATTGGGACGGCTACGGATGCCAGTTTCCTGCGATGAACACATCGTGCGATTCACTTTGGTGGGTTACAAACCTTTTTCGCAGCGTATCTCCGTTTCTGGCGACCAAGTATTGAGCATCGAAATGGAAAATATTTCCACCCAAATCGAAGAGGTGGTGATTTCGTCACAAGGTTCGGTGCGCACGCTGGAAACGCCCGCTTTGGGTGTGAGTATGTTGAGCGTCAAAGCAATGCAAAAAATAGCGCCCGCTGCGGGCGAGGTGGACATTCTGCGCGGCTTGCAAACATTGCCCGGTATTTCAGCGGTCGGTGAAGGTGCCAACGGCATCAACATCCGGGGCGGGGCGGTGGAACAAAATCTCATTTTATTGGACAATATGCCGGTGTTCAATCCGACACACATGCTGGGGCTGTTCTCGCTGTTCCCCTCAGATGCGATTCGAGAATTGCAGATTTACAAAGGCTCTATTCCGGCGCGATATGGCGGGCGCACCGCTGGCGTGCTCGACGTGAAAATGAGTGAGCCTAATGCCGAAAAATTCAAAATGCGCGGCGGTGTGGGGCTCATTTCCAACCGATTGCATCTCGAAGTCCCGGTTATTAAAGAAAAAATAGGCTGGATGACCTCCTCGCGATTTTCGTTCAACGACTATCTCATCAAATTTTACAACAAGGCCTTCACGAGTTCCCCCAGCGCAAGGCGTTTGCCCAACAACGACCCCGAATTTTTGGATTTTGCCAACAAAATCACATGGCGGCTCAACGAGCGCGACAACGTTTCTTTTGCCAGTTATTTCGGCTACGATTCTTACAAAGTGGATACTTTGTTCAGTGTCGCCGACATCGTGCCGCGCCAAGCCACCATGCAATATGGGCACAACAATTTTGCCTTGCGCTGGAACCATTATTTCTCTGAAAGACTCAACCTCAACGTGTTAGGCGTTCGTTCCCGGTACAAAACCTCGACCCTTTCCGACGATTTGAAAGCAGGTTTTGATTTCACGACGCGGATTTTATACCACAACGCCAAAGCCGAAATCACCTACGCACCCTCGCCGCGACAACGCATCAACACGGGCGCGACGCTGACGCGTTACGACATTGACCCCGCAGATTTGACCCCTACCGAAGGCTCCTCGGTCGCTTCTGTGCATCTGCCAAAAGAGCAGGCTTGGGAAGCGGCTTTTTTCGTTTCCGACGAATACGAATTCAGCGAACGGCTTTTGGCCGAAATTGGGTTTCGGTTCGTGCATTATTCCAACTTGGGGCCTGGCGATATTTCGGTGTACGACCCGGATGTTCCCAAATCCTCCAGTTCGATCATGGACACCATTTTTATTGCAAAAAATAAGGCGGAGTCGCGCTTTGTGCGGTTTGAGCCACGACTTGCTTTGCGGTATAAGTTGGGCAAACAAAGCTCAATCAAAATCGGCTACAACCGGATGAACCAGCTTCTCCAAATGGTAGCCAACAACACGACGCCGCTGCCGAATGTGCGTTGGAAAACCTCCAGCCGCTATGTGCCGCCCGCGCAAAGCGACCTCGTATCTGCGGGATATTTTCGCGACAGCCGCAACCGGATGTGGGAATGGTCGGTGGAAGGTTACTATCGTTGGCAGCGTTCCATTTTTGATTATCTCACCAGCGCGGAACTGAACATCAACCCCGCCGTGGAAACACAGCTGTTGAAGGGAAAGGCCAAAGCGTATGGTGCCGAATTGTTTGTCAACAAAAAAAAGGGGGTGATGACTGGCTGGCTGAGCTATACCTACGGTCGCACGTTTCAAAAAATTGACGGCGATTTTCCTGCCCTGCAACGCCTGAACGACGGTGCGTGGTTTCGCACCAATGTTGACAAACCACACACGCTCAATGTGTTGCTCAGTTTTCAAAACGACCGGCACAACGCCGCTTCGTTCACATTTGTGTATAGCACCGGGCGACCTTATACCGCGCCTGTGAGTTTTTATCAATCTGGTGTCAACATGCTGCCGGTTTATACCGACCGCAACAATGCCCGCATTTCGGATTATCACCGGCTCGATTTTTCATGGACGATTACTAATCCATCCACGAAAGAACGGCGCTGGGAAGGCTCTTGGGTCGTGACGCTCTACAACGTGTACGGGCGAAAAAATGCGTTTTCATACTTTTTCAACCCTAATTTGGCCAGTTTCCAACCCTTCAAAGTCAGCGTGTTTCCCACCCCGATATTTTCATTGACCTATAATTTCAAATTTGAGCAATGATAAAAAAAATGATATTCTGGGGCGCTATCGTGTTGTTTTTCAACATGATAAGCGCCTGCCAATATCCGGTTGACCCCACTTCGCTTCCCGATACTCAAAAATTCCTCGTCATAGACGCTGAACTGACCGAGGATTATGGCAAAGTAACAGTCACTTACACGTTGGAGGAAGTGACGCCGCAGGGTGGTTATTTGTTCCCCGACCC
The DNA here is from genome assembly GCA_964481485.1 of uncultured Saprospiraceae bacterium. Lineage (GTDB taxonomy): Bacteria > Bacteroidota > Bacteroidia > Chitinophagales > Saprospiraceae > M3007. Next base: position 1,313 of record CAYZVM010000267.1, on the reverse strand, counting down.
GCCCCAAGCCGTTGCTTACGTTTTGGACAGCCAGGGCAACAGAACTGACTTCGCCATCGACGGCACGGTCAATCCCAATTTCAAAGGAATCGTCGGTGAAACTTACAAACTCTATGTCGTGGCGGACGGTCAATCTTATGAATCGGCGGCGGAGACGATGCCGGCTTGTCCAGAGTTGGATTCCTTGACGCCGCTTTATACCCGCGAGTCGTCCAGAGCCCCCAGTGATTTGCTGTACGATGGCTTCGATGTATATGCCCAGTTGACGGATATCGCTGGAATAGAGCATTTTTACCAGTGGAATTGGAAGCATTATCATCGCGTTTTTGGTTGCGCGATGGTGTCAGAAAACGGGCAGTCTGTTCAGATACCATGTACGCCTTATGATTGCTGGGGGATTGATTTCAACACGCGCGTCATCGTGCAATCGGACAAACTGCGCAACGGGCAGCCTATCGCGCACAGGATTGTCCGGGTGCCATTCGCCCAGCCTCCCAACAAGTACTATTTGCGGGTGGAGCAACGCTCCATCACTCCCTCGGTGTTTTCGTATTTGAAATCGCTCGAAACACAAACGCAGAGTTCCGGCTCTCTCTTCGACATTCCGGCCCAAACACGGTTCAATCCCAATGTTCAAAATGTGAACAATCCTTCGGAAAAAATCTTGGGCGTGTTCAGCGTGTTCTCCAGCCGCCGGAAAATCTTAATTATTGATATGCGGCAGAAAATACCCGGTGCTGAAGTAAAAGTCTTGCCCAACACATTGCCTTTCACTTCCAATCCGTTGGCGCAGGCACCTTGCACCGAAACAATTTATCGCACGCAAATTAGACCGGAAGGTTGGGAGGATTGAAGGGTAGTCGCCATTCGCCATTTAGTCAAAAAAGGAGAATGTTCAGAAAAGTGTGTCAAACCTGCCGAGATATATTTTTTAACACAGAGAACACCGAGTGCTGCACAGAGAGTCACAGAGTGTAACTTATTTGAAAACCAAATCTCTGTGTGTCTCTGTGAAAGAACTCCGTGCCCTCTGTGTTATTATTGCTCTCAACGGGCTGACACAGTTTTTTGAACAGTCTCTCAAAAAGAGCAACCCCCAATGACGAAATGACGAACGACCCCAATGACGATTTACTGCTTCATCGTCTCCCCCGTCATGCCCAATAGCCCCATCATCCATGAATATTCCAGCGCCCGTTCTTCGAGGCGTTTAAAACGCCCGGACGAGCCGCCGTGCGAGCCGGTCATGTTCGTTTTGAAAAGCAAAACATTGTCGTCCGTTTTCAAATCACGCAGCCGGGCGACGTATTTGG
>CAYZVM010000266.1:0-7570 GCA_964481485.1 uncultured Saprospiraceae bacterium | reverse complement strand
ACTCGCCGCAACGAAGAAACTCGTCCGGCGCGTCAGCCTCGGGAGGAAACACGCCCCACTCGTCGCAATGAAGAGACGCGCCCGTCGCGCTCCAGCGGCGGCAGTGAAGAGGCTCGCCCGAGTCGCCGCTCATCAGAAGAAACCCGTCCGTCGCGTTCGAGTGGCGGCAATATCGAATCGCGCCCCAGCCGCAGCAACGACAGCGGCAGCAGGATTCAAACCAGTCCCTCGCGCAGTAGCGGCGGCAATTCTGGTTCTTCCGGTGGCAGCCGTGGTGGCAGTTCCGGTGGTGGCAGCAAAAGCAGCGGCGGTGGAAGTCGTGGCCGCGGCAATTAATTGCAGAAATAATTGTCAATTTTGACAACAGGCAAATAAATGCAAAATGGGTGGAGTCGGTTTTGACACCTCTTTCCACCCATTTTCTTTTTCCCTAACTAATTCAACGAACTATGAAACGATATTTTTTGCCGACCCTCATTATATTTATGTCGGCCCAAATGTTTGCTCAAACAGTCAGCGATGTGTTGAAATATTCCTACCTGCGCCCAAGTGGTACAGCGCGTTACCTCGGCACAGGCGGTGCCATGGGGGCTTTGGGAGCTGACTTCAGCACAGCCAGCAGCAACCCGGCGGGATTGGCGCTTTTCCGCTCCAACGAATTGACCATTACGCCGGGGATCAAATTCGCTCGCACCGATGCATCGCTCCCCGACAATGTGAATTTCGAGGATGACAAAAGCGCCTTCGGTTTCGACAATATCGGCCTTGTGTTCAACACCACACCGCGCGCCAGCCGCTGGAAAACCTTCAATGTCGGTATCGGTTTCAACCGACAGAACAACTACAACCAGTCCATCTTTTATCAGGGAGATGCTGAAGGGACTATCATGAACGGCTTTTACAATGAGATACAGCAAACAATCGCCAATGGAGGGACGGAGAACGATTTTGATGGTTTTGGCGCAGGGCTTGCTTGGGCGACGGGTGCGGTTTATGACCCTATTCCCTTCCCCGAAGATGATATTTTGGAAGCCACGTATGATTTTATCGGCAACGAAGAAGCAAATATCGGGCGCTCGCAAACGTTGACCACTTTTGGCGGCATGAACGAAATGGTACTCTCCTTTGCTGGCAATTATGATGAGAAATTGATGATCGGCGCTACTATCGGCGTCCCATTTGTCAATTACCGGCTCGAAGGTGAGTACCAAGAATCCGACCCGACCGATCAAGTGGGGAGTTTTGACAATCTCACCTACACTGAATATCTGCGAACGGAAGGCATTGGCATTAACCTCAAGTTGGGCGCGATTTACAAAATTGACCAAATGTTCAGGCTCGGGGTGGCATTTCACACGCCCACAGCTTTGGGGCTGACCGACAACTTCAGCAACACTTTCACATATTATTACACTGTCAATGGGATTTCCTATGGTGGAGAACCCGCCCTTTCCCCCGATGGCACGTTTGACTACAAGCTCCGCACTCCCTGGCGCGCTATTGCGAGCGCTGGTGTCATTTTGAGAAAACATGGCTTCATAAGTGCTGATGTGGAATGGGTGGACTATAGCGCTAATCGCTACAACCTGACTTCCAATGCACCGACGACCGATGATGAATTGTACGAACGCCAGCTCAACACCGGGATTGGCCGTGCTTTCCAACAAACCATGAACATCCGCCTTGGCGGCGAACTGGCACTCGACCAATTCCGCCTCCGTGCTGGGGTGAATCTGAACGGTAAGCCTGAACAGGATGCAGATGGGTTCAACACCAGTTTCACATTGGGTGCCGGTGTACACACAGGAGCTTTTTTTCTCGACTTGGGCTACCGCCGCTCCACTGGCACAGGCTCGGTGACTCCTTATTTTAGTGCGCCAACTGCTGTTACCGACAATGTCTCCAATGATATCGCACTGACATTGGGATTTAAATTCTAACAAGGTTTCTCGGGCGGCAGCTCGACCCAATCAACGCCTCTGCTTGTTATCGAACAGGGGCGTTGTTGTGTACAGAACTATCAACTAATTGAATATGAAACCACACCCAATCCACGGCAGTCACTGTCCCTTGCGCGTTGTTGTCATTTTTAAAAACAAAGTACACGTCGTGGAATTGCCCATCGGCGGGTGCCGTCACAGGTAGTTTCAGTTCGTCAAATTCCATGTTGCCCGCCACCGTTTTCGCAAGAATATTTGCTTGCCCGATAAGTGCGCCGTCTGGTGAGCCGAGGTGCAATTCCACACGCCCGCCGATGAACTGGTTTTGTACGTCGCCCAGCCCGATGCCGAGCGAAATGGAATTGATGCCTGTCAAATCTGTGTGTTTAAAACAAAAGAAGGCATTGTTTTTCAAGTTGTTGAGCAACAACAAGTCGTCGCCAAATGGCCGGTATTCGGAGACTCCATTCGAGATGCTATCGGCCTGTTCGGCCTGCTGGAATGCCGGGCGCAGGGCGAGCATGGCACGGGCTTCGAGCGGCGTTTGGCTTTGGCTGCCCCGGTCGCGGTAGCTGGCTTTTAGAATAAAAGTACCGGGGTTTGGCTGTTTGTTTTTGCCCTTTGCGGCGGGCACAGAAAGCGTAAAACTGCCCTCGGTCGGGAGCGACTGTTTGGGTTTGGGCGCTGCGCCGAGGGAGAGAATCCAGCGCACCATTTCGCTCGCGTCGGCTTCCGAAAGTTGCGGGTGAGTGCTCATGTACGTTTGCCCCCATGAACCGCCTCCGCCGTGGATGATTTTTTGGGCGAGTTTGCGCACTACGGATGGGTCGTTGCGGTAGCGTTCGGCGATGGAAAGGTAAGCCGGGCCATTCACCAATTTGTCTTGTGCATGGCAAGTTTTGCAGTCCGAACGCTCTATGAGGGTTTGCCCTTTGGCCATCACGGTCTGTGTCGTGTCGTTCATTTGCCCGTGCGCGATGCTCGTGATGTCGAAGCCTGTTTCCAAATAATCAATCGCCGCAACGACCGCGGAAGGCAAGATGCTGCCAGTTTCGAGCGAGCCATCTTCCCGGTCGTTCACCACTACTTTATAGTCCAGAACATCGCCGGCTTCATAAAAGCTGCGATTTTTCCCACCCAAATCCCATTGTACCATTGGCGGTTCGTTGCCAACATGGATGGTTATTGTGGTGGATGCCAGTCGGCCCGATTCGTCCTGCACTTTTAGCCGGACATTGTAAGTGCCAGTTTTTTCAAAAACATGGACGATATTTTCTAAAACGGCAGCAGATTGGCGGTTGTTGATATCTGAGTTGGCCGTATTCATGACCGTCGCCACCCAAGGTTCTGAGCCATCGCGAAAATCAATATCGTAGGTCAGCTCTTCTTCGTCCCAATCAAAAGTTTTGGCGGCAGAAAATGTTACAGTGAGCGGGGCCGCGCCGACAAATTTATCTGCCTGCAAATGCGGAACGGGCGGGCGATTGCCGCGCACATATTCGACACGGCTCAGGCGGGCATCGGGGTTGGCGGAATATCGTTTTGTGCCATACTCAAGTACCCAAAGCACACCGTTTTTGTCAATCAACATATCCATAGGGCAGGTGAGCGGGATGTTCGGGGCAAACGGTTCCATGCTAACATATTGACCAGCAGAGTCCACGGTGACGGCTATCATCCAGTTGCGCATCCAGTCGTAGATGATGAGTTTGCCGTCGTAATAATCGGGCAGACGGGTCTGCGGCGGGTATTGGTCGGCGTAGTAGGTGGGGCCGGCCATGGCATTGCGCCCACCTTCGCCCTCATACTCGTCGAGTACGGGGAATTCCGGGGAAGGGTCGTAAGGATACCAAATAATGGCCGGTTGGGCGGGCGGCAAATCGCGAGCACCGGTATTGTTCGGGCTGTCGTTGAACGGGTGTTTGGGGTCGAAGGGAGGGCCGGGTGTTTGGGTGGCGTGGTCGAAGTCGCGGTAGGGTTTGTTGTCGCCGATGAAGTATGGCCAACCGTAGTTGCCAGCAGTGCGGGCGGCGTTGATTTCGTCATAGCCCGCTGGCCCACGCAAGCTGTCATTGACGCTGGCATCGGGGCCAACATCGCCCCAATATAGGACTTTTCGGCGGGCATCTATGGAAAACCGAAAGGGGTTGCGAACACCCATGACGTAGATTTCGGGTCGGCCAGAAAATGCACCGTTGGTGGTCGCTTGTTGTTCGTTGTTCGTTATTTGCACGTCTTCGGCTGCAAACAAATTGCCTGCCGGGCAGATATACGAGCCATCGGCCATGGGTTTGATTCTCAATATTTTGCCGCGCAAATCCATCGTGTTGGACGAGGATTTTTGGGAGTCCCAAGGGCCGCGACCGGGACGCTCGTCCACGGTGGCATAGTCGTCAGTCGGGTTGGTGTTGTCGCCTGTGCCGAGGTAGAGGTAGCCGTCGTCGCCGAAGCGGAGGCCACCGCCGGAATGGCAGCATTGCTCACGCTGCACGTGCACTTGCAACAGCGGTTTTTCGGACGCGGGGTCAAGGGTTCCGTTGTCAAAAACAAAGCGGGAGAGTTGGTTGTAAGATTTGCCAAAAGGGGAATAGTAGAGATAAATCCAGTGGTTTTGTTCCCATTCGGGGTCAATGGCCAGCCCCATGAGGCCGTCTTCGAGCGAATCCACCACGGTCATTTCGCAGGCCACATTCATCAGGCCGGTGGATGGATCGTAGAGTTTGATGGTGCCGTGCCGTTCGATGAGCATGATTTTGCCGTCGGGCATTTCAGCGATTTGCATCGGCTCATTGAGGTTTTCAGCGACTACGGTTTTTACGAAAGAGAAGCGGCTCTGCGTTTTTTTTGTTTTTGAACAGTTTTGGGAAAGAAAAACAATCGGCAACAGCAACGCAAAGAAGATTCGGAGCAAGCGGTTCATGATGTAATTTTTTGATAATCATAAGGCACCGAGGGCAGGATTAAATATGAACCTGATTATTCAAAAATTAAACCATGTTGTTTTTTTGAGATAAATGCACTCGGATTGCGGCGTGAAATACTTGGCAACAAATTGCTGAAAACCGCCCCAAACACCCGCTCCACGTTTGCCCCGCCGGGTTATTTCTGTCTTCGATTCCCGCGGCGAAATACCCGATGTGGCTTTGTGTTTAATATTGACAATATTGCGTTGGATTTCTTGAAAATCAGGTACTTATTTTTGCCAGATGAAAAATTTCTTCTTGCATTCTCCGGCTCTCGTTCCCTCAAAATTCGCCGCCCAATATTTACTATTCATTATTCTCCTGCTTTTAGCATCCTGCTCCCGCACACCCAAAGGTGCGGGCGAAAAAAAGGAGCATTCTCCCTCCCAAGCTGGTGCGGCCTTCATGCTTTGGGGTATGGCGCGCACTTTTCCCGACGGCCAATTTCACACGGAAAAATATTCGGAAGCACAGGCACTCATGCGGTTGGCCGCCCAAGCACGCGGCGAACGCAGCAATACTTGGGACGCGCTTGGCCCCAAAAATATCGGCGGGCGGACGCTCTGCCTCGCTATTCATCCCTTGGATACCAATATTTTATGGGTAGGCAGCGCATCCGGCGGCCTGTGGAAAAGCACGACTGCCGGGCGCGGCACCAACGCTTGGCAACTTGTAGAAACGGGCTTTCCGGTGCTTGGCGTGAGTGCCGTCGCCATTGACCCTGCCGACCCTGATATTATGTACGTCGGCACAGGAGAAGTCTATAATCTAGACGATTCCTCCCCCAATGTAGCCTTCCGCACCACACGCGGCACCTATGGCATTGGCATCCTCAAAAGTACGGACGGCGGCACCACTTGGGCAAAAAGCCTCGATTGGTCCTATGGCCAATTACGCGGTGTGCAGGACATTAAAATCAACCCCCTCCGACCGGCTACCGTATATGCTGCCACCTCCGAAGGGCTGCTGCGCAGCTATGACTCGGGCGCAAACTGGCAGACGGTGCATAACAAGCGCATGGCCGCCGATATTGAAATTAATCCATTGGATACCAATGTCATGTACGTCACGCACGGCTCTCTTGACGACCAAGACGTGAGCGGCATTTATCGCTCCACAAACGGCGGAAACTCGTTCGCCAAACTCGCCGGAGGGCTACCAGTCTCCTATTCCGGCAAAACCCTCCTGACCATTTTCCCCGCAGACCCGAATGTGCTGTATGCCTCTGTAGGCAACAATTTTAACCAAGAAGGACTTTACAAAACCACCAATGGCGGCGGCACATGGACAAAAGTGAGCGCCCAAAATGTGTGTTCATATCAAGGATGGTATTCGCATGATGTGGTGGTACACCCAACCAACCCCGACACCATCGTCTGGGTCGGCATAGACACCTGGAAGTCAACCAACGGTGGCACGGCTGTTCAGAAAAAAACTTTCTGGAACGCTTGGTATTTTGGTCAGGTGCCGGTGGGCGGCCCAGAAGGCCCGCCCAATTATGTCCACGCCGATATTCACCGCGCCTATTGGCTCGAAAATGACCCGAACAAAATTTACTCGGTATCCGATGGAGGCATTTTTGTCTCCTATGATGGCGGCGAAACTTGGCAAGGACGCAACGGCGGCTACCAAACTCAACAGTTTTATGCCAACCTCGGCAACTCCGCCACCGATCCACTCCTCTGCATCGGCGGGATGCAGGACAATTCCACCGCGATTTACACCGGCGACCCGGCTTGGACGCGCGTACTCGGCGGCGACGGAGAATGCGCTGCTATCAGCCCCGCGGACGACCAAGTAATGTATGGCTCCTCGCAATACCTCAATATGTATAAGTCTGTGGATGGGGGTGAAGGTTGGTACGGCATCAATAGCGATGAGATAAATAGCGAGGACGCCTGTTTTAATGGCCCATTTGAAATCGCTCCCTCCGACCCCAATGTCATGTACGCCGGGGCACAAAGTTTGCATCGCTCCGATAATGCCGGGGAAAACTGGACGAACGCGTCGCCCGGTTTTGTCGCCGAAGGCGACCCTATTCTGACGATTGCGATACACCCCACCAATCCCGACCTCGTCTTTTGTAGTACCGCGCCGCTCTTCTCCAATACAGCCCGTGTTTTAAAAATCAATGCCGAAAATGTCACAGAGTTGGCCGGTTTGCCCAACCGCCTGTGCATGGATATTGCTTTTCACCCCATCACGTCTGGCACTGTGTATGCCGTGTTTGCGGGCTTCAACACCCAACACGTCTGGCGTACTACCAACGACGGCGCAAACTGGACGGCGATTGACAATGGCCTGCCCGATGTGCCGACCAATTCCATTTTGCTCGACCCACTCAACCCTGACCATATTTATATCGGCAATGACCTCGGTGTATGGCTTTCTACCGACGCGGGTGATTCGTGGGAGCTGTATTCCGCCGACGCGCCCCAAGCTATGCTTGCCATGCACCTGAGCGCAGCACCGGGGCGCAAGCTGCGCGTGGGTACACACGGCCTTGGCGTGTGGCAGACAGATTTGGCTTTTGTGCCGGTGAGCGCGGGCGAGCCGAGCCGGGACATTGCGTTGCAGGCTATTCAGCCCAACCCGGTTTCGGATGTGGCGACGGTGACATTTTATTTGCCAAAAACAGAAAAAATCGCGCTCAACGTCCTCGCTGTC
>CAYZVM010000265.1:5635-7598 GCA_964481485.1 uncultured Saprospiraceae bacterium | reverse complement strand
GCCGTGACTTGTATCACGGCAACTGTCCCCCAGCCACCCCGACCTTTGTATCATCAAATTCACAAAAGAACAACGTTCACAAAAAGACTTTTTCAGTCATGAAAATCGAACAAATTTATACCGGTTGTCTGGCACAAGGTGCCTATTACATTGAAAGTGAAGGAGAAGCCGTGGTCATTGACCCACTGCGCGAAGTAGCACCTTATTTGGAAAAAGCCGAAAAAGACGGCGCGAAAATCAAGTATGTTTTTGAAACGCACTTCCACGCCGACTTCGTGAGCGGCCATGTGGATCTCGGCAAAAAAGCCAACGCCACTATCGTGTACGGGCCGAGTGCCACCCCGAGTTTCGAGGCGCACATTGCCAAAGACGGCGAAGAATTCAAAGTTGGCAAATTGACATTCCGTGTGCTGCATACGCCCGGCCACACCATGGAAAGCACCTGCTACCTGCTGCTCGACGAAAATGGTAAAGAAAAAGCCCTTTTCTCCGGCGACACACTCTTCATCGGTGATGTAGGCCGCCCCGATTTGGCGCAAAAAGCCGCCCACATGACCCAAGAGCAACTGGCCGAAACGCTTTTTGATTCGCTGCGCAACAAAGTAATGACCCTCCCCGACGATGTGATTGTGTATCCCGCGCATGGTGCAGGTTCTGCTTGCGGCAAGAATATGTCGAAAGAAACTTTCGACACGCTCGGCCACCAAAAAGCGACCAACTACGCCCTGCGTGCCGACATGACCAAGGCTGAATTCGTGAAAGAAGTCACCACTGGTCTCATGCCGCCCCCGGCGTATTTCCCGCTCAATGTGGCGCTCAACAAACAAGGCTACGACAGCATTGACGAAGTGCTCAAACGCGGCACACATGCCCTTTCGCCCCGCGCTTTTGAAACGGCAGCCAACGAAACCGGTGCTCTCATACTCGACACCCGCGACCCACAAGTATTCTCCGAAGGTTTTGTGCCCAACAGCATCAACATCGGAATTGATGGCAGTTTCGCCCCGTGGGTCGGCTCGCTCATCCCCGATGTGAAGCAAGAACTCCTTATCGTGGCCGAGCCTGGCCGCGAGGAAGAAGTCGTCACCCGCCTTGCCCGTGTCGGCTACGATTATTGCCTCGGCTACCTCGATGGCGGCTTTGAAGCATGGAAAAAAGCGGGCATGGAGGTAGACACCATCGAAAGAGTCAGCGCCGAGCAACTCGCCGATATCATTGCGGCCAACCCGGACACCCCCGTATTCGACGTGCGCAAACAGAGCGAGTACCAAAGCGAACACGTCGTAGAGGCTGAAAATGCACCGCTGGATTTCATCAATGAGTCTATGTTGCAGATTCCGAAGAACAAAACGGCCTACATCCACTGCGCTGGCGGCTACCGCTCCATGATTTTCAGCAGCATCCTGCGTGCTCGCGGTTACGACAACTTGGTGGATGTGAAAGGTGGCTTTAAGACCATGAAAGAGAGCAACAAGTTCAAGGTGACGGATTATGTCTGCCCTACCACGTTGCTGTAAACCCTGCGCTACCATTTTTTCACCAAATCAATCACAAACTAATGGCTCTCAATTTTTTAAAAAACATATTCGGCGGCGAAAGTGATGTCGCCGTCGCAGATACGACCGCCAACAGCGCCCGGCGCAATGAAAATCTTTCGGGCCGCGCCTTCAAAAAGGAGTGGCAGGAAACACCCGGCGCGGTATTGCTCGATGTCCGCACTGCTGGCGAATTTGCCTCCGGCACCATTCCTGGCGCGTTGAACATTGATTTTCTTTCGCCCACGTTTGGCAAAAAGGTAAGTGAATTGGACAAAAATGTCACCTACTTCTTGTTTTGCCGGAGTGGCAACCGCAGCGGGCAAGCATGTCGGCTCATGTACCAGCAAGGTTTCGACGTGCGCAACTTGTCTGGCGGCATCGGCGAATTTCCATTCTAAAATTCAATTGGTTCTTTCATGTTTTAG
>CAYZVM010000265.1:0-5535 GCA_964481485.1 uncultured Saprospiraceae bacterium | reverse complement strand
GAACACGGCCATTTTCACGGCAGTTTTCGCAGTTATTTCATGGCTACCGACAATGCCCGCCAACTCTCCGATTACTATGCGCTGGCCGCCGGGGGCAGCTTGCATTTCAACACAGCGGCGTGGCATGGGTTCCGTTTCGGCTTGGGCGGTGTGTTCAATTTTAATCTCAGCTCCTCCGACCTCAGCGCGAAAGATTCCCTGACCGGAGCCGTCAACCGGTACGAAATCGGTTTGTTCGATGTTGAAAACCCCGGCAACCGCAGCGACCTCGACCGTATCGAAGAACTTTGGCTCCGCTATGAATGGAAAAAATCGCACATCACTATCGGCCAACAATCCCTGCAAACTCCGTTTGTCAATTATCAAGACGGTCGGATGCGCCCCACCGCAGAGGCGGGTATTTGGGCCGAAATCAATGACCTGAAAAACACAAAAATCGAAATTGGCTGGTTGTGGAGCATCTCGCCGCGCAGTACCGTGCGCTGGTACAATGTCGGCGAATCCATCGGCCTCTACCCCAAAGGGCTGAATCCCGACGGCACAGCCAGTGGATACCCGGAACATTTGGAAAGTGCGGGCATTGGGCTTTTGGGCATCACCCGCCATGTCGGGAAAAACGTGAAAGTGCAGGTCTGGAATCAATATGTGGACAACATTTACAACACGGCGTTCCTGCAAGCTGATTACCAACATCCGCTCAAAAACGGCCACAAACTGCTGCTTGGCATTCAGCTCGCCCATCAAGATGCCCTTGCGCATGGCGGCAACGAGGATGCGTCGAAAACTTATTTTGAAAAAGATGGCCGCTCCAACGTCGTGAGCGTACAGGCCGGTTGGCAACGTGGCGGCTGGCAGGCATTGGGGGCTTATACCCGTGTCAGCGCCGATGGTCGGTTTCTTTCTCCGCGCGAGTGGGGCCGTGAGCCATTTTATACTTTTATGCCCCGTGAGCGGGTGGAGGGCAGCGGCGATTCACATTCTGCCACAGGCAGGGTAAACTGGCAAACCAAAAACAAAAAACTGCGTTTTGAAGCTGCTTACGGCCATTTCTACTTGCCCGACGTGAAAAATGTCGCGCTCAATAAATATGCTTTCCCATCTTTCAACCAATTCAACTTGGATGCCCGGTACAGTTTCGGTGGCACATTAGAAGGTTTGCGCGTGCATTTTCTTTATGTCTGGAAAGGTCGGCTTGGCGAGGTGTATGCCAACGACCGATACGTCATCAACCGAGTGGATATGTCGCTGTATAACCTGATTTTGAACTATACTTATTGAACGTGACAAATATCACGAGGGGGCAATTCCAAATAGGCTCAACTTTGCATCAAAATTCATTCATACACAAAATGGAGATACTCACTCAACCATGGCCCTGGTGGGCAGCGGGCATCATTATCGGACTGACGGTGCCGGCTCTGCTGCTGTTGGGCAACAAACACTTTGGCATTTCTTCCAACTTGCGCCACATCTGTGCGGCTTGTCTGCCGGCCAACATAAAATTCTTCAAATACGATTGGAAAAAAGAATCTTGGAACTTCTTTTTTGTGGTCGGCATCATGGCCGGGGCAGCCATCGCGACCATATTCCTGACCAGTCCTGACCCGGTGCAAATCCACCCCAACCTCGCGCAAGACCTCGCGGCCAACGGCATCACACATATTGACGGCATGGTGCCCGCCGATTTGTTCAGCTGGGAAAGCCTGCTGAGCCTGCGCGGTTTTATCCTCATCGTCATCGGCGGTTTTTTGGTTGGTTTTGGCACGCGTTACGCAGGTGGCTGCACCTCCGGGCACGCTATCATGGGGCTTTCCAATCTGCAAATCCCGTCGCTGATAGCCACCATTTCTTTCATGGTTGGTGGCTTTTTGATGGCCAATCTGATTTTGCCCCACATCTTGGCGCTCTGATTTTGTGCGCTTTTTTGGAACAACCAGTTTTCATCTTTTCAAACTGTTTTTGAAAAATGTCAGTAGTAAAAAACTTTCAGCCAACGGTCGCCGACAGCGCGACTTTGACTCCTGAAACGGACTTTGAGGTGCGTTCGCTCGATACGATGTGCATGAACGAGTCGCAATTGCAGCATCCGTGGTGGCACAATTTGAAATACGTCGCAGTCGGGATTTTCTTCGGCATCACTTTCGTGAAGGCCGAGATTATCTCTTGGTATCGCATTCAGGAAATGTTCCGGCTCCAATCGTTCCACATGTATGGTGTTATTGGCACGGCTGTGGTGGTCGGCGCATTGTCGGTTTTTCTCATCAAAAAATTCAAGGCAAGAAGCATTTATGGCGAGGAAATCATATTTCACCCAAAGCAATTCAGCAAAGGGCAAATCTACGGCGGTCTCATTTTCGGTTTTGGCTGGGCGATGACGGGTGCTTGTCCTGGCCCTTTGTTTGCCCAAATTGGCACAGGTGCTTTGGTCATCGTTGTCACATTGGTTAGTGCCATCGCCGGCACTTGGGTGTACGGATATTTCCGCGAACGACTGCCGCACTGAGGGGTGATAACAGTCATCTCAGGGCGAGTGCCAAGTCATATAACCTCTGCCACAAAGTGCCGAATTTTGCCTGACAATCAGTATTCGATGAAAAAAATGCCCGTTGTATTCAAATTCGCGGTAGTCTGCGCCTTGTGCATCGGTGTTATTGCGCTCATCGGGGGGCTGGTCAGTTATTTTTCCAAACTATAAAATCGTTTCTGCCATGAAAAAAAACATGGGTTCTGCCGACCGCGTCATTCGCCTCATTATTGCGGCCATCGCCGTTTTTCTCTTTTACAACGGCACACTGACCGGCACGGTAGGCGTCGTCGCCTTGGTGTTGGCGGCTGTTTTTACGCTCACAAGTTTGATGGGTTTTTGCCCGTTGTATCGGCTGGTTGGTATTTCCACTTGTCCGGTGTCGCCCGGGAGAGGCTAACAAGTGTCGTTGTCTCATTTTGAATGCCGTCTGGTGGGCAACGTGTTGCTCAGCAGACGGCATTTTTGTGAACAGCAGTCACGCCACCATCTGCCACTCCCAAAAAGAGTGGGCATAAGAAGAAGGCGGCGACGGTTTTTGCGAAGCCCGCTGCACCCCGCGAAGGTATCTTTCACCCGTTCATGGAACCCAGTCTTTTATATGGAAACATTGAATGCAACTAACGCTGTCCACGCTCAGAGCACGACCAAATATGCGCACGAAGAAGCCTTCGCAGCCGCTACCGAATACTTCGCAGGCGACACACTTGCCGCCAACGTTTGGCTGAATAAATACGCCCTCAAAGATTCATTTGGAAATATTTACGAGCGCAGCCCCGACGAGATGCACCACCGCATCGCAGCAGAAATCGCGCGCATCGAAAACACGCACCCCAACCCCGTTTCAGAGCAGGATATTTACCAACTGCTTCGGCATTTCCGGTACCTCGTGCCGCAGGGCAGCCCCATGGCAGGCATTGGCAATCCTTTTCAAATCGTGTCTTTGTCCAATTGTTTTGTAATCGGCGTGGAAGGCAGGGCCGATTCCTACGGGGCGATTTTGAAAATGGATGAAGAACAAGTGCAACTGATGAAACGGCGCGGTGGGGTTGGGCACGACCTGTCGCACCTGCGCCCGAAAGGCGTCCCGGTGATGAACAGTGCACTTACCAGCACAGGCATCCTGCCGTTCATGGAGCGTTATTCCAACTCCACCCGCGAGGTGGCGCAGGATGGGCGGCGCGGGGCGCTCATGCTCACACTTTCCGTCCGGCACCCTGATGTCGCGCAATTTGTTGATTCCAAATTAGATAACACAAAAGTCACCGGCGCCAACATCTCGGTGCGCGTGGACGATGCTTTCATGCAGGCCGTCGTCGGTGGCGAACCTTACCAGTTGCGTTTTCCTGTGGATGCGAAAAAACCGAGGGTTGAGAGAGAAATCGAGGCGAATTGGCTTTGGAAAAAAATCGTGCACAACGCTTGGAAAAGCGCCGAGCCGGGTGTGTTGTTTTGGGACACCGTGCTGCGCGAGTCAGTGCCGGATTGCTACGCGGATTTGGGCTTTCAAACGGTTTCCACAAATCCGTGCGGCGAAATTCCCCTTTGCCCTTATGATTCTTGCAGGCTCCTCGCCATCAATTTGTTCAGTTACGTCAACCAACCTTTTACCCCCGAAGCAAGCTTTGATTTTGAGTTGTTCAAAAAACACGCACAATTGGCGCAGCGCGTCATGGACGACATCATTGATCTCGAATTGGAAAAAATTGAAAATATTTTAGCCAAAATAAAAAACGACCCGGAACCGGATGCCGTCAAAATCACAGAGCGAGACCTTTGGCTAAAAATTCAGAAAAAATGCCAACAAGGTCGCCGCACTGGCATCGGCATCACCGCCGAGGGCGATATGCTGGCCGCGCTGGGCATCCGTTACGGCTCACCGGAGTCGCTCGATTTTTGCGAAAACCTACACCGTACCCTGGCTCTAGCGGCCTATCGCGGCTCCGTCAATCTGGCCCGTGAGCGCGGCGCTTTCCCCATTTATGATGCTGCCCGGGAAGAAAAAAATCCGTTCGTCCAACGCCTGCGCGATGCCGACCCCACCCTGTATGCCGACATGGCTCAGCACGGGCGGCGCAATATCGCCCTGCTCACCATCGCTCCCACCGGCACCACGAGCCTGATGACTCAAACCACTTCGGGGCTGGAGCCGGTGTTCCGCATTTCTTACAAGCGCCGCCGCAAGGTGAATCCCAACGACAAAAATGCCCGCATCACATTCACCGACGAGGTGGGCGACAGTTGGGAGGACTACCATGTGTTCCACGTCCCGTTCAAACAATGGTTGGAAATCAAGGGCTACGACCCCGACCGTGTGGATAAATTGCCGGAAGAAGAGTTGCAAAAAATCATCGAACAATCACCCTGGCACCGCGCCACCGCTGAAGATGTGGATTGGTTGAACAAGGTGCAACTACAAGGCCGGGTGCAAAAATGGGTAGACCACAGCATCAGCGTCACGGTGAACGTGCCGGAAGATGCCACCGAATCGTTGATTGAAAAAATTTATCTCACTGGCTGGGAGTCTGGCTGTAAAGGCATGACAGTCTATCGCGAAGGCTCGCGCAGCGGTGTGTTGTTGAGCGATAAAAAGGAAGAAAAACAAGGTGCTTTTGCCGAAACGGTTGCGCCCAAACGCCCCAATGTGCTCGATGCAGACGTGTTCAATTTTATGAACAACGACGAACGCTGGGTGGCTGTCGTGGGGCTTTATGAAGGCCGGCCTTACGAGATTTTCACGGGCCGGGCGGTGGATTCTTTTTCTGTTTTGACAAAGATAACAAAAGGTAAAGTTTTGAAAATCAAAGAGAACGGCAAAAATCGTTATGATTTTCAATACGAAAACAAAGATGGCTATAAGGTCACTATCGAGGGGCTTTCACGCACGTTCGACAAAGAGTACTGGAACTATGCCCGGCTTATCTCCGGGGTACTGCGCCACGGGATGCCCCTGTCTTATGTCGTGGATATGGTGGACAATCTGCACCTCGAAAGTGCTTCGCTCAACAACT
>CAYZVM010000264.1:0-7628 GCA_964481485.1 uncultured Saprospiraceae bacterium | reverse complement strand
GGTTTCCATTCGAGGATGCAAAATTGTGGCGGCACGGTGCTGGCCCGGTTTACGGCGAGCAGACCGCCCATTTTGATGCTCTCCAATTTTTCTTTTCCCAAAACCTCCACTTGGAATCCATACTCCCGACCGGCGGCTTCTATGGCCGTGGTCAGTTGCAATGCGTTCAGATTGGAATGTGGCTCATTCACCAAGTCGCGGGTGAGGAACACCGAGTCCAGCAGCGCATTCATTTCCGCAATGTCCGTTTCCGAAACACCTTCTATGAAGATTTCGCGAAGCGGGCTTTCTTTTTTGTCGGCATCGGAAAAGTATTTCAGAAACTGATAATTGCCCAATGCCATGCCTTCCGCAAAGGCAAGTGATTGATTGTCAGTGCAAAAATTGCGCACCGTGACCGTTTCGATTTTGTACTTGCGCAATTCGCCCAGCAGTTCATTCCCGGCCAAACGGGCATCCTCCGCGGCGAAAGCCGGGTTTTTGTCCGGTTTCAGCAGGCGGACAAAAATGCCGCCATCGGCACGCGGGAAAAAGAAACTGGAAATATCGCGCTCGGCACCTTGGCGCAGAAACGCGGATTCGGACGGCGCAAGCGGCGCGTCAAGTTTGTCAAGCCCGTCTTTTTCGGCGAGGATGACCACATTCTTATCGTGGGTTTGGCCGGGTCGGGCGGCCATGAGTTGCACACGTTTCACAGACGGGGCAGGTTGAATTATGAAAACCGGATGATGGGCGGCACAACGTTTTGATTATCAGAAAAAAACGGCGCCGTCAGTCAAAAAGGGGAGCAAATGTAGGTCTTTCCCGTCAGAAAATTGCAGACAAATGACGGAACGGGCAAAAGAACAAGAAGGCGGGAGGGAAAATGCACCGAGGTTTGGGAGACAAGAATGATGCCTTTTTAGAGTTGGTTCCCGCCACAAAATTTTTGGCGTGGCAGTTTGGGCTGGTAAAACATGAAAATGCCGTTTTTGAGAAAAAACTTACTTTTGTATCAAAACGATAAAGACTATGACAGCCGAAGCCGCCACACCGCGCACACTTGAAAGCCGGAAATTGCAACTGATTGAACGTCTGGCTGCAACGAAGAATGAAGTTATCATTCAACAATTGGAGGTATTGCTTTTGGAAGAGGGGGATTGGTGGGATGAACTCACAGAAAAAGAAAAAGCCGACCTTCAAGAAGGTTTGGCCGACCTTGAGAATGGCCGAACCGAAACCTACGAAGCCTTTACCGCCAGAATGAATCAAAAATTCAAATGACCGTTATTCTCTCCGCCAAAGCCTCCCGGCAGTTGGAAGATTTACTCACCTATTTGGAGGAAGAGTGGTCGCCACAGTCGAGGCGAAAGTTCCAAGCGCGACTCCACCGTTTTTTGGAGATTATTAAATCCAGACCGAAGGCATTTCCTGTCTCCGAAAAGTTTGGCGGTGCTCGCAAATGTGTCGTTTCGCCGCAAACCTCACTTTATTACCGCATTAGGGGCGAAGTCGTCGAAATCATTTCGGTTCAAGCCAACCGCCAGAATTTTTAGATTTTTGCCACAGCTGAAAACGACTCCCCGCCGCCATTCAAATGAAAAAAACGAACCGACGCATTTCTTCCCTTTTGCTTTTGCTCCTCGCAGCAATGGCGTTGTTGGCTTTCGGCGTGTTTACTAATGTGCTGACAGACATTTGGGGACACAACATCAAAGCCGCATTCCAAAACAACCCCGTTCTCATCGCGGCATTTGCCTTGCTGTTGGGTCTTGTAGGATACTTGTACACCAAAATCGAAAACCGCAGCGAAAAACCCGCCGCCGAGGAGGTGGACAAATCTCAGTACGACGAGGCGGTTGGTAAATTCAGAGAACTCCTCAAAGAGCAATACCAAACCCGCCTCAAGTCCAAAACCGGGCGACGCTTGCCCATCAACCTCACTGCAAAATCAACTCACTTCGGCATGGCGCCCGAACGGGTGGAGGCTTATTTCAAAGACAAAGAACTGAGCATCGAGAGCGAAAATATCGCCTCGGAAATTGATAAAATCCTGAAAACCAATGACCGCCTCCTGCTCATCGGCGACCCCGGCTCTGGAAAAACCACTATCCTGCTCTACGCCGCCATCAATATCCTGAACACGTCTTATTCGTCCGACGACTCCAAGTCGTCGAACGAATTACAAAAATTCCCCCTTATTCTCAACCTCGCCACTTGGACAAAAGACCGCGACTTCGCCGAATGGTACGCCCAGAACATCGCCCACACTTACAGCCTCAGCCCGGTTTTTGTGCAAGAATTGCTGCGGCGCAACGCCGTCGTGCCATTTTTCGATGGCTTTGACGAGGTGGCGGAAGACTACCGAGACGATTGTCTCCATAAAATGGCCGCTTACTTCGGCGATGAAAAAAGAAAACAACTTATCGTCAGTTCGCGCAAAAAAGAATACGCCGCCGCCCAATCCGATGCACCAGTGTATGCCGAAATAGAAGTGCAGCCGCTCTCGTTGACGCAAATTAAAAGGAGCCTCTCGGAAAATGCCCAAAGCCAAGCCGCCGACCGCGCCCTGCTACACGCGCTCGAACACGACCCATGGCTAGCCGAAGCGGTGGAAACGCCTTTTTACCTCAACACGGCCTCTTTTTTATTCGGAAAAAGCCAAAGAACGCTCGCCGATTTCCCTTTCAAAGCCGACAGCACCGAAGGGCGGCAGACCGAACTCGTAAAGACTTTTGTGGATGAGCAGGTGCCGGAGGAACAGGACAAGAAGTACCTGCATTTTTTGGCCGAGAGGATGGAGCAGGAGAGTTTTTTGGTTTTTGAATTGCTGAGTATGCAGCCAGAATGGGGTAGAAATGTGTGGCGATATCGCTTGGTACTTGGTTGGGCCTACGGTTTAGTAGGCGGCGTAACTTTCAGCTTTATTGACCGATATATTTTGGGATTAGTTTTTGGTTGGTTTATTGGTTTTCTATGGGTTAACTATTGGATAAATACTTCTGATATCCAGATTTGGAGTTGGCAAGAATTCAAAAAGAATCGAGAGGATGGTCTTGTTGAAGGTCTAATCTTTGGGGCTCTTGGGCTAGCCTTCAGCTTGGGCTTGAGCTTAAACTATGAAATAGACTACCGTGTAGCTTTTGGTTTAAACTTTGCGTTAATTACAAGTTTGAAAGATGCAGGCATTGTGACAAGCTATTTCCTTCATGTTTTCAGCCCTTACCAACGTTTCTGGTTTACTTTTAAGTTGGGTTTTTGGGAAATGCCCAGTTTAGTTATCTCCATCACCGTAGGCCTATTGGCATACTGGGTTCAGACAGAGAATTTGATATTGCATGTCCCCTTTGATCTAAAAAAGTTTGGGTTAATGGCTCTACTTGTTTTCCCAACATTATTATTTATTCCTATTTTACGATCTAATTTTATCAAACATTTCTCCCTCCGCCTCGTCCTCTATCTCGAAGGCAAAATGCCCCTGCGTGTGGTCACTTTCATGGACCGCATGACCGACCAACACATCTTCGAGGACAACCGCCGCACTAACAAAAAAGGCAAAAAAATGCGCGGGGCTACTTGGCGGTTTCGGCACAAGATTTTGCAGGATTATTTTGCGGGACTCCGGTAATTTGTCATCCTGACGGGAACCGTCCGCTCTACGAGGGAAGCCGCGTAGGGTACTCGCCCGGAGAGCGGGCGGTTCCCGACAGGATGACAACGGAGAGCGTTCCGTGGTGTGTTCCGTAGAGCGAACGGTTCCCTTCAGTATAACAACGTAAGGTGGACAAGAATGACAAAAAACAACCGAAATCATCATGAAAAACGAGTACAACTTCTGGGTTTACATCCTCACCAACTGGAAAAAAACAGTGCTGTACGTCGGCGTTACCAACGATTTGAGCCGCCGCTTGATAGAACATTATGCCAACCGAGGCAAGCCAGAAACCTTTGCCGGACGCTATTATTGCTATAATCTGGTCTATTACGAGTGGTATCAGTACGTCTTGAATGCGCTTGCGCGGGAGAAAGAACTCAAAAAAATGCTCAGAAAAGAAAAAGAAGCGCTCATCGGAGAAGCAAACCCCGATTGGAAGTTTTTCAACGCTTTTATCTGCGGCGAGTGGCCTCCAAAAGAGATGTAAGCGCCCCCTTTACTCCCCGCCCCTACGTTGTCATCCTGACGGGAACTGTCCGCTCTACGAGGGAAGCCGCGCGAGTTGCCCGCCCGTAGAGCGGACAGTTCCCGTCAGGATGACAACGTAGGGGCGGCGGCCTTCTTTTTTTAAAACAAAAAATAGTTTTTCGCCCTACCTTGCTGCCCAATTTCTCCAATGTCTTTAATGACCCTTAATGACCTCAATGACGCTCAGCAATGACGAAAAAACTCTTCCTCCTCGACGGGCATGCCCTCATCTACCGCGCACATTTCGCGTTCATCACCCGCCCGCTCATCAACTCCAAAGGCTGGAATGTCTCTGCTATTCAGGGTTTTATGCGCACCTTGTGGGACATGATGCAGAGCGAGAAACCCACGCACGTCGCCGTCGTGTTTGACCCCAGAGGCGGCACTTTCCGTCACGAAAAATACGAGCCTTACAAGGCCAACCGCGAGGCGCAGCCGGAGGACATTACGTTCGGCATTCCCTGGGTCGAAAAAATCGTGCGCGCCATGAACCTGCCCGTCGTCATCGTGCCGAACTACGAGGCCGACGACGTGATTGGAACTTTGGCAAAACAGGCCGAAAAAGAAGGCTACGAGGTGTTTATGGTCACGCCCGACAAGGATTTTGGGCAGTTGGTGGACGACAAAATTTTCCTCTATAAACCCAGCAAAGGCGGCGACGCAGCAGAAATCTGGGGCAAAAAAGAAGTCTGCGAACGCTGGGGCATCAAGCGCGTGGAGCAGGTGATTGATATACTCGGCCTCATGGGCGACTCGGTGGACAACATCCCCGGACTGCCCGGCATCGGCGAAAAAACCGCCACCAAACTGCTCGAAGAATTCGACTCCGTGGAAAACCTGCTCGCCAACGTGGACAAACTGAAGGGCAAACAACAGGAAATCGTCAAGACGCACGGCGAAAAAGCAACGCTTTCCAAATGGCTCGCTACGATTGATACGAATGCGCCGATTCAGTTCGACGACAAGGCTTTTGAAATCGAGCCTTTCAACCGCGAGGAACTCATCGAGATTTTTAAGGAATTGGAATTCAGGACTTTGGCGGATGCGATTTTGAGGAGTCCGTGGGCAGGGGGTAGCCCGGAACTCCGTTCCGGGCAAACTACGGACAACTCGAAGAAGGTTGCGGAACGGAGTTCCGCAGTACAAGGTATGCAAGGTGATTTGTTTGGCGACGACCCTGCTGCTCAGCCCGTCGCTACTGGCGGCATTTTTGAAACTGGCGGCGCGACACATCGCGTTGCGGACAAGAATATTGGAAACGTGCCGCACGAATATCATCTCGCCGACACGCCCGAAACTCGCGCCGATTTGCTCAAAAAATTAGCCGCCGCGCCCGCCGTTTGTTACGACTCCGAGACGACCGCATTGGAGGCGGCGCAGGCCGATTTGGTCGGTTTTTCATTCGCCGTGAAAGCGGGCGAGGCGTGGTACGTCCCCATTCCCGCCGACCGCGCGGAGGCGCAAAAAATCGTGGATGAGTTCAGGCAAATATTTGAAAATGAGAAGATTGAAAAGATTGGGCAGAACCTGAAATACGATGCCATCGTCTTGAAAAATTACGACTGCGAACTGCGCGGCCCGTTCTGGGACACTATGCTCGCCCACTACCTGCTCGAACCCGAACTCCGCCACAACATGAACTACATGGCGGAAACTTACTTGAATTATGCGCCTGTCAAAATCGAGGAACTCATTGGCAAAAAAGTCGGCGGTAAGCAGGGCACTATGCGCGATGTGCCGATTGAAAAAATAAAAGACTACGCCGCCGAGGACGCGGATGTGACGATTCAATTGTACGACTATTTGAAACCAAAATTAGAAGCGGGCGGCGAGAGTTTGGTCAAACTTTTCCGCGAGGTGGAGACCCCGTTGGTGAAAGTGCTGGCCGATATCGAACACACGGGCGTGCGTATTGACCCCGATTTTTTGAAAGAATATTCCGGCGAACTCGCGGTGCAAATCGTTGATTTAGAAAAGAAAGTACTCGACGAGGCGGGTTTCAATTTCAATATCGCCAGCCCCAAACAGGTCGGGGAAGCCCTGTTCGACCGCCTCAAACTCCCCTACCCCGGCAAAAAAATGAAGTCCGGCCAGTACAGCACCGACGAGGACATCCTCTCGGAACTGGCCGTCGCGCATCCGATTTGTGCCGACATCCTCGCGCACCGGGGTTTGATGAAACTAAAAAGCACTTATGTGGATGCCTTGCCCGCGCTTATCAATCCGCGCACGGGGCGGGTGCATTCCTCTTTTAATCAAGCACTTGCGGCGACGGGCCGCCTCAGCAGCCAAAATCCCAACCTGCAAAACATCCCCATCAAAACTGCCGAAGGCCGCAAGGTGCGCGAGGCTTTTATTCCCCGCGACGCTGACCATATTCTGCTTTCGGCGGACTACTCGCAAATAGAACTGCGGCTCATCGCCGAAATCAGCCAGGACGCGGCCATGATTGATGCTTTCCAAAAAGGGCTGGATATTCACCTTGCCACCGCCGCCGGGGTGTTCAGTGTGCCGCTCGATAAAGTCACACCCGAACAGCGCCGCGCCGCCAAAACGGTCAATTTCAGCATCATCTACGGGGCTGGCGCGAGCAATCTCTCGAACCAACTCGGCATCAAACGCACGGAGGCTAAAGAGTTGATTGAGAATTATTTCCGCCAATATTCCGGCCTGCGCGACTACATGACGAACATCGTGGAGTCCGCCCGCAAAAACGGCTACGTCGAAACGCTGCTCGGTCGCCGCCGCTATCTCCGCGACATCAATTCGGGCAATGGCATGATGCGTTCCATGAGCGAACGTATTGCCATCAACACGCCCATTCAGGGCACGGCTGCCGACCTGATCAAAGTGGCGATGGTGAACATTTGGAAGGCGATGCGCGCGGGCAATTTCAAGTCGCACATGATTTTACAGGTACACGACGAACTCGTGTTCGATGCCCGCAAGGACGAACTCGAACGCTTGAAACCGATTATCAAGGAAAAAATGCAGACGGCGATTCCGAACCTGAAAGTGCCGATTTTGGTGGAAATGGGGACGGGGGAGAATTGGCTGGAGGCGCATTAGTGCCGCTAACTTTCCGCCTGGCGAATCATTCTCATCTCGCCAACTGAAAGTTGGCAGTACTACCCTTTTCCGTATGAAAGAAAGAATAAAATCGGAAGGTAAATAGCCTTTACTGTAGCCAGTTCTGCGACAAACGCAGCATCAGCAAACATTTGGAGAAACACCTCACAGAACTTTCTGCCAAAAACGAGGGCGACCGCAGATGCCCGACGGTAGGTGAAAAAGTGGTGGAAATTGGCGAATACTTTGGCATGGGAGGTGGTAGGAAAGGAGAGCAGTGTATTCATTTTGGGGCATAATAACGTCAGCGGCATTGTTTTTTCAGGATTGTTCAGAAAAAGCGCCTCCCGCTATTTTTAAAAACCACAGACACCGGGTTGTGCTGGTCAAACTTCGC
>CAYZVM010000263.1:0-7637 GCA_964481485.1 uncultured Saprospiraceae bacterium | reverse complement strand
GAATTGCGCCTTGCCATTTGAAAAAATTTGTTGGCGCAAACATAAACTTTTTGTTGGCAATCAGGCGGCGCTTTTCAAAGTTTTACAACTTTTATTGTTTTTCCCTCGCTTTCATCTTGTTGAATATGAAAGAAATACACGCCGCTTGCGAGTTTGGGACTTAATTCCAAAACGGCAGATTCCGAGTTAATTTGCCCCGACAAAACTTGCCTTCCCGCCACGTCAAATAGCCACCACTGGGCAGGCGAATCATTGTGCGGCAACAAGCAGCGTACCAGCAACCTATCGTGAAATGGGTTTGGAAAAACCTCGACTTGCAAGGTTTCGATTGGCGGCGAGGGCGAGGGCTGGCCGTCTCGGATTTCCACGACATCGAGGCCTGCTTCAAAAATGCAACATCCCCAACCACCAATGGTATCTTTTGCCTCAAATACAATCTTCCAAAGGCCATTAAGCGGTGTGTCTGTCAATGCCAAATCATTGACAGCCGTCCATTTTGAAACGTAACCCGCCGAAGACCAAATCTTTTTTCTAACAAATTCATTTTCAAGAAAAACGGAGAATTCCATTGGTGTTACAGGAACTTTGACAAGCCAGTATTGAAAATTCAAAACTGGCTGTGTGTAATTTTCTAAATTGATTTCGGGAGAAACTAAACGTACTGTGCCATCATTTACATCGGGGTTCTTGAATTCCGTCGGCAAACCAGTCGTGTAGCACTCTCCTCCTAAATCATACAAGGCGTCATTTCTGACTAAATTAAAACCACTGTTGAAGTCTGGGATTTCCCCTCTTTCCCAAAAACCACTTTCTGCGTCACCCGCTGAAACCCATTCCATGTCAAAATAAAAATCGTCGTAGTAGCCTCGCTCCAAGCGAATTACAGGCGGTTTCGCCGGGTCAATCAACATACTTTTCAACGGCAATCGCCCCCACAAGGCGGGGAATATGTCGAAGGTATCGGCATAAACAATCGGCACTTTTGCCCAGCCTTTCGCGTCAGTTTTGACCTGAAATTGGAAAAGCCCGTTGCGAAAAACGACTTCTATGTTACTGAGCGGTTGATTGTCTTCCGCAGATAAAAGTAGTAAAGACAAGTCGTCGCCTGGTGCGGAAAGTGGGCTAAGTTCCGCGTCCAACAAAGTCACTTCGCCGGGTTTTAAAATAGATTTTCGCAGCAACGGGCGATAGCCTTCTTTGAAAAACAGTACTTCAAACTCACCAGCCTTCGACTGCCCGGTTCGGTAAATGCCTTGCACAGATGTCGTCGGTGGTTGTGTTTGGTCGCCTTTGATAATGAACACCTTAACGCCCGTGAGTGGATTTTTTGAAATCGCATCCTTTACAATGCCCTCTAAATAACAAGCACGGGTGTAAGTCGGCGTGAACACAAAAAGACCGCCATTGTAGTCGCTTACCAAGACGTTGCCCGACGGTAAATAGGGGCAGTTGCCCCACGACCCTTGATAGCCGTCGCCCGAACGCAGGTCAGTATCAAATCGCCCCACTTGCACCATGTTTTCGGGGCGAGTCAGATCAAGCAGTATCACCCCGTCGCGATACCACGAAGCAAAAGCATAGTCGCCGAGAATGAAGGCATTGTGAGGCACAGAGCCACTGCCGGGTGTGGGGTGGAAGCGACTCACTGCGCGGATGTCGTCGAGGTTATTGATGTCCCACAAAGAAACGAAGCCATTAGAAATCTCGTCGGCTACCAACAAGTGGCGGCGGTCGCGAGTGAGCCAAGTATTGTGTGGGAATTTGCCGGGCGTTTCAAAAGTGGAAAGCACAGTTGGGTTCGACTTGTCGTGCATATCCACCACAGCTACAAAACCTTCTGATATATGCGCCGCGAACAGCGTGTCGTTGTCAGCATAGCCATCGTGAATGCCGCTAAACTTATCGTAAATTCCTATTACAGTAGGGGAAAAAGGATTGGGCAAAAGATTGAAAACCACCGTTCCTTGCCAAGTTCCATTCAAATAAAGCACCCCCTTAGAAATATCAATATGAAGTGTATGCACCCAAATAGTCTGGCCATTTGCTTTATCAATTTCTTTTTTTGGATAACTTGCCTGATTCGTATCGGGTAAAGCAGTTAAATCATATATCACCAGGCCAGGCCCCTCTTCTGCGCTTACATACGCGAAATGCTGAAAAGTTCGCACCTCTTTCCCCCAATCATTCGCCATTGGCAGACTGACAACAAGCGACGGTGCATCTGGGTTGGTCACTTCTACGATGTGTAGATTTGCAGCGCCGGCCACGAGCGCGTATTCCCGGCCATCCTTTGCATAACACCACACCCCGGCGATGTTTTCATTGGAAAAAGAAAATTGAGAGCGCAGCGTGAAATTGTAATTTTGGGAAAAAAGAGAAAGTGAAAAGATTCCCAGCGACAACGCAACGATGAATGTTCTTTTCATGAGTCAAATCATTTTGGTCGCACGAATGTAAGAATCATTCGGCACCCTTCAATAAAATACACTGCTCATTGAGTGAACGCTATCCGACGGCGTGTGAGTGCGCTTTTTTCAAATTTTAAAATTTGCAAAAATGGAATTGGGACTTACCTTTGCACCCGCTTTTGAAAAAATGGCGCGATAGCTCAGCTGGTTAGAGCGTGCGATTCATAATCGCAAGGTCGGGAGTTCAAGTCTCCCTCGCGCTACACACAACGCAGATTCCTCTCGGAGTCTGCGTTTTTCTTTTCCAGCAGAAACGCCACCTTTGCCCTGACAACCCAACCTGCCTATGCGTTTCTCCGCCGCCCTCCACGACCGCAATTCCGGCGAATCATTCTCCGTCACCGTCCGCACCGAGCCGGGCGTATTGTTTATCCAACTCGAAAATGGCCGTATGCTCGACTGGACGCTGAGCGACATCGAATCTGGCCGCGCATTGGACGACGGTTCCATTATTCTCCAAAACGGCAAAAAGTTTTTGGAAATAGCCGACCCCGATTTCAGCCGTGCGCTGGAGCGCAGTTTTCCAAAAAACCGTTTGTTTCGCCAGTCTTTTTTTGACAAAATCGGTGTCGCGGGGTGCCTCATTTCCATCGCGGGCATTTTGCTGCCGTTGTTGGCGCTGTACTTTTTCTTGTTGCCATTTCTTGCCGAACGCGCCGCCGAAAAGGTGTCCCCTGAAATCGAAAAACAAATCGGCGACACATGGTTTCACTCCCTAACGGCGAACTACAAAGTGGACACCGCCAAAACGCGATTGGTGCAACAATTCTACGATTCGCTCGGCTACGGCGGCGCGTATGATATGCGCATCACCGTTGTAAATGAGCCAGTTGTAAATGCTTTTGCGGTGCCGGGCGGGCGCATCGTCGTGTTCGACAGCATCCTCGGCATCATGGACGCGCCGGAACAATTGGCCGGATTGCTCGCGCACGAGGCGAGCCATATTCAGTTGAAACACTCCACGCGCTCTATTTTTCGCGAGCTGGCGAACAGCCTGTTTTTAAGCTTGATATTGGGAGACTATGGCGATGTGACGGCTGTCGTCGCGCAGCACGGCGACCAATTGGCCGGGCTTTCGTATTCCCGCAGCCTTGAATTGGAGGCCGACGATAACGGGCTGAAACTGATGTTGGCGAGCGGAATCCCCCCGCGCGGCATACCCGATTTGTTTCGGAAAATGAAAAGCAGTTTGGAAAATGAAAATGCGAGCGACGTGCCGAATTTTCTGAGCACTCACCCCTCCATGGAGGAGCGCGTAAAGGTCATAGAGGAAAAAATAGGCGCGGAAAAAGATGTGCCGACCGAGGTGCGGGAGGGATTAAGGCAGGTTTGGGTAGAGATTCAGCGGCGGTAAATCCATCGCGTGTGATACCTTTCTCTGAAATAAAGACCGGCCAACAACCCAAACACAAACCCACCGATGTGCGCCCACCAAGCTACGCCGCCACCTTCGGATACCACGCTCAGCGCACCCACGCCCGACACCGCCTGTTGCACAAACCAGATACCCAGAAACACCCACGACGGCACATAAAACACGATGAAAAATATCAGGAACAACATTTTTACCCGCGAGCCGGGGAACATTACGATGTATGCCCCCATTACTGCCGCAATCGCGCCGCTGGCTCCCACCATCGGGATGCCGCTCGTCGGGTCAATCACCACTTGTGTGATTGCCGCTATCAATCCACCCATCAAATAAAAAATCAGGAAGCGAAAATTGCCCACCGTCGCCTCGATGTTGTCGGCAAAAATCCAGAGGTAGAGCATATTGCCGAGGAGGTGCATCCAACTGCCGTGCATGAAAACACTGGTCAGGAGCGTCTGCAAATCAATGCCTTGCGAAATCTCATAAGGAATGGCGCCCCAAGTTTCCACAAAAGAGGCTTGCAAACCCTGCGGGATAGAAACTTGAAAAACAAACACCGCCACATTGAGCAGCAGAAACGAATAACTGAATATCGCGGGGTGACCGCGCTCGATGTTGTCGTCGCCGATGGGGAAAAGCATGGGCAGTTATTGGTGGGTGACAGATGGGAATTTCGCTGAAAAGGTAAGCCTACCCCGGAAATTTCCGAATCATCTTTTTCACACCCGCCTCTATTTCTGCAAATGGGAGGTCTTCTTTTGCGATAAAAGAAAGCATCAAGGCGATAGTGCGGTCGGCAAGTTTTTCGTAAAGTTCGTGTTTGTGCAGGCGGTAAGCCTCGCGGATACGGCGTTTCAGGCGGTTGCGGTCAACGGCATTTCTGAATGTTCTTTTGGAAACAGAAATGGCGACTTGGGTAGTAAAATCCTCCTCAACGCTCTCCTCTTTTCTCACCCTCTCACCCTCTCTCGCCCCCTCTCTCTCTAATTCAAGCCACACCACCCGCAGCGGATAGGCCACAAAGGAATTGCCTTCCTTGAAAAGCCGGGCTATCGTCTTGCGGCTTTTGAGCCGTTCTTGGCGGGTGAAAGTGGGCATGGTTGGGGCAAAAATAATGTTTCAGCAACTCGGCTTTAATTCTTTGTGGCGCCACTAATTTGCAAGAGGTCTTTTTTTGTCCTAAAAAAAACATGAGCCACCCCAAAATTCGGGATGGCCCATATTTCCAAAACGCCTCACACCGCAACTACTTGTTTTTCCCACCGGGATTGCGTCGTTCTTGCCGTCTTTCGCGCAATTCTTGGAGGCGTTTGAGGAGCGATTCGCGGAATTCGCGCTCGGCCATCGGCAGTTTGGCTATCTTCCGGATTGGCAGCACCTTGCGCAGTTTTTGCACCAAATCCTTCTCCAAATCAAACTCCTTTTGGCGGACTTCGAAGTATTTTTTGACATACTCCTCTACTTCGGTGTCGCTCATGCCATCAAGTTGGCCCTCCGGTTTTAGTTGTTTGTGCAGGGCTTCTTTATTGTCCACATATTCATTGAAAATGGGCCAAAATTTCTCGGCCTCGTCAGAATTCAAGTTGAGAACACGGGTATAAACTTCGGCCCGGATAGCTTTCAGGCGCTCAGCCTGTGCCTGGGCAAAATCAAAAAATGCGACAAAAATCAGAGCGGTGAGAATGATGCGCTTCATAATAAATGTGATTGTCAAGGTTGTGTTTTTGTTGTTCAAAGCAAACTTTCAAGTTCTTTTTCGCTCATTTCTTTGAGCAAAAGTTCGAGTTCGTCTGCTGAAAGTCCATCGAGAAGTTGTTTGTTTTTTGTCTGATTTTCAGGTAGTTTGGAGGATTCCGCTTCCACCGGGGCCGTTTCGCTGGCAGATATCGAAGCCAATTGGTTTGCATCAAAATCGCGGATATTTTCCAGCACATAAGCCTCTATGTCTTCTTCGCTCAGTTCGGGCATCGCTGCCAAATTATCCACAGCTGGGGTTGGTTCGGGGCGGAAAAACCACACCGCCGCCAACGCCAATGTAATCGCTGCCGCTGCTGCCATCATTACCTGCGGGCGGAAAAACCGGACGAATAAGTTGCTGCTTTTTGCTTCCAATGTCGGCTTTCGCCGCGCACCCATGGCATCAATCCGGCTAAACACCGAATCTTCCAGCGCCTCAAAATAGCCTTCCGGCAATTTGAATCCGTCGCCTCCCTGCCTCAATTCGCGCAGCCGGGGCGAGAGATTTTTCAATTCATTGTCTATTGATTCCTTTTTCATTTTCTGTCGTGTTGTAACCGAGTTCGTGCCCTAAGATTCTTTGAACGCCGCTTCGATTTTTTTCACCGCGTGGTGGAAAGATGCCTTCAATGCCCCCACCGAGGTGCCGAGCATCGCCGACATTTCTTCATAGGGCATTTCGTCATGATAACGCAAATTGAACACAAGTCGTTGTTTTTCAGGCAACTGAGCAATCGCTTTTTGCAACTTCACCTGAATTTCGTCGCCGTCGAACCATTCATCGGCTTGCAACCTATTGGTCAGCAGCACCGTAGAATCGTCCAGTGAAGCTGAGGCATGGCGTGCTTTGCTCTGCAGGTGCGTGATAGCCTCGTTGGTCGCTATGCGGTAGAGCCATGTGTACAATTTCGACTTTCCCTCAAACTGCAAAATGCCCCGGTAAATCTTGATGAGCGTGTTTTGCAGCACATCGTCAGCGTCTTCATGCACCAGCACCAATCGGCGGATGTGCCAGTATAGCCGCTCGCGGTATTGCGACATCAGCAGCCGAAACCCGCGCTCGAACGTTTTGTCCGAGCGCAGCAGCTCCATTATCTGTTCATCTGACGCAGGTTTATTCGTTGCTACGGCTTGCAAAATGTCCAATTTGTGTTGCTAAGACGAAGGTAGGGCGAGGAGGTTTAAAGCCGTGTTAAAAAAAACAGCGCCAACGGCACAGTGAGCCGATGGCGCTGGGTATCCAAAACGTCAATATGAGAAAGATGAAACCGGTCAGGTTCTAAGCAGCCTGTTGGAAAAGGCTCATTTGCCCGTTGTGCGCGATTGTGTCCAGCAGGCGGGCGTATTTGAGTTTGTCCTTGCTGTTGGTGCGCAGGGTGATGAGTTTGGCCAGTTCGAGCGTCAGGAAAAAATCTTCGATGGGCTCGCCGGGCCGGGGGCGTTTGGCGAAGTCGCGGTAAGCCTGCGGACGGCGTATGCCGTCGGCGAATTCGTAGGCATCGCGGAGCCAGCGGCGCACTTGCGCACCATATTGGCGGACGGGAAGTTTCAGGGCGGCGTGGAGGTTGGAGGCGGTGACGACTTTTGTGCCGTGCTTGCTTTCGAATACTTCGAGTTTCATAATCAACTCGTTTAGATGCTGTTAATGCTTTTGTTTTAAAGACGGGACAAAAATAAACAAGTTGTTTTTAAAAACAAATAATTGGGTTTAATTTTTTTTAAAAATATTTTGTTTTTATTTTAAAGTATTGATAATGAGTGCTTAATTCAAACCGGCCTCAACGGTGTCGTGGATTGGAATAAAAATTTGGACTACAAAATAGCCCTAAAAAAACAGCGGGCAAAAAGCAGAAACCTGCTTCTTGCCCGCCGTCGTTGCATTTATTTTACGCGTTCACCTCAAGGCGTGTCGAACATATCGTAGTACAGTTTCAGCGTCGCATCAGTTTCCTTTTCCTTGATTTCTTTGATGATCTTGCTCAACGTTTCTGCTTTGGCGGTGTCACCTTTTTCGCGGAACGAATTGCGGATGTCGGCGATGGCTTTGGTGGCTGCAAAAC
>CAYZVM010000262.1:0-7874 GCA_964481485.1 uncultured Saprospiraceae bacterium | reverse complement strand
CGTCCGGGCATTTGAACCTCAGTTATGCGCTCTTAAACCTGCATCGGAAAAAAGTAGAATGGCAGTGGTAGTAAGGCGAGAACAGAATTAACCACAAAGAGTGTTCAGGTTGACTTCTAAATATTTGGCGTACTTAGCGGTCTCGCAGCGAGTTAGAATAGTTTTATCTGGCAACTTACATTTCAAGTTTTGTTACATCTTCCGACATACTGACAAGGCAGCCGCTGTCAAATAGAAAAAAATAGTTGCCCTGTGGCGTGGTTTCCGGCCCTAATATATCAGCCAGAAACCTCGAAACATACTTTTGGGTCAGGTGGCTTGAATAGTAATTGCAATCAATGCCCAATATTGGTCGCTTGGTTAAGTGATGGAGGGACATGATTTCGTAGTCGTAATATTCTGCCACGATAAACAATTCAATGCCCTTTTTCTCGCAGAATGATTGCAGCACACCGGGCGAGACACAAATGTCGCTCGAACACTTGGGGCGCCACAAGTACACCAAGGATTTGTTTTGTTGTTCCACGCACTTTTTCAAGTCTGCACCATTTACAAGATAAACCACGGCGGAGTCAGGCTGGGCAAGCGTGCAAATTGGGGAGGTTGGTTGCTGAATCAAATGCGGTGCGATTTTGCTGGTCTTGTCTTGGTAGCTGTAGAGTCCCTGAAAAGAGCCTCTGATGCTACACGAGGTCGCCAGTATTTTGAAGAACAAAATACCCAACCATAATGCGACCATTCCAATGCTTGACCCTGCTTTCTTGCGCATAAAGTTGTTTTTTGTTAACGGCACCTACTTTTTTTAGGGCATAATCTGAGCAGTAACAACTTCCAAACGGCAAGAATAATCATATTCTTCCTGCCACGCTGTTAAATAAACTTTACGCGTAGGTTAAGCTTCGACGCGGAAAACCATTTTGATATTGTTTGAAATACGTTATCTATGCATCTTGATTATTCTTTGAACTTTTGCGTCAGAATTTTCCAAATCAAGTTTTTTATGAAAAAATTTCTCTTGTTTTTCCCCATTCTGCTCATCCTCGCAGCGTTCAAACCTGCTTCCACGCCCGTCGCCCCACCCGAAATACCCGCTGACGTTCAAGCACTTTTGGACAAGCACGGCTGCGCGGCCTGCCATTCCATGACCCGCAAACTCGTCGGCCCAGTGTGGACGGATATCGCCGCCAAAAAATATTCGGCCAAACGTATTGGCCAACTCGTCGCCAAACCCGAGCCGGCCAACTGGCCCGGATATGTGCCGATGGTCGCCCAAAAAGTACCGAAAGCCGACATGGACAAAATCGCAAAATGGCTGGCAAATTTGAAATAAAAAAAACGGCCCGCGGAATAGTATCCGCAGGCCGTGCCCATAGTTGCATCGTTTTGTAAGATGCGGGATTGATACGTCAGGTAAAAATAGAGGTCACAAAAAGTTCAATTGGTGCCGCACAGCGGAACTGAACAACAAATAGACCTTGCGTTTGTCCGATAGCCGGAAGCGCTCCTGTGCCACACGTTGCGCAGGGGCGCTTTTTATTTTGGCAAACAAATGCGTGTAGTATTTATAAGCGAGATATACCCCAAAACGCGTCCCGTCGGGTAAGCGGCGGATGCCTTCCAAGGCCGCGTCAAAGTCGGCTTTGATGTCGGCTTCGATGTTACGTTTGTCGTCATTGGTGAATTGCCTGAAATCCACCCCGGGGAAATATACCCGGCCCCGTTCGTCGAAATCGCTTTTTATGTCGCGCAGAAAATTGATTTTCTGAAATGCCGCACCGAGGCGGCGGGCGGGTTCTTTCAGGCTTTGGTATCTTGCCTCGTCGCCCTCGCAAAATACCCGCAGGCACATCAGCCCCACTACTTCAGCCGAACCATAAATGTACTCGTCGTAGCCTGCCGAGTCGTAAGTCGCGTTGGACAAATCCATCTCCATGCTGTGCAAAAAGGCATCAATCAGTTCTTTTTCGATGCCGTATTGGTGCACCACCAGTTGGAACGAATGAAGCACCGGATTCAAACTGATGCCCTCTTCGATAGCCTGGTAAGTATCCTCGCGAAATCGTTGCAACAACTCCTCTTTTTTGAAATCATGGAACGTGTCCACAATCTCATCGGCAAAACGCACGAAGCCATAAATGCCACATATCGGCGCCCGAAAACGCGGGTCGAACAGCCGGATTCCCATCGAAAACGACGTGGAATATCGGCGGGTAATCAGGCTGCTACACTCGAAGCAGGTGTTGTGGAAAAGTTGGAGATGATTCATAGTATGGTGTTAGCATGATTAAATAGAAAGGCAGAGACAAATTTTCATTTTCAGGCAGGATTTCGGGATGAGCAGGATGTGCTAAAAAAGTGGTTCTCAAATTTTCAATGCTGTAAATCTCGTTAATCCTGTCGAAAAAAACAACTGCCATTAATTCTGTCCGCATTGCCTAACGGAATCTTTTTGCAATTTCTTTGGCCACCACCTGGCCGCTTATCAGCGACGGCGGCACACCAGGGCCCGGCACCGTTAGTTGGCCGGTGTAAAAAAGATTGTTCACCTTCCGGCTTTTCATTTTTGGTTTCAAAAAAGCAGTTTGCATCAAGGTGTTCGCCAAGCCGTAGGCGTTCCCCTTAAAAGCGTGATAATCAGCCACAAAGTCAGCGTGCGCAAACGAGCGTTTGTAGATCACGTGGTCGCGGATACTTTGCCCGGTCAGTCGTTCGAGGCGCTCCATCGTCAAGTGGTAATAGCGTTCGCGCACTTCCAGCGTATCCTCCAAACCCGGCGCGACCGGGATGAGCAGGAACAAGTTTTCGCAACCTTCTGGCGCTACCGAAGGGTCAGTTTTAGACGGGGCGCTGATGTAAAAAAGTGGCTTCGACGGCCATTGCGGATTTTCGTAAATTTCCATCGCGTGTCGTCCCAAATCTTCGTCAAAAAACAGGTTATGGTGTTCCAGATTTTCTAATCGCTTGTTCACGCCGAGGTAAAAAAGCAGGCTGGAGGGAGCCATAGTCCGCGATTGCCAATATTTTTCGGGATAATTTTTTGCTTGATTGTCAAGCAATTGCGTGTCAATGTGGTGATAATCCGCACTGCCCACCACCACATCCGCCGGATATTCCCGGCCTTGTTTGGTGACCACTTTTGTCGCGTGGCCGTTCGGGACGTATATCTGGCTTACTTCCTGCCCGAGTTCGATTTTCACGCCCAATTCCTGCGCGAGCGACACCATTCCTTCCACGATTTTGAACATCCCGCCCATCGGGTACCAAGTGCCGAGGGTCATGTCAGCATAATTCATCAGGCTATAAAGAGCGGGTGTTTTTTGTGGCGTGGCGCCAAGAAAAAGTACCGGGAACTCGAGCAGTTGAATCAGTTTTTCATTTCGAAACAAACTCCGAACGTGCTTCGACAAGGAGGTGAACATTTGCAGCCGAAACATACTCGCCAGAATCCGCCAGTCCGCAAATTCCAGAATGCTGTCGCTTGATTTGTGCACAAATTCGTTCATCCCGACCTTGTATTTGTACGCCGCTTCTTCCAAAAACTTCCGCAAGTTGGCGGTGCTGCCCGGTTCGTAATGCTCAAACATAGCTTCCAATGCCAGCATTTCAGCCGGAACGTCCATGCGGTCGTTCGGGCCAAACCACACCACATACGAGGGGTCGAGCCGTTTGAGTTCGTAGTAGTCCAATACTTTTTTTCCGAAACGGGCAAAAAACTGCTCAAACACGTCGGGCATCCAATACCACGACGGCCCCATGTCGAACACAAAACCTTCGGCCTCGAACTTGCGCGCCCGACCACCCGGCACATTGTTTTTTTCCAGCACCGTCACGTCGAATCCCTCGGCGGCCAGATTGCACGCCGCCGACAATCCCGCGAAACCAGAACCAATAACGACTATCTTTTTTGACATCAGACTTTTTTTAATACTGAATGTTGGGATCGCCCCCATCCTTCGCAGTAAAATGACACAAAAACGCGGCACAGCATTTTTTGTTTAATGGATTGGCGGGAAAAAGTTAAACAAAATAATCGTTGGTACTTCGGTCATTTGAAATTCCCCAAAAGCACACGGTTTCTAAAAGATGGAGCAACTGAAAGCAAAACGCTAAAAAACTTTGCACGGCGTTTTTAACGAAATCATACTTTCGCCCATTCTATCAAGACAAAATGGATATTTATACCCGCAAATCATACTGGAAGTGGTACTTGGCCGCAGGCGGTGTGTTGATTATTATTATTTCGTTGTTGTACACCCGGTATTTGGCCGACCGCCTCGTCGAGCGCGAAAAACAGCAGGCGGAACAATTCGCCGAGGCCATGCGGATGTTGGCAAAAATGCGAACGGACACGCTCGCCAACTACTACGATTTGACATTGCACCTAAAAATAATCGAACAAAATACAACCATTCCGGTCATCGTACTCAACGAAAGCGGCGATATTGAGCAGTATCGCAATATTGACGACCGGAATTTGGAAGAAATGGAAATGGCCGAAGTGGAAAAGGCATATACCCGGATGGTACAGCAAGACACAGGCGTGATAGAGATGGTGTTCCCGCCAGACATCCACAAAACGATGATTTACACGCACTCCAGCCTGCTCAAATGGTTGAACCTCTACCCTTACTTGCAACTCTCGCTGATAGCGACATTTATCGTTTTTGGCTATCTCGGATTCAGTGCGGCACGCCGGGCCGAGCAAAACCAAGTCTGGCTCGGGATGGCCAAAGAAACGGCGCACCAACTCGGCACCCCCATCACGGCCATCCTCGGCTGGATAGAGACGCTCAAAGCCGTGAATGAAGACCGACCCGACAACCAAGAAATGCTCGAAGAACTGCGCAACGATGTGACCCGTCTTGAACTCGTGGCCGACCGTTTTTCCAAAATCGGCGCTACGCCCGATTTGAAACCGACCAATTTTTATCAACAATTGGAAATCAACCGCGACTATATGCAGCGCCGCGCCCCGCGCAAAGTCGAGTTTGACTTTCCAAAACCCGATGAACAAGAGTCTCTTATAGTTGGCATCAACGCACCGCTGTTCGATTGGGTCGTTGAAAACTTGCTCCGCAACGCCATTGATTCTATGGACGGCGGCGTGGGCAAAATCACGGCAAAAGTGTACGAAGAAGGCCGTTTTGTATGCTTAGACATCAGCGATACGGGAAAAGGCATTCCGCCCGGCAAATTCAAAACCGTGTTCAAGCCAGGCTATTCCACCAAAACGCGCGGTTGGGGGCTGGGGCTTTCGCTGTCAAAACGCATCATTGATGAGTACCACCGGGGGAAAATTTTTGTGAAACACTCCGAAGTCGGAAAAGGGACGACATTTACCGTGAAGTTGCCGAAGGTGAAATAGCTATACCGCAGAGACGCGAAGGCGCAGAGTTTGTCATTTTTAAAAACCTTCTATGCGCCTCCGCGTCTCCGCGGTGAAAAACATCTAACATTCTGAAAATGAACTTAAATCTACGTGCCACCCCCGAAAACACCTACGATGCCATCGTCATCGGCTCCGGCATCAGCGGCGGCTGGGCTGCTAAAGAATTGACAGAAAAGGGGTTGAAAACCCTCGTGCTCGAACGAGGCCGCATGGTAGAGCACGTCACCGACTACCCTACCGCCCTGCTCAATTCTTGGGAAATGAAATATCGGGGCGCCATTTCGCCCGCCGACCGCAAGGCCGCGCCGATTCAGAGCAAGGTGTACAACTACCACGACGCGAGCAAACACTTCTTCGTCCGCGACGTGGATACGCCCTACAATCAGGTCAAACCCTTCGATTGGATCCGCGGCTACCATGTGGGCGGGCGTTCCATCCTTTGGGGCAAACAAACTTACCGTTGGAGCGATCTCGACTTCGAGGCCAACGCCAAAGACGGCTACGGCGTGGACTGGCCGATTCGTTACGCCGACCTTGCGCCGTGGTACAGTTATGTGGAAAAATTCGCTGGCATCAGTGGCTCCGTGGAAAACATCCCGGTGCTGCCCGACAGCGAATTCCTGCCGCCGATGGAGATGAATATTTTGGAAAAACAAGTCGCCAAACGCATCGAGGAACATTACAAAGGAATGCGGAAAATGATAATCGGGCGCGTGGCGCACCTGACTGTGCCGCACAATGGGCGCGGCTCCTGCCAGTTCCGCAATCGCTGCGAGCGCGGCTGCCCGTTTGGAGCATATTTCAGCAGCAACTCTGCTACTTTGCCCGCCGCCAAAGCCACTGGCAATCTGACGATTAGGCCGTTTTCTGTTGTTCATTCCATTATTTACGACGAACAAAAAGGCCGCGCGACGGGCGTGAAAATCGTGGATGCCGAAACGATGCAGACCTACGAGTTTTATGCCAAAATCATTTTTTGCAATGCGTCCACGCTCGGCACGGCTGCCATTCTCCTGAATTCAAAATCAAGCCGTTTTCCCAACGGCCTCGGCAACGATAGCGAACAACTCGGCCATAATCTTATGGACCACCATTATGGCGTGGGCGCTTACGGTGACTCTGATGATTTTCAGGAATTTTACACTTTTGGCAATCGCCCCAACGGCACCTACATCCCCCGTTTCCGCAATGTGAACGACTCGGAAAAACGCGACTACCTGCGCGGATTTGGCTACCAAGGTGGCGCGGGGCGGGGTCGCACATCCAAAGACGAAGGCATCGGAGCAGAATTCAAAGAAAGCCTCACCGAACCCGGAAAATGGGGCTTCGGCATGGGCGCGTGGGGCGAGCACCTGCCCTACTACGAAAACAAGGCTACGCTGAATTACGACAAAAAGGACAAATGGGGGCTGCCGACGCTTGATATTGACTGCGAATTCAAAGAAAACGAACTCAAAATGCGCAAGGATATGGCCAACGATGCCGCCGAAATGCTGGAAGCTGCTGGTCTGAAAAACATTGGCACCTACGACTCCAGCCCCGCACCTGGCTTTTGTATCCACGAAATGGGCACGGCGCGTATGGGCCGCGACCCGAAATCTTCCATCCTGAATGGCTGGAATCAGATCCATGCCTGCAAAAACGTGTTCGTCACCGACGGGGCCTGCATGACTTCCAACGGCGTGGTGAATCCCTCGCTCACCTACATGGCGCTGACGGCACGGGCGGCGAATTGGGCGGTGGAGGAGTTGAAACGGGGGAATTTTTAATGAGATTTTTTAACCGGATTTTAACTGCGCGTTAATCGAAAAAAAATTGTCAGCCCTTCATCTTTGTGCCATCAATCCTTTCAAAAATCAAATTTCTTAACCTCAAAAAATTCAATCATGGCACAAGAAGTTGTTGCAACATTTTCGGGTCCATTGGACTCCTTCAGTATCAATCTTTCCGTCGAGAACGCAACCCGAACCCAAGTCCGGGCATTCGGTATCAGCACACGCACTGCAAAGTTCCCCATCACATGGGACAGTTTTGGCGCGGCAGCTGGCCCTGCTGTCATAACCTCCACTGTCGGGCTCGACACAGAGGTCTTGATGGTGCGTTTTTCAAACTTCAACCCGGGCGCTACGATGGCTTTCAATGGCATTGACCCGGACTTCACAGGCGACATTTCTTCCGGCGTTCGAGTGTTGGATATGTTGGGAACACGCGTTGTCGTGATGTTTGCCGATGGCACTTCTGGGTTCGGCGAATTCGAAGTGGACGACAACGGAACGCTGCGGGCTATTATCACCAAGTGATTCGGAGCTTGCAAATTCAAATAGCAAACGGCAACTGGGTGTCCCAG
Organism: uncultured Saprospiraceae bacterium; assembly: GCA_964481485.1. Lineage (GTDB taxonomy): Bacteria > Bacteroidota > Bacteroidia > Chitinophagales > Saprospiraceae > M3007. Next base: position 138 of record CAYZVM010000262.1, on the reverse strand, counting down.
TTGCCGTTTCCTTGACCCGTCCTAAAAAAAGTTTACATTAGTTTGTGGAAAGACTCAACCTGGATTCTTCGGTTTGATTGGAAGGTTGGTAGTAGTTTTTCCAACGTTTTTTCAGTTTTTCACTCATTTGGTGTGCCA
>CAYZVM010000261.1:2096-7922 GCA_964481485.1 uncultured Saprospiraceae bacterium | reverse complement strand
ATTTTTACAAACTTCTGTTTGTCAATATTTTTCGTAGAAACCGGCGACACAAAAACCGAGTCCAATACCCGTTCGGCCACCAAAACTGGCGAACGGTCGGCGGCATCAAACATGATTTTGAAGGCATCAATCTCCGGCGAACTGTGTGCGAACATCGGCGCCATCCACTTGGGCGGCAGACTTTGGTACCACAACTTTGCCGTCACCGTCAGGAAACCCATGTAACCGTTCGTCGGGAGGCGGTAATGCACCACATCGGAGCCACCGTCGAAGTCGAAATCTGGGTCGCCGTTTATCCCGACTACCAGCGTCGTGTCGTACACCGGGTCGTTCGCCGAAAAGCCCTGCGGCACGAGGCGATTGTCCTTCAACGCGACGTGGCCGCGTTCCAACACATTGGTAAACAGGCCGTTCACATCGCCCGGCACGAGTTCGTAAATTTGCACTTGGTTCGGATTTTCAATCAAATTGAAATGCGGCTCAAAGTTCGCGTCCTCATCGGGCAGGCTGAAATCGGGGTTTGTTTTGCCTGAATGAAAAACGACATCGCCGTTTTGATTTTTTACTTCCAACTCTATCCACGCCCGCCGCGAGGGGTAGCCGGAGGGGAATTTATGACCCGCTTTGTTTAGTAATTTCACTCTAAAATTGGCCGAATCGCCGTACAAAACACCCGTCTCCAGCGTCAGGTCGAGTGTCTTGTGCTGCAACATCCGCAGCGTGGCGGCGATGGTGCTGTCAAAATTTTCCGGCTGCGCTGTGATGCCCAATGCCGCGCGATTTTCTTTCATCAATTTCAGCATTGTCACGTTCGCGCCCGCCAGTTCGTGCAGCGCGTAGGGGAATTTGTTCGTGAGAAACTGATAATTGGCAGAAATCACCACCGCGTCGGGGATGTAGGGCATGTGGCAACCTTGGCAAGTCACGTTGTCGTGTTCCTCGTCGTAGCGGCTGTTGAGCCATTCGTGGTAGGTCGCTTGCTCCACAAAAGTATTGCCCGTGTAAGCGCCGTTGTTATCTACCGTATTGGTTATCAAGGTGTGACAGCCTGCGCACTGCCCCGCGTTGAGGATGTGTTCGCTATACACTGGCGTGATGCCCACGAACTCGTGCATAGGCGGCTCGAAGATAAATTCGTATGGCCCGTAGGCGACGCGGATATAATTGGTGTCGTAATTCAACTCGCCGGAATGCAGGTCGCCGAGGCGTTCGGGAGCTTGGGCGTGACAGGCTTGGCAGGTCACGCCGTCGAGGCCGAGCGTGTCGGCATAGACATCGGCGAGGGTGTAGAACATCTTGTGGTCGTGCAATTTGGCCTGATAATGACCCGCCGGGGCGTGGCAGGAAGTGCATTTATCCTGGAGTTCGACGCTGTGGGCGGGATTGACGAGCATTTCGTGGGTGACTTTGGCGCGCCAGAAAGGGTCGCGGGCGGAGTTGGCCATCATGGTAGAGCGCCAGTCGTCGTAGATGTTCACGTCCGTGCCGTCGCCCGTGACCATCGCATTGCCGTTCGGGTCTTTTCCGTGGCAGCCGGAGCAGAGTTTGGCGGTAGGGAAAAGGATGTTGGAGTCAATGGGGATGCCGACGGTGGAAGGTAGAGGGTGGAAGGTGGAGGGTATGTTATGTTTCCGAAAAAAAGATAGTTCAGCCTCTGAATGGAATTTAAGTTTTTGATTTTCAATGGGAAAAATAGCAAGCGCGGCAACAATCGGCGGGGCAACGAAGGCAAGCAGTGTTGTTTTTTTCATGTTCTGATGGCCAAGTTTTTTTGGCGAGCAAAAGTAGGGGGAGCGGCGGGCAAAGAAAATTGGAAGGTGGTTTTTTGCCGAAAAATTGCCTAATTTTCAGGAATCAAATCCCACCCGTAGCCCGCCTGAGACCACCCACCATATTCCGAAAACCGCACGATGCCGTAGGGTTTTGAAAAAACAATTGTGTTTATTGTTTGATAAAATAGATAGGTGGCAGTCGAATTTCCTACCCGGCCCCTGTTTTCCATCAAATACCCTCCGCCCCATAATCCAGCGGCGGCCCCACCGCCCATTCCTCGCGCCAGTCGCGCACGGGCAGACGTTCGAGCGGATACCAATTGCCCCACCAGTCGTAGTATTCCAAGTTGTTGAAATTCAGTTTGTAGTCGAACTCACTCGGCAGGTCGTACACGAAGCCGGGGTAATAATATTCCCGCTCGTTCTCTATGGCAAACTCTATTTCTTTCAACATTGTGAATGTGCCGAGGCTGCGCTGCGACTCGCGCATATCGTAAATGCCGTAGTTGCCCGCCACGCTGCGCCGCCCGATGTGGAAAAAACTCGTGGCAACCAACTTCTTTTTGTTTTTCAACACATCGAATTGCACCCCGTAGCAAGGCATAAGGCTGCTGAAATAACTAAAAAAACCATAGATGCTGAGCGGGCGGTTGTAGGCGAAACGGCTGGCGTGCTGCTCGAACAACACCTCGTGCTCGTTCGTGATTTGAATCGCCCGGCGCTGCACCGTCAAGTCTTCATTGCGGCGCAGACATTTGCGCTGACTTTTGCTGAACTCAAAATCTTTGAGCCGGATACGCAACATCACCACCCGGCAAGGTATCCCGCGCCACTCCCAGAAATTGCGGCGAAAAATCAAATCTGCCCAATAGACCCAGCCGTCCTCGCAAAAACGGTCGAACACCATCGTGTCCAGCGCCTGCATCGGGATGTACTCCTCGATGTGGTTCGGGTTGAACGCGATGTCGCGGAAAACGGAGAGTGATTTCTGGTGCAAGGTGAATTATGAATGATGAGTTAGGAATTAGGAATTAGGAATGATAAGCGAGGATTGTTGGCGAAAGTAAAGCCCCTTCTCGATTTTCTCCAAAACCGAACCTGATTTTCTCTCTATTTTTGCTCGTCTTTTCAATTGATTGAATGAAAAAACCTTTCAACTTGCTGTAAATGAAAGTATTGGGAGGCATATCATTCATAATTCATAATTCATAACTCATAATTCTAAAAAATGTCCAAAGTCTTAATCATCGGCGCGGGTGGCGTGGGTCGCGTAGTCGCCTACAAATGCGCCCAGCACCGCGACGTGTTCGGCGACATCATGCTCGCCTCGCGCACCAAGTCGAAATGCGACGCCATCGCCGACGCGATTTTTCAAAAATACGGCGGCAAAAAACTCGAAACCGCTCGCGTGGATGCCGACAACGTGGCCGAAACGGTGGCGCTCATCCGCCAATTCCAGCCTGACCTCGTCGTCAACGTCGCCCTACCCTACCAAGATTTGCCCATCATGGACGCTTGCCTCGAAACAGGCGTAAACTACATGGACACAGCGAATTACGAACCAAAAGACGTGGCAAAATTCGAGTATTCGTGGCAATGGGCCTATCAGGACCGCTACAAAAACAAAGGCATCCTCGCCCTGCTCGGCTGCGGTTTCGACCCCGGTGTGACGAGCGTTTTCACCGCCTACGCCGCCAAGCATTACTTCGACGAAATCCACGAACTCGACATCGTGGACGCCAACGCGGGCAATCACGGCAAAGCCTTCGCCACCAATTTCAACCCCGAAATCAACATCCGCGAGGTGACGCAACGGGGAAAATATTGGGAAAACGGCCAGTGGATTGAAACTGAGCCGCACGAAATCTGGAAAGACATTGACTACCCAGAAATCGGCCCGAAACGCTCCTATCTCATTTATCATGAAGAACTGGAAAGCCTCGTCAAAAACTTCCCGACGCTGCGCCGTGCGCGTTTTTGGATGACTTTCGGGCAAGAATATCTGACCCACCTGCGCGTGATTCAGAACATCGGCATGGCTGGCATCGAGCCGGTGAAATACAAAGGCATGGATGTTATACCGCTCGAATTTTTGAAAGCCGTGCTGCCCGCGCCGGAAGAGTTGGGCGAAAATTACACGGGCTTCACCAGCATCGGCTGCCGCATCAAAGGCGTGAAAGACGGCAAGCCCCGCACTTACTACGTTTGGAACAACTGCTCGCACGTGGATGCTTACAAAGAAACCGGCACGCAGGCGGTGAGTTACACCACCGGGGTGCCAGCCATGATTGGCGCGCGCATGATTCTGGAAGGGAAATGGAGCGGCAAAGGTGTGTTCAACGTCGAAGAATTCAACCCTGACCCTTTCATGGAGCGGCTGAAATTGGACGGGCTGCCCTGGCATGAAAAGGTGGATATTGATTTGGAGATGGATTAGTGGGTTGCGGGTTTCTGGTTGCGGGTTTGGATATGAGTGGTGGCACGACTTTGAGTCGTACCACCACTTGGTTTTTCCGAAATCTAATAAACTTGCGCTCTAAAATCCTGTTAACCCTATAAATCCTGTCAAAAAAACCTACCCACCCATGCGAATCCTACTTGTAGAAGACGAAGAATCCATCCGCGACGCACTCCGCCTCAACCTCGAACTCGAAGGCTACGAAGTCGTCAGCACCGCCAACGGCCGCAAGGCCCTCGACCTCATCGGCGGCCAACATTTCGACCTGCTCCTGCTCGACGTGATGCTGCCCGACGTGGACGGATTCGCCATCACCGAACAAGTGCGCCTCACCAACACCACCACGCCCATCCTCCTGCTCACCGCCAAAGACATGGCGCAAGACCGCGTCGCCGGCCTGAAAAAAGGCGCCGACGACTACCTCACCAAACCGTTCAACCTCGAAGAACTGCTCCTGCGCGTCAGCAAACTCCTCCAGCGCAGCCAGCGCGTGAAAGGTGAAGCACTGAGCCTTTTTGAATTTGGAAACAACAAAATCAATTTCGAGACCTTCGAGGCCACTACTTTCCGGGGCGACAATATCACGCTGACCAAAAAAGAAGCCATGCTTCTCAAACTCCTCGTGGAGCGCAAAAACGAAGTCGTCAGCCGCAACCAAATCCTGCAAGCCGTGTGGGGCTACGACGTGTTCCCCAGCACCCGCACCATTGACAATTTCATCCTCGCCTTCCGCAAATACTTCGAAGAAGACGCGAAAAACCCTCGTTTTTTTCACTCCATTCGAGGTGTGGGGTATAAGTTTACGATGTGACAGGTGAACCTTTCTGTATTATTCCCATTTAAAAAAGTATGGAAAATCAACCTTCACTCCGAACAAAACTCCGACACCTCCGCCAAACGGCTTCTGACCCCAGCATTTCTATCCTCCTCAACACACACCGCACTTTTCCCGACAACAAGCAAGACGAAATCGTTTTGAAAAACCTCGTACAGGAGGCCGAAACCCGCCTGCTCGCCGCGCACGAAAAGCGAGGCATCTTGCCCGTCGTCGAAAAGATGAAAAATCTGGCAGAAAATATTGACCATCAATACAACCTCGACAGCCTGGCACTTTTTGTCAGCCGCGATACAGCAGAATTTTTAAGGCTGCCCGTCCAAGTCACCGACCGCGTCAGCATCGGCCCTAACTTCGCCGTGCGAGAAATCGTCCGCGCCATCAACCAAACCGAACGCTATTACATCCTCGTTGCCAGCCAACAAAAAGCCCGATTGATCGAAGCCAAAAACGACCAGTTGACGCGGGAAATAACCGACGACAATTTCCCAATGACCAACGACACCCTCTACTCCACCCACCAACTCGACAAATCAATGGCCGGTGTGGAGGAGAATTTCCTCCGCGAATTTTTCAACCGCGTGGACAAGGCTTTTATCGAAAACCACAAAGCCAACCCGCTGCCCACCATACTCGCCTCCGACGAACAAAACCACAGCCATTACCGCCACATCGCCGACATCCCAGAAGCCATCGTCGCCTTTCTCCACGGCAACCGCGACAACGACAAACCCCACGAACTCATCGCCGCCGCTTGGCCC
>CAYZVM010000261.1:0-1996 GCA_964481485.1 uncultured Saprospiraceae bacterium | reverse complement strand
CCGATGTTGGGGCAAAAATGCCGTTATCAGCCTACCTGCTCGTCCTATATGATTGGCGCTATCGAGGAATGGGGCGTTTTCAAAGGCATCTACCTCGGCACAAAACGCATCCTCCGCTGCCATCCGTGGAGCAAACACCCGATGCACGACCCGGTGCCGAGGAGAGAGAAGGTGAGAGAGTGAGAGAAATGATACTTTTGTGGAAATTAGAGTTTTGCAAAAATTGGAAAATCGACAAGTTTCTATATCTTCGCGAATCGCCATTATCGGTGCCGGCTGCTCCGGCTTGGCCGCTATAAAAGTGTTGGCCGAAAATGGCTTGACCAACCTCGTCTGTTTTGAAAAAAACGACCAAATCGGCGGCAATTGGGTCTTCACAGCCAGCGAAAGCCACAGCAGCGTATGCGAAACCACGCACATCATTTCGAGCAAATGGCTCTCGCATTACAGCGATTTCCCCATGCCCGCCGATTACCCCGATTATCCCAGCCACCAGCAGGTACTCGCCTATTTTCAGGCCTACGCCCAAAAGTTTGATGTAGAAAAATATATCCGTTTCAACGCGGAAATCCTGAAAGCCGAAAAAATTGAGGGCGAGCGCTGGCGACTTCACCTGAACGACGGCTCCTCCGAGGAATTCGACTACCTGCTGGTCGCCAACGGCCACCATTCCACGCCCCGCCACCCGTCGTGGGCAGCCGATTTTACGGGTCAATACCTTCATTCCCATAGTTTTAAGAACAATAAAGGTTTCGAGGGAAAACGAATCTTGGTCGTCGGCGCGGGCAATTCCGGTTGCGATTGTGCGGTAGAAACCAGCCGCGTGGCCACCCAAGTAGACATTAGCGTCCGCACGCCCCAATACATCGTGCCCAAGTTTTTCCTCGGCAAACCCACCGACACCTTTGCCGCCAATATGCTTTGGCTGCCCCGCCCGGTACAGGATGTGCTGCACAAAATCAGCGTCCGGATGCAAGTTGGGCGGTACCGATACTACGGCCTGCCGGAGCCCGATTTTCCGCCCACCCGCTCGCACCCGACCGTGAACTCCGAAATGTTGGAAAAAATCCGGCACGGCAAAGTCCATCCGCGCCCCGGCATCGTCCGGGTGGAAGGCCGCGCCGTACATTTCACCGACGGCAGTTCGGCGGAATACGACACCATCATCGCCGCCACCGGCTACCGAATTCAGTTTCCGTTTTTTGACAAAAATTTCATAAACTGGGAAGACGCGACCAACGTACCGCTCTATCTGCGGATGTTTCACCCCGAACACAAATCGTTGTTTTTCATTGGGTTGGTGCAGCCGCAAGGCAGCGTGTGGCCGCTTTCCGAGGCACAATCGAGATTGGTTGCCAAGGTGTTGAAAAGCCAATTTTCACTGCCCGCCAACTTGTCGCAATTGGCCGCAGAAGAAGGCCAAGCCGTGGAGCGCGAATTTTTGAAAAGCCCGCGCCATTCGGTGGAGGTGCATTTTCTGCCGTATTTGAAAAAATTGGAAAAACTCGCCCGGTAAGGAATTTGAGTCGTCATGGAGCAAAAACGCCAACTCCGCATCGTCGCCAAAAAATGGGAAACCGCCGACGCCGCCACATTCACCCTCGAACCGGCGGACGGATTGCCGTTTCATTATAAACCGGGGCAGTATTTGTCGCTGATTTTTGAAACAACCAGCGGCGAAAAACGACGAGCCTATTCGTTCTCCTCCTGCCCCGACGTGGACGCATTGCCAGCCGTCACTGTGAAGCGCATAGTGAACGGCGAATTCTCCAACCGCCTGCTTTTTCATGCCCAGCCCGGCGACCTGCTAACCGCCACCGATGCCAACGGGCGATTCTTATTGCCTGAAAAACAACCCGATACGATTTTTTATATCGCCGCCGGGAGCGGGATAACGCCGGTGATGAGTCATTTGAAAGACTTACTTACCTCTCCCCTCGTTTCAACCCCACCCCCGACCCCTCCCCTAAAAGGGAGGGGAGACGCGACATCGTCG
>CAYZVM010000260.1:0-7965 GCA_964481485.1 uncultured Saprospiraceae bacterium | reverse complement strand
TTTATTTCGGAAAACGATACCCGCGACGCGATGCTCTCGCTGATTTTCAACGACATCCGCCCGGAACAAACGCTCGAACTCGGCAACCTCCGCCTGCGCCAACTTTTCCCCGACGCTTTCCAACTCATTCCAAAAAGAAAAACATGGAGCGACAGCGCCTTCGTGCGCGGCATCGAAGTCGGTCAGTTCGACAGCCTCGACAAGATTTTTGCCGATTACCTGCGCAGCAAATACCCCGACGACGAGGCGCTGGCGGGGAAGTTGGTGGAAAGGGCGGCGGGGTATTTTCACCAAAATAACCCATAAAACCCCTAAAAATTGTCATTCTGAGCGCAGCGAAGAACCTACACATCTCTCGTTTTTCGGATGTTTCGTTAAAGCGTGTGTTTTGTAGGTTCTTCTCCGCCTGCCGGCGGATCAGGATGACAAGACAGGAGTAATACGGCTCACTTCTAAAAACACAAACTAATGAAAAAAGCCATTGACTTTTTCACAGCCCACCCAGCCCGCTTTTTCCTCTTGGCCGCTTTGCTCTGGGGTGGGTTTATGTGTTTCCTCAACTACAAAGACGGAACAGAGTTCAGTTGGCATGACCTCTTGGTGGAAGCCAACGGGATGGTTTTTGACTTGCTCGTATTTGGCATTTTGCTTTCGATTTATGAGAAATTGAGAGAAAAAAGAGATAAAATCGAACGCTTGCATGAAGAAATAGACGATTATCGGGGGTGGGAGGAAAAAGAGGCGAAATACAGAATATTGGGAGCGATGAAACGGCTAAATAAAGAAGGTATCTACTACACTGATCTACATAGCTGTTTTCTTGCGGAATCCCAATTTTCTGAGACCAATTTTAAAGGAGCCAATCTGGCGAATGTCAATTTTTCCCAAGCAGGCTTTGTAAAGGTCAATTTTGAAGGTGCAAATCTTCAAGGCGCGAACTTTTACCAAGCATATCTTTTAGAAGTAAATCTTGCAGAAGCCAACCTCAAAGCAGCAAACCTGATAAATTCTTACCTCGTGAATGCAAATCTGAAAGGAGCCGATTTAGCAGAATCTTATATTAATCCTAGGGTAAAAATCATGGGGGCCTACCTTAGAGGCACTGACCTTTCAGGTGCTAATCTTATAGATGTCAACCTCAAGGGAGTCTCGGTAGATCATAATTGGCTTGATAAATTAGAAGAGTGGCAAGTTTTGGGCCGAGAGGAAATCAAAGAAAAATACCTTATTGACGAAAACGGCGTGCTAAGAGAAAAACAATGATTCTCAACAACTTAAAACTCTCCAACTACAAACAATACGCCGCCCTCTCGCTCGATTTCCGCGAGGGGCTGGTCGGCATTATCGGCAAAAACGGCGCGGGCAAATCCACCATTTTCGAGGCCATTTTGTACTGCCTGTTCGGGCGCGACGAGAGCAACAAAAACCTTGTGCGTTCCTCTTTCGCCGACCCGAAGGCGAGCGTGGAGTTGGCGTTGGAATTCACGATTGGCGAAAGCCTCTACCGCGTGCGGCGCGAGTTTCGGGGCAAGGCGCTGGCCGTCGGCGCCGAACTTTTCAAGAACGACCAACTCGTCGCCAAAAGCGTCTCTGCCGTCAACGACGAACTCGTGAAGGTGCTGCACATGGAACGCGAAGCGTTCAAACGTTCCGTTTTTTCGGGGCAAAAAGAACTTGACGAACTTTCTAACGCCAGCAAGGAGGAGCGCAGGAAAATCGTACGCCGTATGCTTGGCCTCGACCGTCTCGACGATATTCAGGCACGGGTCAGTGGTGACATCCGTGACTTGAAAATTCGGATAGCTGGACAAGAGCAAAATCTGCTTGACGAGCAGACAATGGAAGCACTGCAGACGGAAATCGCCGAAGGCGAAAAAGCATTGGAACAGAACAAGTTGGCGTTTGAAAAAGAAAATAAAAACCTGCGAGCGGTGGAAGAAAAATACCGCGCCGAGAAGCAAAAATTTGACGAAGAAGAAGGGCGTTTGAAGCGATTCAATGCGCTGAACGGCGAACTCGGACAATTGCAGGAACGGCTTTCCGGGCTTCGTTCGCAGCGGGAAAATCTGGCGAAAAAAAGTCAGGATTTGCGGCAGCAAAAAGAAAAACTCGACGGCGAGCGCAGCGAGTTTGCTCAATATTTGGAAGAAAAAAAACGGCTCGGCGAACTCGAATCAGCCCGCCAACGACACATCAACCGCTCGGCTCGTTTGGACAAAATCGCCGAGACGCGCGAACTTTTGAAAGATATTCAGGCGAAAATCGGCGACTTCGCGAAGCAGTTGGCGAAAAAAGCGGAAGTCGAGTCAGCGTTGTCTGAAAAACAAGGACTTGTGGCGAAGTTGGAAGAGGAAATAAAAGCCAAACTCGCCGAACACGGCATCATCGAAGGCAAAATCGGCGGCATTCAGGCGGGGCTGCACGAGCGTTCGGAGAAGTTGAAAACCCTGCGCGAACTCGGTCGGGAAGGCACTTGCCCGACTTGCCTCCAGCCTTTGCTCGACGGGTACGAGCGGGCGTTGGCTGAACTCGAACAGGAAATCAACACGCTGCAAAACAAGCAGCTGCAGACATTGGAGCAAGAGAAAAACGCCATCGTCGAGGCCGGGCAAGAGTTGCGAAAACGCCAAGAAGCCGCCCGCTCCGAGGTTGAAAAGTTGGGGAAAGAACAAACTCGTTTGGTTGAAATCGCTCGACTTCGCGCTGCCGAAGAAGGTCAGCAAACGCTGCTGGAAAAACGCCTTGTGGCCGACGAAGCCATTTTGCGCGAAATCGGCGAGGTCAATTTTGACGAGGGCGTTTATTCGGTTTTGAAAGAAAAAATCGCCGCGACAGAGCCGCGTTATCTCGAATTTTCAAAAAATGAAAACTACGTCGCCCGCGAGTTGCCGACGACTTTGGCGGCTCTGAAAAATACCGAAACCGCCATCGCCGAAGCCGAAAAAAGCACTGCCGCCAAAACTGCCGAACTCGCCCAAGTCGGCTACGACGCAGCCCGCTACGAAACTGCAAAACAGGCACTTACGGGTTTTGCCGATGCTTACAATACTCAATCGGAGGCCGTGCGGAATTTGGAAAAAACGGGCATCGAACTCAAAAATCAAATCGAAAAAAATCGGGAAAAACTGCGGGCGAACGACCGCATCAAAAGCCAAATCAGCGACAAACTTGACGAAATCGAACTGCTGCGCAAACTCGCCGAACTGCTCGGCCTGTTCAAAACCGAAGTGCTCGAAAAAGTCAGCCCTGGCATTTCGCGGGAGGCGAGCGACCTGTTCAGCCGCATCACGAAGGGCAAGTACGAGAGCATCCGCGTGGACGAAAATTTCGACTTCGCCATCGCCGACGGGGGCGTTTTTTACCCCATCGAACGCTTCTCCGGCGGCGAGATTGACCTCGCCAATTTCTGTCTGCGCATCGCCATCACAAAGGCGATTATGGATTTGAGCGGCGCGGAGCAGGGCATCGGTTTTCTCGCGTTCGACGAGATTTTTGGCAGCCAGGACGAGGAGCGGCGATTGGAGATGATGTTGGCGCTCAATTATTTACAGGAGCAGTTCCGGCAGATTTACATCGTGTCGCACATCGAAAGTTTGAAGGATTATTTTCCGCATATTTTGGAAGTGCAGAGCGGGGAAGGGGGCAGCGCGGTGGTGTGGAGATGAAAAGTGGGTTGCGGGGTTCTGGTTGGAAGGTTTCGGGTTTGCCTATTTTTGCCTCAAAATTATCCATTCAATGCTAAAAATTCCACACCTCCAAAACACCGATTCCAACAACTTTTTCCTCATCGCGGGCCCCTGCGCCATCGAGGGCGAACAAATGGCGTTCGACATCGCCGGACAGGTGAATGAAATGTGTCAACGCCTGCGTATTCCATACATTTTCAAGGGTTCGTACCGAAAAGCCAACCGCAGCAAACGCGATTCCTTCACCGGCATCGGCGACGAAAAGGCGCTGAATATCCTGAAATCCGTCGGCCAAAAATTTGATATTCCGACGACGACCGACATTCACTCCGACCCGGAAGCCGCGCTCGCTGCCCAATACGTGGATGTGTTGCAAATCCCCGCTTTTCTCTGTCGCCAGACAAGTTTGCTCGTGGCCGCCGCCCAAACTGGCAAAGTCGTGAACATCAAAAAAGGCCAATTCGTCAGCCCGGAAGCTATGCGATTTGCAATGGAAAAAGTGCAGGAAGAAGGCAATCCGAACGTGATTCTGACCGAGCGCGGCACCACGTTCGGCTATCAGGATTTGATTGTGGATTTTCGAGGCATTCCCGCGATGCAGTCTTTCGGCGCGCCAGTGGTACTTGATTGCACCCATTCGCTCCAACAACCCAACCAGAGCAGCGGTGTCACGGGCGGTCGCCCTGCATTGATAGAAACGATTGCCCGCGCGGGCATCGCCGTCGGTGTGGACGGGCTTTTCATCGAGACGCACCCCAAACCCTCTGAAGCCAAGTCGGACGGGGCGAATATGTTGCCACTGGACAAATTGGAGGATTTGTTGGAAAGGTTAGTGCGGATAAGAGAGGCGATAAAGTAACGTCAACCTTCCGGTTGGCGAACCGCAAGTGCGCCAACCGGAAGGTTGACGTTACATTTCCTCCGGCCCCTCGCCCACCCAATCTTGCTGGACGTGGCCGTTTTCGCAATGTTCGGCAAGTTCGTCTTCGATGAATTTCCGCACCTCATGTATGATTTCGCCGGGATAAAGCAGGTGGACATTCGGTCCGGCATCCAGCGTGAAATAGACGGGATGACCGGTTTCGGCGCGGTATTCCCGCACCTTTTCGATGATGGCGAGCGAATCAGGCTGCATGAGCAGGTAGGAAGGATTGCTGCTCATCATCAGCGCATGGAGCGTGAGCGCCTCGTCTTCCGCGATTTTTCCAAACATTTCCAGATCTCCCGTCCGCATCGCGCCGAGCAGGGTGCCGAGGCGCTGACGGGCTTGGGCGTAGCGCGGTTCGGCGAACGGGTTATCATCCATGAGCGCGTGGCCGGCACGGCTCGACACAGATTTTTCCGCCGAATTGACAATCAAAATATCGTCGTGAAAATCTTTGAACGTGTCGTGAATCATGTCGCCGACCGGCACGGCAAACTCGTTGGAAGAACCCGCTACGAGCGATGTTTCCCCCCAAACTGCCGCATGAGGAAAAATGGAGCGACAGGCCGAGCCGCTCCCCAAACGGGCGAGATAGGAGGCTTTTTTATCAAATTCTGCGGCATCTTGCAAGGTGCCGAACAACCTGTCTTCCAACGAACAAAGGCACAAAGCCAGCGCCGACATGGCCGATGCCGACGACGCGATGCCCGCCGAATGTGGAAACGAGTTGCCCGTGTGTACCGTGAGTTTGAGCTGTTTCAAAAATGGGTAAATCGCTGTAAGGCTTTCCAAATAGGCCAATATTTTTACCTTAAATTCTTCATTTTCAGTTTGATGAAAAAAGAAATCAAGGTCAATCGTGCTGCCGTGCGTTTCGTCTTTGAACTCATATTCCAACTGCGTGTCGGTACACGAAGCCGCCAGCGTGAGGCTGAGCGAGGGGTTGCGCGGCAGTTGGATGCCGTATTTCCCCCAATATTTTACGATGGCAATATTGCTCGGCGAGCGCCAAGTAATACTGCCCGCTTCGGGCGGATTGGAAGAGTCAATGATGAGGCGAGGATTTTCGTACATTATCAAAGTAGAAGGCTGTGAATAATTGAAAACGAAGGGCAAAGAAACGAAAGCGGGCAATTCCTTTCGCGGGTTTCAGTTTGCTATTCTACTTTTGCCAAAACTTTGGCATTGGCCCAAAACCTTTAAACCAGAAATCCTCCAACCTTTATGTGGCAAAAACTCCGGCGCTTCGGCGTTGAACTGTACGCCTACCTGACCGACTTTTATGTGGTAAAGAATTACCTCGGTATGCTGGCGCTCATCGGTGGCCTACTTTTAATGACATTTTGGTGGCTCAAATGCTACACCAACCATGGCGAAAGTGTGCAGGTGCCGAGTTATGTGGGCATGAATTTCAAGGAAGCTGCCCGAAAGGCACGGGCGCGCAATTTTGGGGCGGCGGTGAGCGATTCCATTTATATGCCGGGAAAAGCGCCGGGCGAAATCATCACCCAAGACCCCAAAGCCCAAAGCCGGGTGAAAGAAGGCCGCACTATCTATTTCACGGTCACCAAAAACAACCCCGATATTATCAAATTGCCCGCGCTGGCCGGCAGCGACGATTACGAACTGTACAGCCGAAAACTCAGCCGATTGGGGCTGAAACCCCGCATCGCAGCCCGTGTGGCCGACCCAAAATTGGAACCAAACACAATCGTGGAAGTTGTGTATCGCGGCGACACCATCACCCGCAAAATCCGCAACGGCTTTTCCATAGAAATGGGTGGCACCGTGGATTTTGTCGTCAGCGAGGCTGTCACACTCACTGTGAGCATCCCCGATTGTGTCTGCCAAACCCTCGACGCGGCCAAATTCCTTATCCAAACCAGTGAACTAAGCGTAGGAGCCGTTATTCCAGATGGCACCACTTCGGAAGACAACCAGTCCGCTTATGTCTTTCGCCAAAGCCCTAAATACGACCCCAACGGCACGATGCGCAAGGGCGAGCAAATAGACCTTTTCATCACCGAAGAAAAGCCGAAACAATGCGAAGAAGGAGGGCGATAGCAGTGGGCAGTTTGTAGCGACAACCAACAACCAGCAACCCGCAACCAACAACCAGCAACCAACAACCATTTCTTCAATGGACATCACCGTACAAGAACTCCGTCAAAAACTCCAATCCGGCGAAAAATTCGTCTTTATTGATGTGCGCGAACCCTGGGAATACGAGGAATTCAATCTCGGCGCCCAGCTCCTTCCGCTCGGCGATTTGATGAACAAAATGTGGGAATTGGAAGACCACAAAAACGACGAAATCGTGCTGCATTGCCGCAGCGGCAACCGCAGTGGCATGGCGCAAAGCCTCATGGCGGCCAACGGATTCACCAATGTGCGCAACCTCACCGGCGGCGTGACGGCATGGATGGATGCCTTTGGGCCGACAAAACCATGATGCGAGAGACAATATGCAAAAAGCAAAAAGCAAAAAGCAAAAAAAGATTGTTGGAAAACGACAAATAGAAGGCAAGTTGCGGAAGCCCGGGTCTCGTCTTTTGTTTCTTCCTTTTTGCCAATTGTACCTTGCTCATTTGCTATTTGCCTTCGGTCTTTTGTGCGCCGCCTGCTCTACTCCCCTGCGCACCAAGCGTTTTTACCTTACTCCAGAAACTGGACAGGAAAACAAACGCCCAAGCCCGGCCCGCAGCTGTTCCGATTGGCGCGGCTACCTGCCCGACACTGCTTTTCTGGAACATTTGCCCATGCGCTATTTGCGGGTCAATTTCCATGTGATGAACAGCCGCGACAGCAGCCACAACTACCGTCCCGCCGAAGGCCGCGAGCAACTCCTACAACTGCTTGCCCTTGCTAATCAAGCCCTTGACACCAATATGTTCAACTGGCGTTCGCCAGAAGGGACACCCGTGCTGCCCCGCCGCTATCGTTATGTGCTGGCACCGCAGCCCGGCGACGACGGCATTTATTTTCATTACGATGACTCGCTCTATTATTTCGTCTCGAAGGGAAAATACCAGAACAATTACAGCCGAAAAATCATTGACAAATATGCCGTCGGCAAAGATTCTATCCTGAACATCTTTGTCATGGTACACCCCGACGACAGCATCCGTTCGCCGACATACCGCGCCAACCGCCAGGGTATTTCGCTCGGCACGGCGGTCAAAATAGCGGGTATGTTTGAGCACAAAGAACAACCGATACATTTTATAGGGCTGCTCAACCATGAAATAGGGCACAGCCTTAGCCTCAGCCATGCGTGGACGGAGGATGGCTGCCCCGACACGAACAACCACTCCAATACCTGTTGGACATGGTCGGAGCAGCCGCCCTGCCGCG
>CAYZVM010000259.1:0-7983 GCA_964481485.1 uncultured Saprospiraceae bacterium | reverse complement strand
AAAGTGGACAGAAAACTGGAAGCATCCGGAAATTGAACTGAATATCAAACGATTAAAGCCGGTTGGGAGGACGACACCTCCCAACCGGCTTTTTTTATTTCCAGCCCGAATTTCCAATTATCGTTTCCTTTAGGAACGGGTAAACAATAACTTATGAATTTGATGTGATTTCTTTCCGCCCATACCGCCCATCTTTTTGATTAAAGAGCGCTGCTATTCGCACAAAAAGATGGTTGTCTGGGCAAAAACCAATCTATCTGAAATTTACAAGTTATTATTTACCCGTTCCTTTATCCCCTAAATTTTTTCCATGAAAAACAAACTTGCACGCCGCATCCTCGGCGGTTTTCTATTCGTGTTGCTCCTTTATTTTTCCACAATATTCGTGCATGGTTGGCTCACCGATTGGCAGCCGAATGATGGGGGCAGCCCGATGACGCCGATGCAAACTTCCACCCAAACTGTGGCTCCCGACAGTTTGCTCCGGTTCGTCATTTGGAATGTCGGTTTTGGCGGGCTGGGCGCCGAATCGGATTTCTTTTTTGACGACGAGGGGATGTGGTATTCGGGCAGCAGCATGGTGCGCAGCCCGCGCCCATTGGTGGAGAAGAACTTGCGCGGCGCAATTGATTTTTTGAAAAACACGCAAGCAGATTTTTTCTTGTTGCAAGAAGTGGATGTTGAATCCAAGCGCAGCCACAACATCCGGCAGCTGGACGAATACACCAAAGCGTTGCCGGGTTTTGCCGTCACGTTTGCCGACAACTATCGCTGCGACCGGGTGCCGATTCCGCTGCTCGAGCCCTGGAATGCATATGGGAAAGTGTGGTCGGGGCTTGGCACATTGAGCCGTTTTCAGCCCACAGAATCAGTGCGTTATCAATTGCCGGGAAAATATCCGATGCCCGACCGGATGTTCCAACTCGACCGTTGCGCGGCTTTGCACCGCATCCCGACCAGCCGGGGAAAAGACCTCGTGGTCATCAATATCCACAACGCCGCCTACGACCCCGGCGACAAAATCAAGGCCATTCAGTTGCCGTATTTGCGCGATTTGGCGCTGGCCGAATATGCAAAAGGGAACTACGTCGTGCTGGGCGGCGACTGGAATCAATGCCCGCCCAACTTCCGTTTCGACGCCTTCATGCCCGGCAATACGCAAGGCTACAAACAGGGCAATATTCCGCCCGACTTTTTCCCGGAGGACTGGACTTTTGCCTACGACCCTACCCTACCGACCAACCGCAAAGCCCGCGACCCGTACCAAAAAGGCCAGACGTTCGAGACGCTGATTGACTTTTTTCTCGTGTCGCCCAACGTGCAGGTAAAGGCCGTGAAAGGCGTGCAGCAGGGGTTTCAATTCTCCGACCACCAGCCCGTTTGGATGGAAGTGCGGTTGCTCAATTAGCACGCACCGCAGCCGCATTGTCCGCTTCGACTTTTTTGCGCGACGACTTTTTGTACATGTCCCGGATGTACTGCAAGGCCGGTTTTTCCACAAAAAATGTGATGAGCGAGGCCAAAACAATCACCGTCGGCAGGCATACGCCGAATACTATCGTCCAGAAACCGAGGCTGGTGTATTTCGACAGCACGGGAATGATGATGCTGACACACACGAACTTATGCACCAAATAGAGGCTGTAAGAAATAGTGCCGAGGTACACCGTCGCCTTGTTGACGATGCGCAGCGGAACATCAAAAGCATAGAGAGAAAAGACGGTGAAATAAATCACCAGCATCACGGAATATTCCAACTGAGAAATGTAAAGAAAAGAGGTGCCGCCGTCCGCGTAAAGCACAATTTGGGTAGCCAAACAGGCCATGAGCAATGGAATTTTCGCAATCCGGCTGCCCATCCTGAACTTGATGCTATAAAAAAGGATGCCGGCAAAAAAGAGCGGAAAATGATTGACCAACTGGAAAAGGCCGCGGGAGTATTTGAAAATGGCCGGGACGGCGCTGCTCAGCACATAATGATTGAGCAAAATAAACGACAGGCCAGCCAAGCCAAGCACGACAATTTTGTTCAGCCACTTCATGTTGAAAATCAGTAGCATCACGACGTAGAACTGCATTTCTACCAACAAAGTCCAATAAGGCTCGTCGAAACTGGTGATTTTCAGGTAATACTGGAGCATCGTCATATTGCCCAAATACTGCGTGAACAACCCGTCCATAGATTCTTGGTGCATCCATTTATAGACCACCCACATCAGCGCCGTGAACGTCACCACCGTCCAATAGGTCGGGTACAGCCTCGAAAAACGGCTGACCACAAAATCCTTCCAGTTTTTTGTGTTGGAAAGCGTCAGGAAAATGACGAACCCGCTGATAATGAAGAAGAAGTCAACCCCGGTGACGCCGTATTTGAAGCCGAGATTCATCTCTGGCCTGTCCATCGTGAAATGAAAAAGCACCACCATCAGTGCGGCGATGCCCCTCAATGCGTCCAATTCTAAAAGCCGGATGCGGTTGCCTTGTTGTTTTGATGCGCCCATAAGTCTGAGGTATTGAAATCCTTGGTCGTTGCGTTTTGTCGAGCCTCGTGGCAAATACCATGCCCTGCCCTGCACGTTTTGCCGGATTCTGTCAGATAGGCGACGAAACCTAAAGCAGCCCCACCGTTCCATAAAGCAAACCGCCACTTTGCGCGGGGCAAAATGGCGGTTTGTTATAGTCGGTTTAGGGTGGTTTATGATGGTTTAGATGGTTTAGATGGTTTAGATGGGTTAGATGGGTTAGAGGCGTGATTTTCAGCAATTTTTGCCCTTGCTAGCATTCCCGCCATAGCCGTGGCGGGTGAAACGTGGACTGTACACTTGTAGAGCGGACAGTTCCTTACAGGATGACAAACGTGTAACCCACCGGGTCAGAATAATGGGAAAACGGATTTCACGGATGAAACGGATTTGAGCGGATTGTTTTTCTATTTTTCAAAAATCCGTTTGAATCCGTGAAATCCGATTCATCCGTTTTGCAATCCTGTCAAGTGCGCGCATAAGCCACAAATTGGGTGAAATAACGGCGTACCACCTTGAACACGGTCTTTCAAAACAACTATTCCGGGCTGCCGACGATTTCGACAAAAACGCCGTTGGGATCCTGCACCATCACAAATTCGCGACCCTCTCCCATCGCGACCGGCGTTTTGCCCAACAATTTGTATCCGTTTTTCGACAGGCGCTCCTTTATCAGTTTCGTGGATGCCACTTCGATGGAAAGGTATTGTACCCCCGGCGCGTCGTGGACGTAGGCAGGCGGGCGGAGCGAATCGGGCACACCCGGGCAGTGCGCGAGTTTCAGAATCGTCGCCGTCGGGCTGTCCACCAATTTCAGTTTTTTGACCGAAAAAGGCCTGCCGTCCGACAAGCCCAAATCTGCACCGAGTTGGCCTTCCACCTCAAAACCACCCGCCTCCACCATGCCGATGATGTTTTTGTAGAAATCGAGCGACTTGTTCAGGTCCGAGCACACCAGCCCGATTTCCAATACTCCGTTGTTGTCGGTAGAGCCATCGCCCGGCGTGCAGGCAGGGAAAAAGTACAGGGTAAAAAGAGATGCAGTGAAGTAGAGAATTGTTTTTTTCATCGTTGATATTGAGCGTAAAAAGTGAATGTGGCGACAAAGAAAGCAAAGTTTTAACAGTCGGTTTAGAGTGGTTTAGAAAGTTTATATGGTTTAGAGGTTTGATTTTCAGTCAATTGCGCACATCGTTTGCTCAAAATTATTTTCATTGACACCCCCCCCCTTTGTTTAAAACAAAAAATTTTACAATCCCAATTCCAACAGCCTTTTGCTACTTTTGCGGCCTAACGGTACACGGCTAACGGTACACGGTTCACAGTTTTAGAAATACTGCTGCTGCATCAAATATCGTATCCGTGCACCGTCAACCGTGTACCGTGAACCGTCCAAAAGATGCTGAAACGCCTCCACATCCGCAACTACGCGCTCATAGACGAACTCGAAATCAACTTTTCAGACCGTCTGACCATCATCACCGGCGAAACCGGAGCGGGCAAATCCATCCTGCTCGGCGCGCTCGGCCTCGTCATGGGCGAACGCGCCGACACCAAAGTTTTTTACAACGACACGGAAAAATGCATCGTGGAGGCCTACTTCGAGGTGGCAAAATATGACCTGCGCGAGTTTTTTGAGGAAAACGAATTGGACTACGACGCGGAGGTTGTCATCCGCCGCGAACTCTCTCCTGCCGGGAAAAGCCGCGCCTTTGTGAACGACACGCCTGTGAACAACCAGGTGCTGCAACGCCTCACCGAAGCCCTCATTGACCTGCACCAACAGTTCGACATATTGGACATCCACAACGTGAATTTCCAATTGCGCATGATAGACGCGCTGGCGGATAACACCTTGATTTTGAAAGATTATCAAAAAGGTTATCGCCAGTTTGCAGCCGACAAAAAACGGCTTGCCGAACTCGTCAACCTGAGCGAAAACGGCGCAAAAGAGATGGAGTTTCTCCGCTTCCAACTCGACGAACTCCACCAAGCCGAACTCACCGACGGCGAACAGGAAGCCCTCGAAGCCGAACTCGCCCGCCTCAGCAATGCCGAGGACATCAAACGCACCTACGGCGCGGCTTACAACTACCTCTCCGAAGCCGAGCAAAACATCGTCGGCCAACTCCAAGAAATCGCCCGGAGCATGAGCGGCACGCGCAAACTCTCCGGCCAACTCGCTGGCCTGAGCGAGCGATTCGACGCATTGGTGATTGATTTGCAAGACCTTGCCAAAGATTGCGAGCGCATCGCAGAAGGCACCGAACACGACCCGGCGCGTATCGCCGAGGTGCAGGAGCGGCTGAATGTCATCTATAAATTGCAGAAAAAACACGGCGTGGCATCCGTCGGCGAACTCCTCCAGCTGCAAGAAAACCTCGAACAACAAACGGCGGGATTCACTGACCTCGGCGGCGAAATCGCCCGTTTGGAGCAAGCCATCGCCGAGCAAGAACGCCAACTCCGCGCCATCGCAGCCACCCTCAGCGAGCGCCGCAAAGCCATCCCCGCCGCCTTTGAAGAGCGCGTCCACACCATGCTCGCCCAACTTTCCATGCCCCACGCCCGCCTCCGCGTGGACATCCGCGACACGCCCGCGCTCACGCCCACTGGCGCCGACGACGTGCAGTTCCTCTTTGCCAGCAATGTCGGTTCGCGCTATCTGCCCATCAAAGACGTGGCTTCCGGCGGCGAACTTTCCCGCCTCACGCTCTGCACCAAGAGCCTCGTGGCCGATGCCATCCCCTTACCTACCTTGATTTTTGACGAGATTGATTCTGGTATCAGCGGCGACGTTTCCCTGAAAATGGGTTTGATTCTCAAAGAATTGAGCGCTCGCCACCAAGTGGTGAGCATCACCCACACCCCGCAAATCGCCGCCCGCGCCGACGCGCATTATTTTGTCTATAAAAAAGTGGCGGACAACCGCACGGTGACCAATATCCGCCTGCTCAACCCCGACGAGCGCGTGCGCTCCATCGCAGTGATGCTCAGCGGCAATCCGCCGAGCGATGCGGCGGTAGCGACGGCGAGGGAGTTGGTGGGGAGCTGATCGCGCTTGCGGCTTTTGCAATCATCAAGTTTTAGCTATAAGGATTTATTGAGGTGTGCTCGCCAAGCGTCAGCATAAAGGCTTTCTACTTTTTTTTCCGCACGACCATTACCTGTTGGTCGGAAAAGTCCATCCAGGCATAGTCATAAACGATGCGGTACATCTTGCCCTCTTTGTTGAAATAGATGCCGGTCATGAATTCCCAACGGAAGCCCGCCCGGGTGAGCGTTGGCCTGTCCAACATAACTTTGATGCCATCCCCAACGAGTTGGACGAGGATTTCGCGGTTGCGGTGAAGGTATTTGTCAGTTTCCTGAACCGCGTCCCTCGTGTCGCGTCGAAGCTGGGAGTTGTGGGCATTTTTGCAGGCGACACTGCAAAATTTCTTGTCGCTCCTGCCATGCAAAACCTTATTGCATTCGAGACAATTTCGTTCCATTGGGCAAATATAGGCTTATATCCGATTTAAACGATTCCATCGGTTAGCGAACCGTTAAGCATCTGGTATTATTCCAAAAATCTGGTTTTCAGTTGTTTGCAACACGAATGCTCGCTTTTTTTGTGGGAAAAAGTCCATGAAAATTGTCGTTTGGCCTTTTGTGTACGAAAATAAAGAGCGAATTGCGGTGAAAAACCACGTTTTCGACGGTTCGTTTCCGGGCAAAATAAAACAAGTCGCCGGAGCGCGCTGGTCGCCAACCCACCGTTGCTGGCATATTCCGTACACCCCCGAATCTTGGGAGGCGTTTAAGTGCATTTTTACTGATTGCGAAATTGTCAGGGAGCCATCGCCGCAAGCAGTCGGCTTGGGAAGCGTCACGCTCAAAGAGGAGACCCCTAAGACCTCGCCGCCGCCGCACCCAGAGAGCAAGCCAGCCAACCCCCACCCGGATATACTGCGCCCCGACATGGCCATCGGCCTGAGCCGCCACCCCAACAACGAGCAATGCTTAGCCCTGCACCTCCCGCACGCATTGGTGCCTTCCCTGCTCGCCACGGTGAAAAGTATCCATGGCCGGCGTTGGAACCCGGAGCAGAAAATATGGGAAGTGCCATATACCAAACTGACAATCAGGTTTTTGTCAAAATATTTCCAACAAGCCTTACTGCAATGGAGTTTTGCGCCATCAGACGATATACCCGAACGGCTGCCCGAACCGGAGCGGCGGCATCGGCAACCCGACAAGGTGGTAGAAGCAAAATACGAGGCCGCCGTGACAGCGCTCGAGCAAACTTTGATGCTCAAGCGATATAGCTGGCGCACTATCAAAAATTACAAAAACTGCTTTCGGCAGTTCATAAAGCACTATGACAATATCAAGCCCAGCCAAATCACCCGCCAACAAATCAACGACTATTTAACTGTGCTCGTCCGGGAGCGCCATGTCAGCATATCGCACCAAAGCCAGGTAATGAGCGCCATCAAGATGTTTTACGCCGCCGTGATTGACCAAGAGGACAAAGTAAAAGATCTCTATCAACCCAAAAAAGCCCAAAAATTGCCCAAAGTGCTCACTGAAGAGGAAGTGACGGCCTTGCTTCGCGCAGTGGACAACCCCAAACACCGTTGTTTGCTCATGCTTATTTATTCTGCGGGGTTGCGTCTCGGCGAGGCCATCAACCTCCGCCTGACTGACCTCCAGCCTGAGCAAAACCGCCTTTTTGTGCGCTCTGGCAAAGGCAATAAGGACAGGTGCACCATACTATCCTCGAAGGTTTGGCAGCACCTGAAATGTTACATTGAGGTGCATACACCGATAGAATGGGTCTTTGAAGGCGCGAACGGCGGGCAATACAGCGAGCGCAGTGTACAGGAATTGTTTTCTCGTGCCAAAATGCGCTCCATGATTAGCCCACACGCCACCGTGCATACCTTACGACATTCTTTCGCCACCCACTTGTTGGAAAAAGGCGTGGACCTGCGCTACATCCAAGAATTGCTCGGACACGCCAGCACAAAGACCACCGAGATTTATACGCATATCACCAAAAAAGGTTGGGAAAAAATCCAAAGCCCCTTGGATAATTTGCCCATCTGAAGAATCAGCGAAAAAAAATTGGCAGATCAAGTGCGCAATTCAAAAGCCCGTGCATATATTTGCCCGCACACAATCAACCCAATTATGGCTGCCGCCTCGACCATTTAAAACACACGCCCCCTGATTGCTCCACCACCCGTGGACGGTCAGGGGGCGCGTCGTTTACATAGTTGGCTTTGCCGCAATTAACGACCATCCAAAAACACGCAATGTGGCAATCCAGCCAAAATGGGTTGCTTTGCCGCAACTGACGGTTAAGTAAAAAGGCGCAATGCGGGTTTTTGGATGGTCGTTGGTTGCGGCAAAGAAGTTGTTCCATGAAATATAAAAAATATATAGTATGACTGATTATAACTTCTTAAACCTT
>CAYZVM010000258.1:0-8119 GCA_964481485.1 uncultured Saprospiraceae bacterium | reverse complement strand
TGACTCTTCCCATCTCACAAAAATAATACAAACTAATTTCAAAGAACTACTTAGATACGCAAATTCAATCGGTTGATTGTCTGGTCAGTTGCTTCAAAATATCTCGCACCAATCCCGGCCCCTCGTACACTAAACCTGTGTACACCTGCACCAAATCCGCGCCAGCATCCAACTTTTCCTGCGCCGATGTCGCAGTGTCAATGCCGCCCACGCCGATGATGGCGATTTCTTTTCCAAGTTTTTCCCGGAGGTAACGGATGACGGTCGTGGCGCGTTCGCGCACGGGCGCGCCGCTCAGTCCGCCCATTCCGATGGCGGCTATTTCGGCTTCCGGGGTGTTCAGGTTTTTTCTTGAAATCGTTGTGTTAGTGGCGATTACGCCCGCCAACCCAGTTTCGCGCACAATATCTGCGATGTCGTCCAATTGGCTGTCCGCCAGGTCAGGGGCGATTTTCAGGAGGATAGGTTTGGGCGTTTTTTGCGCTATATTTTTTTCCTGCAACAAATTCAAAAGCCGGGTCAGCGGTTCTTTTTCCTGCAAATCCCGCAGCCCCGGCGTGTTCGGCGAACTGACATTGACCACGAAATAATCCACCCACGGAAACAGCGCCTCGAAACCCCTGAGGTAGTCGCCGTCAGCCAGTTCGTTCGGAGTCGCTTTGTTTTTGCCGATGTTGCCGCCGATGATGAGGCCATCGGGTATGCCTTTTTCGCGCAGTTTTTTCAAACGCCCGGCGAGCGAGTCCAAGCCCTCGTTGTTGAAACCCATTCGGTTGATGAGCGCGTGGTCTTTCGGCAGGCGAAACAGGCGCGGGCGCGGGTTTCCGTCTTGCGGGAGCGGGGTCACGGTGCCGACTTCGACGAAGCCAAAACCGAGGCAAGCCAGCCCTCCGATGTGTTTGCCGTCTTTGTCAAAACCCGCCGCGAGGCCAACGGGATTCGGGAAGGTCAGGCCAAGCACCCGGCGTTCTAACTTTTTGTCATTCAGGCAAAAAAGTTTTTTCAAAAACCAACGCGTGGGCGGAAAGGCCGCCGCGAGGTCGAGCAAAAAGACGGTGACACGGTGGGCCGTTTCCGGTGAAAGAAGGAAGAGGATGGGTTTGAACAGCGAATACATACGCGGGCAAAAATCGGGAAAGATGTCAGAGTTTACCGCGTCACCTCAAATTCTCCTTCCGCCAGCGCCATCCCGTTCACCAAAATCCGCAGCTGGTGTGGGCCGGGGTAATGTTTGCGCGTGGTAAAATCCTGAAAACTCTGGTGCCGCGCTATCAGGTCCGATTGCCCGGGTTGCAATTCCAACTCCTTGATTTTAAAAACTTTGTTCGATATTTTCCCTGAAAGGGTCTGATATTCGATGCCGTATTCCAGCCGAATTTGCGCGGGAGATGCAGCAGTGTTTTTTGCCAAAAAAGAAAAATCGAGCCGCCCGCCGACGCGCACTTCTTTCGAAAATTTCAAATTCAAAATTTCGATGCCCTCCACGCCTTGTTGGAATCCAAAATGCGCCAGCGCATCAGCGTTGCCTTTTTTCAACAATCCCCGGCAAGCGTGGCGCACCACCCAATCGGTCTCCGGCGAATGGCCGAGCCAGCGCCCGGCGATGTCGAGCACGAGCGCGGGGTGGTCTTTGGCGATGTCGTTCAAGTTGTTGGCGACGGAGCGGCGCACCGTCTCGGCGGGGTCGTTTTTCAGGTTTTCGAGGATGGGCAGGATGGGCGAGGGGTCGCGTTTGAGCGCGGGCACCCCCATGCCCCAGGGCAGTCGCGGGCGGATGCCTTCGCTGCTCAGTCGGCGCACCATCGGGCTGGTGTGGCGCGACCAGCCGAGCATTTGGGCGTGCATCCGCTCGGGGTAGCGCAGCAGAAATGGGCGCACGGCAAACTCGGCGCTGCTCCATCGAGTGAGTGTTTCGAGCGCGGGGATGGAATGCTCGGGGTGCTCCACGCCGTGCGTTTCCACAAAATCGGGCAGAAAAGTGTATTCAAAAGTCAGTTTGTCGCCATGCCGGGCGAGGTATCGTTCGGTCGTTTTTACCACGACTTCCAGTGCGTCGGGGTATTCGGGCGGCAGATGGGCGCGAAGAATGTGGCTGATGTGACGCACGCGCTGCTTCAGTTCACGCGCTTCCCATTCGGTGTCAAACAGTTGATTTATAAATTGTTGTGTCGGAAATTTTTTCCAAACAGCCTGCACCTCGGTGGCGAAGGGTTCGAGCAGAGGGCGGGAGAAGATGTTTTTGAGCGGTTCGGGCATGGAAAGGAGTGAGAGGGTGAGAAAGCGAGAATGTGAGAGGGTAAGACAATCAGATTTTTCCGATGCGGCCAAAAATCGGGAAGCGCACGGTTTTGATTTCGCCTTCTCGCCAAGTGGATTGCAATGTTTCGACGAATGGGGCATCCAATGGCGACCAACCGTTTTTTCTGACAAAATGCTGCAAGGCCGACCAAGTGCCGAGATAGCCGAGCAGGTGGTCGAGCGTCCACTCGTAGGTCATCGCTATTTCGGGAAATTGGATTTCGGAAAAAGGAAATTGGAGTGTGGTGTATGCCGCATCCACATGGCGGCGCTCGGTGTCCCAATATTCGCCCAACACATTGCTGTACAGGTGATTAACCACAGCGTCGGTCGGTTCGTCAATTTTTAAAAGATTGTAACCGACGAGCGCGAGGATGCCCCCGGGCTTCAAGACCCGTTTTGTTTCGGGGTAGAATTTTTCGAAATCAAACCAGTGCGCGGCTTGGCCGACGGTTATCAGGTCAAACGATTTTTCAGGAAAAGAAGGCGATTCGGCAGACTCAATGTGGTAGAGGATGTTGGGTTTTTGAACGGCGTTTTGCAACTGGTTTTCGCTGATGTCGGTGGCTTCCACTTGCTGGAAACGCCCGGCCAGCGCGGCGGCGATTTGGCCGTTGCCGGTGGCGCAGTCCCAAGCCCGGTCGAAGTGCTGGCATATACCGAACAGGAAATCAAAAAGTTGTGGCGGATAGCTAGGGCGGAAGCGGGCGTAGGAGTTGGCTTGGGTGGAAAAGTTGTCTTTCATGTTCCGCATTTTGCCACAAAATAAAAAATGGGCAGCGCGTGTTGTGCTGCCCATTCTTGTTTTCTTTTTTTCCCAAAAAAACCCGTTTTAATCTTTGGGTTGTTGCTGTTGTTGGTTAAAATTCTTCTGGTAGGTTTCCCACGGTGTCTTTTTGTGGCTGTCCGTGCCGAAATAATTGAGCACGGCCTCCATTTTGGTAGCATCCTGATAGCCTTGCAGGGGCTGAATGACACCTTGTGTTTCATCCAAAAAAACGACGGTCGGATAACTCAGGCGGTTGTTGAGCCATTCGGCGGCGAGTTCGTGATAACCGCGCGCGCCGTTCTTTTTGAACTGGTAGGTTTTGTCTTTAAAAACGATTTCCTTTTGCTGTTCGGCGTTGAATTTCACCGGGTAGTAGTTGTCGTTAAGGTATTGTGCCACAGCGGGGTTGATAAACGTGGTGGAATCCATGCGTTTGCACCAACCGCACCAATCGGTGAACACATCCACGAAAATTTTGCGCTTGTCGGTTTTGCTTTTTTCGAGGGCATCTTCCAAGGTCATCCACTTGACCCGCACAGGGTTCACTGCTGCCGCCTTTACATCCGGGGCTTTTTTCACGGTGCTGGTGATGGTGCGTGCGGTAGTGGCATTATTCTGGTTGGTTGCCGACGGGCGGGCTGTGGTATTGCGTGTGGTTTGCGTTTGCGAAGCACGGGTTTGGGTAGCGGATTCCGTGGAGCGGGCAGCGCTGGGGGTGATGGTTTGTTTGTTGCCGGAGTTCGTGCGGGCGTTATTTTGCGATTTAGCGGCACCAGTGCGTTGAGACGGCGCAAAACTGGTTTTGGGGGCAGTGGTCGTTTTGCCTGGCTGAGCACTGGTACGGGGGACGGTTTGCGCGGCAAGGGTGCCGGCAAGACACGCGATTAAACAAGTCACAATAAGTCTGCGCATATCGTACACGTTCAGGTCTGAATTTAGTTGAACAAAAGTAGCACCGTTGAAACCGAAAAACAAAGGTTCGTCACGCCCCCGGCGGTACATTTAAAAGAACTTTAACCCCCACCTTAATTTCAGCACCGTTCCTCAATGCCATTTTTCGAGCGCTTTGTACTCGTATACGGTCATTTTTTCCAGCAATTCGTCCACGCTGGGTGCGTCGAGGCAAAGGTGGCGGTTGTCGGCTTTCAGGAAACCGGACTCCACCATGTTGTCCAACATACGGAGCAAAGGGTCGTAATAGCCGCGCACATTGAGCAGCCCAATAGGCTTGCGGTACTGGCGGAGTTGCGCCAATGTGAGCGCTTCGAAGTGCTCATCCATGGAGCCGTATCCGCCCGGCAGGGTGATGACGCCATCGGTGCCTTCGAGCAAAAGGACGCGCCGCTCCGACATGGTTTCCACGTGAATCATGTCTTTTACTCCCGGATGTCCGAGTTCGAGGCCGTGCAACTGGTGCGTGATGATGCCCGTGATCGGGCCGCCGTGCGCCAACACCGCGTCGGCCAAAACGCCCATCAACCCGACGCTGCCGCCGCCAAAAACGACGCGGATGTCGCGTTCGGCGAGAGCCTTGCCCAATTCGGTGGCAGCTTCGGCAAACCACGGTTGGCTGCCTTTGTTGGCGCCGCAAAAAACTGCTATGGATTTCATGTTGTCATTTTCGTCATTTAACAGGGGCGAATATCCTGCATTACATTAAAGTGTGGGCGAAATTTTCACCGGCTGCTACCTTTGCAGCGTTTATCTTGCCAAGCCTCATCAACTTTTCACCAATCCCGCCCAACCTTTTTTCTGCTAATCTATCCAAACCGGTTTTTCCATGTACAAAAAATTCGCATTGCTACCGCTGCTCACAGCGCTCGTCCTTTTTTCTTGTAAAAAAGACCCGGCACCGCCCGGCCCGATTGACCCGGCTTTCAAGATTACGCTGAACAACGAGTTGAGCCCGCTGGCCGCCCGGTTCGCTGTTTTTTTGTCTGATGAAGATGGCAAAATGTTGGCTTACAGAGAATTGCATGGCAGCGACACTGCCCAAGTGGAACTGACCGATGCCCAAACCGGCGACCGCTACGACTGCACGGTGGTAAAAATAGTGACCATAGACGCGCCCGGCTCTGGGGTGAAGGATACGCTCATCAACCTGACGACCTACACGAACCTTGCGAGCGGCGAAACCATCAATCTCCGCGATCTGATTTATCAACAATCCACCGATTTGAACGTGACCTTCACAGGGGTCACCTCGGTAGACACCATCATTGTGCCCGATGCCCTCACCTTCGTGCGCCCACAGGAATCCAACAATTTCAACGGCCTGTACCGGGTGCTGCACACGGGCAAATTGTGGCTGCGCGTCAAAGTAAACGGCGAGCCAATGTGGCGATTCATCATTTTTGAAAACGTAAACGGCTCAATACTCAACGTGACGCTCGACGCGGGCCTATTGCTCCCCATTATGGCCGCGCCTGTTCACCTCACACTGCCGTTTTCGGCGGCTTGGCAATACAAAGTGGACGGCGTGTTGGATACGGCTGCGCTGAAATTCCTCGCGCTGGGCGATTTGCTCCGCGCACCGGGCGGAGCGGTGCCAGTTTTTGGTGAGTTGGATATTTTCCAACCCATTTTCAACGACGCAGACCCCGGCCCAAAACCCTACAACGGTTTCCGTTTGCAGCTGAGCGGTGAAGACATTTCTGTGGGCGGCTATTCCTATTTCGGTGATTCTTTTTACGAAAATTTGCCCACCACCCTACCCGTCCCGGCATTTGATTTGTTGCCTACTGTATTGGCTGACAACCGTTTAGTCGCCACACAATGTATCGGCCAGTTCGATGTGCTGGCTTTTGCGCGGACTCGGGCGGGTACTCCGAACATCAAATGGGAGGTGTACACCACGCCCGCAAACGGCATTGCCACTTATCGGCTGCCCGATGTGCCGCCGACGCTCGGCGCACAATTTCCTTCTTTGAAAAATTACGATTTTGGCGGACAAGTACGCGCCCGGGCAGAGCAGTACGATCGGCTGGACTACGGCGCGGCCATCCGCCAACGGCTGCAAAACAACGACCCGCTTTGGCAGGCAAAAGGCGGGTATTTGGGAAGAGAGGAGGTTCAGTGAGCAGTGGCCAGGAACAATAGACCGTAAGCCGTGGTCGGTGAAGGCTGTCAATTCGGGGAAAAATAAAAAGTTGTATGATTGCTAATTCTTGAAACTTTGCGCCCTTAAAAACGTAAAACCTACCAACCATATAAAATGCAAAAAATAGACGTGATACTTGGCCTCCAGTGGGGCGACGAAGGAAAAGGCAAAATCGTGGATTACCTCGCCGAAGGCTACGACATCGTGGCGCGTTTTCAGGGCGGCCCCAATGCCGGTCACACACTCAAATTTGGTGGCAACAAATATGTGCTGCACACGGTGCCATCGGGCATTTTCCGCGAAAATCTCATCAACCTCATCGGCAACGGCGTGGTGCTCGACCCGGTGGTGTTCCAACGCGAACTGCGCTCGTTGGAGCAAAGCAACGTGAAGTTCCACAGCCGCCTGCTCATCTCCCGGAAAGCGCACCTCATCCTGCCCACCCACCGCTGGCTCGACGCGGCGAGCGAGGCGCACAAGGGAAAATCCAAAATTGGCTCTACGCTCAAAGGCATCGGCCCAACTTACATGGACAAAACCGGGCGCAACGGCCTCCGCGTCGGCGATATAGAGTTGCCATCCTTCCGGGAACAATACGAGGCACTGAAAGTCAAGCATTTAGAACTCCTGAAAATTTACCCCGAAATTTCATTCGATTTGGCCGGGGAGGAAAAAAATTGGTTCGAAAGCCTCGACACCTTGCGCAGTTTGCCTTTGGTGGACGGCGAATATTATATCAACGATGCGTTGGCTGCGGGCAAAAAAATCCTCGCCGAGGGAGCGCAAGGCTCCATGCTCGACATTGATTTTGGCACCTACCCTTTTGTCACTTCCTCGAACACCATTACGGCAGGGGTTTGCACCGGATTGGGCGTGGCGCCCCAACGCGTCGGGCGGGTCATTGGCATCACAAAAGCATATTGCACCCGCGTCGGCGGCGGGCCATTCCCGACCGAGCAAGACAATGAAATCGGGGAAAAACTGCGGAGCGAGGGCCAAGAATTTGGCGCTACCACAGGGCGCGCCCGCCGCTGCGGCTGGATTGATTTGCCGCAACTCCGCTACACCATTTTGCTCAATGGCGTGACCGAACTCTGCATGACCAAAATAGATGTGCTCAATATTTTCCATGAAATAAAAGCCGCCACGCAGTACTTCTACGGCGGCAAAGAAACCGACCAACTTCCTTTCGACCTTTGCCACATAGATGTAGCGCCAATTTTCAAAACATACAAAGGCTGGAATATTTCACTGGATTCGGCCAAAACTTTTGACAGTTTGCCCGCCGAAGCCCGCGCCTATTTGGAGGATTTGGAGCAATATCTGGGCGTGCCGGTGAAAATGATTTCCACGGGGCCGGAGCGCGAAAAGTTGATAGTGCGGTAAATGCGATGCGCGACACAGCAGACGGTTCGCGAAAAAAAATGATTTTTCCGTCGAATATTTAATGGTGGCGGGCAAAATGACTTCAATGACGCTATGAACCTCCGCGCATTTTTAGAATACCAACTCTTCCGCATCGGCGACTATACCTTCAACGTCTCGATGCTGCTCGGCGTGGTGCTGCTGTGGTTGACCGTGTGGATGGTGCTGCGGATAGCCAAGCGGGTGATATACCAGGGATTGAAAAGCATGATGGGCGACCGTGGGCGGCGACATTCGCTGTTCCTGATTATCCAATACATCGCCTGGACCTTGGGCGCGATGGGGATATTTCGCGTGATGGGGCTGGATATTTCGGTATTGCTGGCGGGCTCGGCGGCCTTTTTGGTCGGTATCGGTTTGGGGTTGCAGCAGATTTTCCGCGACATTGCGTCGGGCGTTTTTCTGCTGTTTGAAGGCACCATCGAAGTCGGCGATGTGATACAAGTGGATGGCACGGTAGGCAAAGTGGTGGAAATCAACCTGCGCACGTCCACCATCCTCACCCGCGACGGCCTCACGATGATAGT
>CAYZVM010000257.1:3608-8153 GCA_964481485.1 uncultured Saprospiraceae bacterium | reverse complement strand
TCAAAGTTGACATTTTTCGGAAAGTTGTGCCCAAGTTTTGTGTAAAAATAAAGTTGCGGAGCATCATTCAGCGGTTTAGGGCCACGACGGTTTTGCCGAAACAATGATAGGGCGAAATTGCCGTTATTTCGCGCAGGAAAAGATTGGAAATGTTGGGAGCCGCCGAAAATTTAATTTGCGGATTTCGATTTCAAAAATTGACCTTTTTTCGTGCCGCCTTTCCGCCCATCTATCCTATTTTTGCGCATCATTTTTTTAACTAACAAAACGATTCTTAACATGAAAAAAACTGTATTGGGAATTCTCGCCGGAGCCGCGCTGACGCTTTCCATGGCTTCTTGCGGAGAAAAATTGCTCACGCAAGAGCAGTTTGACGCCGAAGTAATGAAAGGCGTAGAGGCTGGCCGCGCCGCTGTCGAAAGCGAAATGAACGCCAAATGCGATGCCGAGTTTGAAACCCGCGTCCAAGAGCGTGTCAACCAACTCGACCAAGAGGCTGCTGCCGCCCAACAAGTGCAGTGATAATCATCCTTGATTTGTCGCGCACTATTCACTCTCAAACCTTCACAGAAAAAATTTCAGCACAATGAATAAAAAACTGCTCATCCTCGGCGCATCGGTTTTGGTCGCCGGTTTTTTCACCCTCACGGCTTTTGACGGCAAGACGCTGGAACAACAGAAAGCCGAAATCGCGCAGACGATTACCATGAAATTGGACGAACTGCGTATGGCCAAAGAACAAGAATGTACCGACAAGGTAAACATGGAGGCACAGCGCCGCTTCGACGAAATCGTGGCACAGCGCGCTGCCGAAGCTGCGGCTAAACCTGGCAAGAAGCCTGTGAAGCCGAAACCCAGTGGCAGCGGCAGCAAAGGCGACCCGTCTCCTGTAAAGCCGACTGACCCTCAAAAAGAGCGCCCAGGCTCTGCTGGCGGCACACAAACGCCTGAGCAGCAAAAAGAGCGCGGCGGTGCTGCTAAGCCCGGCGACGTGCAACAACAAAAGAAACGCCCCGGTGCTGCTGGCGGCGGCGGCAAATAAACAAACTGCCTTAATAAAAATAGAAAGGCCGGTGGGATACATCCCGCCGGCCTTTTTACTTTACTGCAACAAATACAATTACTTCGTAATTGTCATTGTGCAAGTTTCCGTCGTGTTGTCGTCGTAGGTCACCGTGTAAGTGATGATGATGGTGTTGCCGTTAATTTCGCCGCTGCCTGTGAATTTGCGGTTGGCCGGGTCGGTGTAGTTGGTGATAGTAATATCAGTGCCTTCAACATCAGCATCA
Organism: uncultured Saprospiraceae bacterium; assembly: GCA_964481485.1. GTDB lineage: Bacteria > Bacteroidota > Bacteroidia > Chitinophagales > Saprospiraceae > M3007. Next base: position 6,864 of record CAYZVM010000257.1, on the reverse strand, counting down.
ACATAGGACGCAAAGCCGCCAAAGTTTGTGATGCGGATTTTCGATTCGCTGATGCGAGTGATGTTAGCAGGTTGAGTCAAAGCACCACCGCAACCGTCTGTGCCAGTGTAAGAACCGATAAATTTGGCACTCCACTCAGTATCGCACAAGCCGCTGGTGCCGATTTCGTAGCCGTCGTCGCACACACAGTCGCCATCGAAGCAAGCGCCGTTGGCGCCGCAGTCAACGTCTTTGCAAGCATCGGAATCGCCACAGGCGGGGGTGAACATCAGAAATGCGCCCAACAGGAGGGCCGGGAGGAGAAACAGTTTCTTGCTCATAATTCGAACATTTTTGAGAGTGATAGTAAAAGTTTTGTTTAGAAATTCCTGCAAAAGTAGTGAAAACCTCGAACAGCAAAATATTTCAATGCCGGTTCGTGCTTTAAAATTTCTAACGCACTGTCAACCTGCCAATTGCGTTCAAGCCATTCCCTCCGATGGAGCGGATGATTACTGTCCCTGCGACCACATTTTCGGGCAATAACAACCGAGCCGCGCTATGCTCAAGTTGCACCATTTGCCGCATTAACGTCCGACCATGCAAATCGAGTATTTCCATGATTATTTCCTGGTCGGCAAATCTTTCGGGAAAAACCGCAGTTGCCCATTGGCCGGCGGCGGCAGGGTTGGGGGCAATTTTGAGCGAACGCTCCATTATTTCCTCGACAGCAACACTCGTGGACAATGTGACGCAAAGGGTGTCCGTGCATCCCCGCGCATCCGTCACTGTGGCGCAATAAGCCCCCGGCCCAAGGTTCGTGAGCGACGGGGTGGTGAAACCATTATCCCACAAAACCGAATAAGCCGGGGTGCCTCCCGAAATGCTCAAGTCAATGGTGCCGTTTTCGAGATTGCCAGTGGGGTTCGTCCAAGTCGGTATGATGAGCATCTGATCAGGCTCGCTGATAATGACACTGGTGCCTCCTGTTTGGGCAGAACATCCGAACTGATCTGTCACCGTGAGGACGGGAATGGTGGCCAACCCCGTATCCGAACCCAGCAAAACCAAATAACAAGTGTCGGCACTTGAAATAACTTGCCCTCCAAAAATCCACTCAAAGACGGGGTTTTCGACATTGGTCAAAGCTGTGAAAATGAAGTGTGTAGGGTCGGATGCCGAGCAAGCAAAAGGTGCCACAGTCTCAAGTTCCAATTCCACCACGGGCAGGGGCAAAACATCCAAGTCCAATTGAATCAGGGTGTCGCAATGCCCATTCGCGCCCGGCAAGTTGATTTCGTAAAAACCGGATGCCACAAATTCAAGCCCGCCCAGCGAATATGTTGCTCCAGCGCAAATTTCTGCTTCGGCATTAACCGTCACGACGGGTTGCGCCAGGATTTCAGTTGAAAAAAGAATACTGCACCCATTTGCGTCCGTCACGGTCAGCGCGATACTGCCGCTGTCGGCAAAAATCGCAGTGGCAGTTTGCTCGCCGTTGCTCCAGCCATAAAAATATGGCGCGGTACCGCCGGTTGGAGTGGCGGTCGCTTCTCCCGGCGAGCCGTTGCAGCCAAGTCCGGCCACCGTGAGTTGTGCGCTCAAAGGCGCGGCAGGCTGTGCGATGTCAATCGTATCGCTCGCCGCGTAGCCGCCCACACCCGTCACCGTGACCGAGTACGTTCCGGCAGGTATTTGGCTGAGAATCCAGAAGTTGTTACCGCCCGTGGACCATTCGTAAAAAAGGCCAGACTGGTCGCCATAGACGCTCACGCCCGCTACGCCGGTGCTGTCGCCGTGACATTTTACGTTGATGATTTTGGTGGTGGCGACCAGAAAAGGCGGCGCACTCGGCCCGCCATATTGGAAAGTCAGGTGGAAATTTTGCCCGGTGTTGTTTTGCAGCAAAGTTGTTTCGGGGACAAAATCGTCGCCGATGGTGTCTATTTCTGCCCGAAAATAGATTTCGAGGACATAAATTTTGCCCACCGTGAGGCCGTCCGTGAGGCTGGCATTGGTGTTTTTACTGCGGTAGCGCGTAGTGTACGGGCCCACCAATGTGTTGTAATCTTCTTGCAAATCAAGGTTTTGCCAGGTGCCGCCGGGCACACCTTGTTCATGCACCCGATACCAAAGTTCTACGCTCGACACGTTATTCTGACAACTTTCCCAAGTGGCGGCTTTGGCGCGGACGAGGGACAGCGACTGCAAATTGCCGAGCACAAAACCGTCGAATTTCAACACGCCGGGGCAGGGAGCGACAGCAAAACTATCCACCGTGCCGTTGATGCTCAATGAAATGCTGGTGGAGCAGTCGCCCACAAAACTGTAGCCGCAGGCGGCATTTTTTTGAATGGAAAAGAAAAAAAGGAATGCGAAGACGGAGTAAAAGCGAAGCATAGAAGGATGTGTCTGGTTTTTAAAATGAAGAAATCATCGCTGGGGGATGGATTAAAAAAACTGCCGAGCAGGTTAGCAAAAGTAGCAAAAATCATATTTGGCGTGTGCGCGGAAAATCACATTATGCCCAAAGCCGCCGATTTCTCTACCTTGCGCGTCGTCTCGCAAAACGGCTTTCCCGCATGGAATATCACAAACTCACCGTCACCAAAACCGCCCGGTATTGCCTGCTTGGCAGCCCGGGGCCGCACATTCGCCAATTGTGGATAGTCTGCCACGGCTATGCCCAATTGGCGTCCGAGTTTTTGGAAAACTTCAAATTGCTCGATAACGGCCACACCCTCGTGATTGCGCCGGAAGGGCTGAACCGTTTTTACAAAAAGGGTTTCGACGGCCCGGTGGGTGCCAATTGGATGACTCGACACCACCGCGAGGATGAAATCGCGGACTATGCCTACTATCTCCAAACGCTGTACGGCCAGTACATCGAACAACTTTCTTACGACGTGCGCATCGTGCTGCTCGGCTTTTCGCAAGGCACGGCGACGGTGTGCCGCTGGATGCTCCGCAGCCACCCGCATTTCCACGACCTCGTATTGTGGGCTGGGCTGCCGCCAGAGGATTTGAACTACGCCGAACACCATAATTATTTGAGAGACAAAAATTTGTACCTGCTCTACGGCACCAGCGACCCGTTCCTGACACCCGACCGCCTTTCTGTTTTGCAAGAGATCGAAGACAAAAACGGGGTGGATTTTGAAGAACAATCTTTCGACGGCGGGCATGAAATACCTTCGGAGGTGCTGCGCCAATTGATGCTGCATTTGAACTGATATTGGGGAAATGAACATTTCTCTACCTTCGCGGCCAAAGACAA
>CAYZVM010000257.1:2282-3508 GCA_964481485.1 uncultured Saprospiraceae bacterium | reverse complement strand
TCTTCGCACATGGATTTTAAAAAATTCCTCCCCCATCTTATCGCCGTAGCCGCGCTGATGCTCGTGTCGGCGGTCTATTTCGCACCCAATGCTTTCAGCGGGAAAGTGCTGCCTCAGCCCGACAACGACAAGGCACGCGCGATGCAGACCGAAACCCGCCAATATCTTGAAAAAGAAGGCAAAGCGCCGCTGTGGACAAACAGCCCTTTCGGCGGGATGCCCGCCTATCAGATTTATTCGTCTGTGCAGGGCAACCTGACCAAGCCGGTCTATAAAACGCTGTTTCTCTGGACGGACTACACGGCTGCATGGGCGCAGGTGTTTGTGGCGATGTTTTGTATGTATTTGCTGCTGAGTGTGCTGAAATCCGATTGGCGGGTGGCGATTTTTGGGGCATTGGCCTTCGGCATCACTTCCTATAATGTGGATCTCATAGAAGCCGGGCACTCCACCAAAATGGCGGCCATTGCGCTCGCGCCGGGCTTTTTTGCCGGGGTGGTGCTGGCTTTCAACGGGCGGCTCCTGCTCGGCGGCGGGTTGGTGGCGCTCTTTGCTTCCATGCAGTTGTACGCCAACCACGTCCAAATCACCTATTACACGCTGCTGCTCATTGGCATTTATTTTATCGCACAATTTGTGGATGCTCTCCGGCATAAGGCTTTTGTGTCGTGGGGCAAAGCCTTGGGGGTCACGGGTTTGGCTATTGCCATCGGTTTTGCTTGCAATACCTCGCGACTTTGGCCGACTTTCGAGTACAGCAAGGAGACGATTCGCGGCAAATCGGAACTCAGCAAAGATGCCAAAAGAGGCGACGGCTTGAACAAAGATTACCTTTTTGGTTGGAGTTATGGGGTGGGCGAAAGCCTGACGCTGCTCGTGCCGCACTATGCGGGCGGCGGCGCGGCGGAGACTATCGAAAAAGGAAAGTTTTTCGAAATGATAGGGCGCGGCAGGTCGGCGGCGGAAAAGAAAGATGTGGGTCGGCAAATAGCGTCCACCTTTTACTGGGGCGACCAACCTTTTGTCGGCACCTCGATTTATTTCGGCGCCATTGTTTGCTTCCTGTTCGTTTTGGGGGCGTTCTTGATGCCGGGCAGCGTCAAATGGTGGTTGCTCTCGGGCGGGCTGTTCATGGTGTCGCTGGCTTGGGGCAAAAACTTTTTCCTGAACCACCTTTTGTACGACTATTTTCCCATGTTCAACAAGTTCCGCGCCGTCACGATGGC
>CAYZVM010000257.1:0-2182 GCA_964481485.1 uncultured Saprospiraceae bacterium | reverse complement strand
GCTGCGCTGATTTGGCTCTACCTGAAAGGCAGCATAAAAGCAAATTTGACGGTCATCGCGATTTCGCTGCTTGCCCTCACCGACCATTGGATGGTGTGCAACCGCACCCTCGATTTCAGCGACTACGAAAACAAACGCCAAGCACTCGCGCCACCAACAGAGGATATTATTGACCAACAAATCAAACAAGACAAAGACCTGCACTACCGGGTGCTCGACTATGCGCGGGGAAAAATGACAGGCAACTGGACGACCTCCTATTTCCACAAAAGCCTGAGCGGCTATCACGCAGCTAAACTTCAACGTTATCAGGATGTTGTGGAAAAATACTTCGGCGATGTATATCCCGAAAATGAAAGATTCATTCCCGGTATTTTGCAAATGGCGGGTCTTTTCAACGTAAAATATTTGATAAAACCGACCGGCGAGGTGGTGCCAAATACCGCCGCGCTCGGCAATGCATGGTTTGTGAAAGGCTGGAAAATCGCACCCAACGGCGACGAAGAATTGGACGCGCTGGCGAGGCTCAACTTCCGCGACAGCGCGGTGGTGCAACAGTCGTTTGCATCCGCGCTAGACGGCCTGACTATCCAACCGGACAGCAATGCTTCTATCCGCCTCACGGCTTACCACCCCGACAAAATGGAGTACGAATATTCGGCTTCGACGGAACAATTGGCTCTTTTTTCCGAAATGTGGTACCCGCCCGCTAAAGGCTGGAAATGCTACCTGAACGGCCAGCCTGCGCCCGATTTCATCAAAGCAGACTACCTTATCCGCGCCATGCGTTTGCCTGCTGGTCAAAACCAAAAATTGGAAATGCGCTTTGAGCCGCGCTCTTTCTACCTCGGCGAAACGATTTCGATGGCTGCGTCCGTGCTGGCGTTGCTGCTGTTTTTTGGCGGCCTGTTTTTCTGGTATCGCCGCCATGCATTGGATGATCCGAATCGTCTGGCCGACATCGTAAAACCTGCAAAGGCTGAGCGCCCCGCACGAACTGCTCCGGCTGCGCCGCCAGTGAAAAGCAGTGGGAAAAAAGGGAAAAAGTAGGGCCGCTGCGAGAGACCCACAAACTCAGTTTAGAAGGGTTTAGATGGTTTAGATTTGAAATTCAAAACCTTGATTTTCAGGGTCAAATTTTTTTCTAAACTTTCTAAACCTCTCTAAACTATCTAAACCTGTTTATGATAACCCTTTTTTCGCAATAAAATCCAAAACCCCTGCCCAGTCGCCCGGCTGGAACACCGTCCATTCGCCGTGTTTTCTGAACCACGTTGCTTGCCGTTTGGCATAGTTGCGCGTATGCTGTTTGATTTTTTCAATCGCCTCGGCGCGGCTGATTTTTCCATCAAAAAAATCGAACCACTCCTCATAGCCCACCGTGCGCAGAGCAGGGCGGTCGCGCCAGGGCAACAGGCTTCGGGCTTCTTCCTCCAGCCCGGCGGCAATCATCGCGTCCACCCGCGCTTCGATGCGGGCGTAGAGTTCCAGGCGCGGCACATCGAGCAAAATATAGACAGGTTGAAAAGGGCGCGCTTTTTTCTCGCGCTGCAAAAAAAGAGAATAGGGCTGCCCGGTCTCGAGGCAAACTTCCAGAGCGCGGCGGAGGCGTGCGGGGTTTTGTTGGTCAACGACCGAGAAATACGCCGGGTCGAGTCGCGCCAATTCTTGTTGCAGCCAACCGAGGTCCCCTTTTTGTTCGCCCGCCTCGACCTGCTTTTTTGTTTCGACAGAAATTTCGGGAAATGCATCCAGCCCCTCGCACACCGCCCGGATGTACAGCCCGGAACCGCCGGACAGCACCGCCACGTTTTTTTCAGAAAAAATTTTCTCTAAAACAAGGAGGGCTTCGCGCTCAAAATCGCCGACGCTGAAATTGTCTGCAACACTCAGTGAATCAACAAAATGATGTGGTGCGGCGGCCAGCTCGGCGGGCGAAGGTTTGGCCGTGCCGATGCTCATTTCGCGGTAAAACTGACGGCTGTCGGCAGAGAGAATCTCCGTGCCGAAATATTGCGCGAGTCGGATGGACAGCGCCGTTTTGCCCGTGGCCGTAGCGCCGCCGATGACGAGGAGGGTTTTTGTCATTCAAAATTGCTCGTTTTCGAGGCGTGAATTTAGGAGTTGAAACACATAGTTGAATTGGTTAGTTAGGTTGTGTCCAATTTGCGTACCAAATAGG
>CAYZVM010000256.1:0-8202 GCA_964481485.1 uncultured Saprospiraceae bacterium | reverse complement strand
CTGACCATCTTTTCCTGCGCAAAAAACAACACGCCCACCGGCGACAAACTCGCCGAAAAGGCCGAGCCCTACGACCTGTTTGCGTTCCAACGCTCTTTCCCCGACCGCGATTTCGACTGGAAAGGCTGGCGAAAAGCCGTCGAAACGGCTCGCCAGTCGGTTGCCGCGAACGAGCGCGGCGCGGCGGGTTGTAGCGGAAATTCCGTGAATTGGACTCTCCAAGGGCCCGCCAATGTGGCAGGCCGCGTCAATACTTTGGCCGTCAAACCCGACGACGAGGACACCGTACTGGCCGGTTTTTCCGCGGGCGGCATTTTCAAAACGACTGACGGCGGCGTGAACTGGCACCCGGTTTTTGACAACGCCCCCGAACTCTCCATCGGCGATATCGTGTTTCATCCCGCCGACCCAAACATCGTGTATGCGGGTACGGGCGACCCCAATATGCCCTCCACGGTGTTCAACGGCGACGGCATTTTCAAAAGCACCGACGCGGGCGAAACATGGCAGCACCTCGGTTTGGCGCAACAAGGCATTATTTCCAAAATCCAAATAGACCCCACCAACCCGCAAATCCTTTACGTCGCCACCATGGGCAATCCCTACCTGCGCGACAACGAGCGCGGCATCTACAAAAGCACCGACGGCGGCCAAACTTGGACACAGAGCCTTTTCGTCAGCAATCAGGCCGGCGCGAGCGACCTCATCATCAACCCCGCCAATCCGCAGATTTTGTACGCATCTTTCTGGGACCGCATCCGCAACAACCAAGAATCTGTGCTGCACGGCACGCACGCCCGCGTCTATAAAACCACCAACGGCGGCCAAACCTGGACACAACTTGGCGGCGGCCTGCCCACCGGCGTGATGGGGCGCACCGGCCTCGCCATGTCCGAACAGAATCCCGACAAACTCTACGTCGTCTATATTGATTCGCTCGCCACCCCCGGCGGCCTTTTCAAAACGGTGGACGGCGGCGACACTTGGACATCCGTGAATATTGACGCTTTAGAAAACAAATGCGCCAATTTTGGCTGGTATTTCGGAAAAATCAAACTCAGCCCCACCAACGACGAGGAGATATATTTCCACGCCATCATCATGTGGCGAAAAGCCGCCGGCAGCAACACTTGGCTGACCGCATCCGGCGGCCACGCCGACAGCCACGACCTCGCGTTTACACCCTCAGGGCGGCGATATTGGGCCAACGACGGCGGCGTGTACCGCAACGACCCCGGCCAACAGTTTTGGACAAAATGCAAAAACCTGCCCACCACACAATTCTATCGCACCAATTTCAACCTCCATTTCCCCAATACCTACTACGCCGGTGCACAGGACAACGGCATCCAAAAAGGCAACGGCGCGGACATCAACAACTGGACCTCCGTGTATCCCGCCGATGGATTTCGCTCCGCATTTCACCCCACCGACCCCAACATTTTTTGGGTGGAAGTCCAAAACGGCACCATCCACAAAACCACCGACGGCGGCACCAGTTGGCAATTCGGCCAAACTTGCTTCGGTACCGACGACCGCTGCAATTGGGATGCTCCCTTTTTCCTGAGCCCCCACCATCCCGAAAAATTGTTCGCCGCCACCTACCGCGTCTATATCTCTTCCAACGGCACCACATGGTCAGCCATTTCTGACGATTTGACCGACGGCATCATCTACGCGCCGCGTTTTCATAATATTTCTTGCCTGAACGAATCGCCCATTTTGCCCGACAAATTGGTGGCTGGCACCTCCGACGGCAACGTCTGGCGGCGCGACCCGACGGGCGGCTGGGTGAACATAACTGCTGGATTGCCTGACCGTTATGTCACATCTGTGCATTGTTCGCCCTCTTTTACCAACCGCATTTTCACCACCCATTCCGGCTACCGCGACAACGAGTACATCCCGCACATCCACCGCTCCGACAACAATGGCCAAACTTGGACGGACATTTCCAGCAACTTGCCCCCCATACCCGTGAATGACCTGCTCGTGTTGCCCGGCCACGCCGATTCCGTGCTGTTTGCCGCCACCGATGCAGGAGTTTATTTCAGCACCAGCAGCGGCAGTTCATGGGCGCGTTTGGGCGGAAATATGCCCTTCATCCCCGTTTTTGATTTGGAACAAAACCCCGTGCGCAAAGAACTCGTGGCCGCCACCTATGCGCGCGGCATCTGGACCATGCCGTTCGATTCGGTATTTGTGCAGCAGAATCCCGTGACCGTCAGCGTAGGCGGGCAAGTAGCGACAGAAACCAGCACAGGCGTCGCCAACGTCTCGCTCGGCGGCCAAACGACCGGTGCAAATGGCACCTATGCTGTCAATGGGCTGCCCGGCTGCCAACCCTATACCCTCACTCCTTACCGCAACGATGCCCCGCTCAACGGAGTCAGCACTTGGGATTTAGTGTTGATTTCCAAACACATACTCAACCTCGAAGCCCTCAACTCGCCTTACAAACTCATCGCCGCCGATGCCAACAAAAGTAACTCGGTGACAACTTTCGACATCGTGACCATCCGAAGAATCATCCTCGGCATTGACACGGCGTTCACGGGAAACACCTCTTGGCGATTTGTGCCGACGGACTTCCAATTCCCCAATCCGGCCAATCCGTTCCTGACTCCTTTCCCAGAAACGCTCACCGCGCAGTTGCAAACCCTGCCCCTCAACGGCCTCGATTTCACGGCTGTCAAAGTCGGCGACGTGAATAATTCTGTCACACCCTCTTTGAACTCCCAGACCGAGGAGCGCACTGCGGGCGAATGGCCGCTTTTTTTGCAAAACATTGATTTTGAGAAAAATGAAAACATGGCGGCTGTTTTTTCTGGTGAAATGACAAATACAGCGGGGGCGCAGTTCACCCTCCAGTTTGATGCGGAAAAATTAATTTTTGAAAAAATAGAGCCGCTCCTGCCCGGCCTTTCGGCGGGCAATTTTGGCACCCACCGCAGCGCCGACGGTTTGTTGACAATCAGTTTTGAAAATCCTTCGGCCGTCTTGTCTGACGATTTTAATTCGCCTGACAAGTTAAAACAACAGCCCCTCTTTAGAGTCATTTTCCGTGCAAAAACGGCGGGCAAATTGGCCGAAAACATCCGCCTCTCCGAATGGCCGACCCCGGCGCTGGCGTTCCAGCCGGACGGCACAACATGGAAACCTGTGTTGAAAATGGGCAATGAACAACCCACTCCGAACATCGCCGTTCGGGCGTGGCCCAATCCGTTTGGACGCAATGGAGTTTGGTTGAACATACCGAGTGAGGCGGTGACTTCAAGTTACCCCGTCACTGCACCCACGACTATCCAAATCTTTGACGCACAGGGAAAAATTGTTTTCCTAAAACAACTTTCAAGAGTGGAAACGGAGCAGCCATTGTTCCTTCCGGCGGATATTTTCCCGGAAAAAGGTGTGTATTTCTACAAAATCGGGAATGAGAAAAATCGGGTAGGCAAGTTGGTTTTTGCGCCTTGAAATATAGAGGTATCGCATAAGCACCTTTTGCACCCACTAAACAATGTGTCACGCAAAGACGCAAAGTTCGCCAAGCGTAGAGTATTCTTTGCGGGCTTTGCGTCTTTGCGTGACATCGTTTGGCACAAAAATTTGGCGGAATGCCTATGGGGTAGCCTCTTGCGTCAGCCGTCCTTTCAGCAGCGAAAAAAACTTCTCGTGCCCAAATGTCGCAGGATTGACCCGTCCCATGCGGGCAGCGGAACAGGCATCTTTTGTCAAATAAATTTTCCCGCCGAAACCCCACACGAGGTCGTCCAATTTTTCCACCAAATCAAAAATCGTCTTCGTACGCGGAAAATCGAGCGCCAGGGAGTAGCCCCGAATCGGGAACGAATGCACGGCTTCCGGCGGGCGTTCGCCGTGGCGTTTGAGTACAGTCAGGAACGGTGTTTCGGGGCTGCGGCGGATGGTTTCCATGATTTGCCTGATGCCGTCGAAACTGTTTTCCTCCGGCAGGCAAAACTGGTACTGGATGAAGCCGCGCCGCCCGTAGAGCCGGTTCCAATTTTGAACTTTATCAAGCGGGTAGAAATAGGTGTCGAGGTCAACGAGGCGCTCGCCGGGTTTTGCTTTTGAAAAAATAATCTCGTTGTGCAGCCGGATGGACAGCGGGTTCAAAATCCAAGAAGGCGCGAAAAAGGGGACATTTCGGGGCTTTTTTACCTTCAACCCCACCCCCGGCCCCTCCCCCACTGGGAGGGGAGTAGCGCCTTCCGGCGCGGTAGGGGCTGGGACTCCCCTCCCAGTGGGGGAGGGGCCGGGGGTGGGGTTGTGTTCCGCCAAAAACACCACGCCCCGCCCCGACGCGCTGCCCGAGGCCGTGCCGTCGAGCCAACCGGCAGCATACGACCAACGGCGGTTTTCTTCAAATGCCCGGAACAACGCTTCCAGGTTTTTTGCCCGCACGGAAGTCTGCCGCATTTGCGCGGACGCGATTTTCATCAATTGAAACTTGGCGGAAAGAACGATGCCCGTCCAGCCCATGCCGCCGCAGGTTTGCCAAAAAAGTTCGGTGTTCTCCGTGCGCGAGCAAGTCAGGATTTGGCCATCGGCAATCATCAAGTCGAAGGAAATCAGCCAATTGGAAAAGCAGCCTTTCGTGGGGTGGTTCTTGCCGTGCACGTCGCTGGCAATCGCGCCGCCGACGGTGATGAACTTGATGCCGGGCGTGACGTGGAAAAACCAACCTGCCGGGAGGATGATTTTGAGCAAATCGGCGAGCAGCACCCCGGCCTCACATTCGACGGTGCCAGATGCAGGGTCGAAGTTCAAAATCTGGTTGAGAGAAAGGGTGGAAATCATGTGCGGGCTGAGCGCCGCGTCGCCGTAACATTTCCCGTTGCCGCGTGCGATGAGGCGTTCATGCGAAAGCAAGTAATCGCGCATGTCGGCCACGTTTTTGGGGGTGGCGATTTCGGCTTCCGCGATGGTGGGGTAATTGCCCCAATTGGCGACGGGTTTTGTCGTGGTTGTCATTCCAAAAACCCAATTTTTTTGCGGCCTTCTTTGCCTTCTTTTTTCAAAGCCGCCATGCGGATGGCGGTCACGGCGGCTTCTACGCCCTTGTTGCCGTGTTTGCCTCCGGCGCGGTCGAGTGCCTGCTGTTCGTCGTTGGGTGTGAGCACTCCAAATATGAAAGGCCTGCCCGTGGCAATGCTCAGGTTGACCAGCCCGTTTGCGACGGCTTGGTTGATGTATTCGTTGTGGTTGGTTTCGCCTTTGATGACACAGCCGAGGCAAATCACGGCATCGGGGTTGTGTTTTCCCGACAAAATACGCGCCCCGGCGGGCAACTCGAACGACCCCGGCACCTGCACGGTGTGGATGTTGTCAGGTTTTGCGCCGTGTTTCAAAAGTGTATCGCAACAGCCTTCGTAAAGGGCGTGAGTGATGTGCGCGTTCCACTCGGCCACCACGATGCCAAAGGTCATTTCTTCGGCAGATGGGATGCTGCTGTCGTCGTAGGAGGATAGATTTTTTAGTGCGGAAGCCATGATGGAGGGTTGACGGTGAACGGTTTGCGATGGACGGCGGGCGGCAGGTTTGAAACGTCTCGCGCCGTGTACCGTCCGCCGTGTACCGTGTATTGTCTTTTATTCTGCTCTTTTTCTCGAAAATTTATAGGCGATGGGGCCGACCGCGAAAGCTCCTTTTTCATTGGGATTGGTATTCACCATGTTGTAAAAAGTGAGCGTGTCGTTTTGGGCGCTGTACCGGAAGCCGAGTATTTTTTCGGAGTTCTCAGCTTGGCCTTTGGAGAATGTCACGATGTCTATCAAATTATTGGCAACAAAACAGTCGCCGCCCGCGCACACTTCGTACCGGTCGTATTCTTTCAATCCTTGGATGAGGCCGCCGGGCGTGAAGGTCACATTGTTGGAAGTGCCTTTGCCAATCGGAGAAAATATTCCGTTGAACAGGTTGTGGTTGAGCGCCACATGAAAAGCCGCGGGGCCGTCTTTTGCTCCGGCTTTTGATTTGATAAACTTGTCTAACCGCGTGTTGCCATCAATGAAACTGAACATGGTCATGTCTTGATTGCCTTTTGAGTCATAAATCAGGAAAACCGAACGGCCCTGAATGGCGCCCACGAGTTCGAGCGTGTCCGCGTTGTACTTCACCGGCACATTCCAAGTTTCAAAACCATTGTAGCACCCGACGCTATCGGGCATCCCCGGATTGAAAGTAAGGGAATAGGAGTAGGGCTGATGGGCATTTTCTGTGGCCTGGAGCACGGAACCGTACTGGTTGGCGCGGGCACAAAAGTCCATGGCAATCCAATCGCCGCCGAGCATGTCGGGGCTGGCGGTCAGCGCGGGTGTTTTTGTATCTGCGTTTTTGGAATCTTGTTTACAGGCACTGAAAAAAACGGCGAGCAAAAGAAATGCGATAAGTAGTTTTTGCATTGTAAATCAATGTTTTAAAAATAAAAAGGGCGACAAGCCCGCCGCAAAAGTAATTAAGTACGAGGGCAAAATCATTCAACCATTTCACACGACGGCACAAAGAATTGACTTTCAGAAAAACAAAATCGTAGTGTCGCCGTGTCGTTGTGTGAAACAAATCTGTCCGCGTGCTTATTTCAAAAACTTCACCTTCACGAAGAACTCCGGGTCGCGGGCACCGATTTTACGCACTGCTTCTGGCGACAGCACGACCTCGATGTTGCGTCTGTAACCTTCCGGGATGCGCCCGATGACTTTTGCATATACCACGCGCCCGCCCATCGGATTGATGACACAAATCGGTGTGCCGATGGCTGCTTCGCGGTGCAGCGCGTAGAGGTCGCCTTTTTCTTTGCTGTCTTTTTGCCAAAAACAAACCCCCTGCGATTCTATTTCTTTGCGCTTCGTTTTTGCCTCCTCGTATTTTCCTTTCAGGGCATCGGATTGGGTGTATTGCCGCACGGGGCGCCATTCGGGCAATACGCCTTCGGTGCCCATCCAAGCGATGAGCAGCAGTTGGCCGGGGCGTATGTTGCTGTTTTTCAAGTTGTTTCGCTTGGCAACAGAATCCACCGGCATATCGAAGTGGCGTTTGCAGATTTGGTAGAGATTGTCGCCTTCCTGCACCTTGTAGAAAATGGGGACGTTTTTGGAGGCCACAAATTTTTTTGTCTTGTAGCGTTTGATGGCGAGGTTGGGAACCGGAATTTTGACCCGCGAGCCAAGTTGCAAAGTCGGGTCGGTGCGAAACCCCGGATTGTGCTCGTAGAGTTCTTCGAGGCTCAGGCTGTAATATTTTCCGATGGAATACAGCGTTTGTTTGGCCTTCACGGGATGATGGACGAGTTTTTTGCCATTCGCGACGGTCAGGAAAAGCGTGTCTTTGGAGGTGAGGAGTGGCGCAACGGTTTCTTTCGCTTCGCCATTTTGCGCGGCAGACATGACGGGCAATAGGAGCAGGCAGAGTGCCAAAAGGGGTAGTCGGCTCATAGTAAACAGGTTTTTTTGATTCCTTCTTCAGGCAAAAGTACGCAACTTGCTGCTTACAAATTGCATCTCACGGCCATCGTGTGCTACAATCAACAAATTTACAACCCAACAATATGGTGCTTGCCGTTATTCCCGCCCGCTATGCTTCCACCCGTTTTCCGGGCAAACCGCTCGTGGACATCGGCGGAAAAACGATGATCCGCCGCGTGTACGAACAGGTGCTGCTATCCAAACGGGTCAATGCAGCCGTGGTAGCCACCGACGATGAGCGGATTTTTGAGCATATCCGCTCCTTTGGCGGCGAGGTGCGCATGACCCGCGCCGACCACCCCAGCGGCACCGACCGTTGTGCAGAGGTGGCGCGGCATTTTCCGAAAGCAACTTTTATCCTGAACGTGCAGGGCGACGAGCCGTTTGTGCAGCCGGAACAGATTGATTTGCTGACAGATACGCTGACGGGCAGTTCAAAATTCGCGATAGCGACTTTGGCCAAAAAAATAGAGCAGCCGGAGATATTGCTCAATCCCAACGTGGTGAAAGTGGTGTTTTCCGCCAACAGCGGCGCGGTGTATTTCAGCCGCCACGCCATCCCGTTTGTGCGCGGCGCGGCACCTGACGATTGGTTGGCACACCACGTTTTTTACAAACACATCGGACTCTACGGGTTTCGGAAAAACACGCTCCTGCGCATCGCCCGCCTCTCCCCCACCCCGCTCGAACGCGCCGAATCGCTCGAACAATTGCGCTGGCT
>CAYZVM010000255.1:0-8228 GCA_964481485.1 uncultured Saprospiraceae bacterium | reverse complement strand
GTGTTCCCAATAGCTGAGGTCGTAGCGAAGCATGATGAAAGAATGAATGAATAGTAAGGTGTCAAATAGGTTTTCGATGGGGACATTTTAAGCGAGCGCAGCCGTCCGCTCCCGCACAAAATTGTCCGAAAATGGACACGTCGCTATCAGGATTTCCTTTGTAAAAATCTGATAACCAATAGACAAGCATTTCGGCATAGGGTATGGGGAACAACTAAGACGCCGACACGAATACCGATATAAAATCACCAATCGGCACTATTTGAATTATGCTGCAAAATTATCTAAAAATCGCCCTCCGCAACCTCCGCAAAAACCTGCTCTACTCTGGTCTCAACATCTTCGGCCTGTCGCTGGGCATTGCTGCCTGTCTGCTCATCATGCTCTATGTGGGGCATGAATTGAGCTACGACCGCTGGAACCCCAACGCGGAGCGCATCGTGCGCCCGGCAGCCGACATCAATTTTGGCGGCAAACACCACCGGTTGGCAGTGGTCGGCTCCATCATGGCGCCCGAGGCCGCAGCCGAATTGCCCGAAATACAGGCTTGGTGCCGATTCAGGGAATACGGCAGTTATCTGGTGCGGCGCGAAGGTGATGCGCAGCAGAATATCCGCGAAGAAAATGTGCTGACGGCAGACAGTGCGTTTTTCGAAGTTTTTCCCCTAAAAGTGCTGGAGGGCGACCCGCGCCGTTGCCTGACTCAACCAAAAACGGTCGCCATCTCGCGCAGCCGGGCAGAAAAATATTTTTCTTCGCCACAAATGGCATTAGGTCAGACACTTGTGCTGGAAAACGAGGAACGTCGGCAAATAACTGCCGTGTATGAGGATATGCCGGTCAACTCACATTTCCGCGCAGATTTGCTGCTCGCCATGAACGGCAACGAGGAGGTGAAAAACGACCCGCCATTTTGGGCGACCAACAACAATTTCGTCACCTATTTCCTGTTGCGAAAAGGAACCGATTTGAGTGCGTTCAACAAAAAATTTGAAAAATTGGCTGCCGATAAAGTTGCCGTCACGGTGCAGCAAGTATTGGGCACGACGGTGGAAGAGGTGGAAAAAACCGGCCAATACGCCCGCTATTACCTCCAAAATCTGACGGATATTCACCTGCACTCCGACCTCACGGCAGAACTTGCCCCGAACGGCAGCATCCGCTATGTGTGGATATTCAGCGCCATAGCGGGTTTTATACTGCTCATTGCTTGCATCAATTTTATGAATCTCGCCACCGCCCGCTCGTCGGGTCGGGCAAAAGAAGTGGGGATGCGCAAAGTGCTGGGCGGCAAACGTTCGTCACTCATCGGCCAGTTTTTGAGCGAGTCGTTCCTCATTTCCGCATTCGCGGTGGTGTTGGCTGTTTTGATAGCGGCAGTCGCCATGCCGTGGTATCGCGATTTGACCGGGCGCGATTTGGCGATGCCTTGGGGCAGCCCGGTTTTCTGGACGGCTTTGGCAAGCGGCACCGTGGTGGTCAGCTTGCTGGCGGGGAGTTACCCGGCGTTTTTCCTCTCGGCTTTTGACTCGCTGCGGGTGCTGAAAGGCCAAGTGGCCGGGCTGGGGCGGGGCGGCAATTTTCGCAGTGCGCTGGTCGTGTTTCAGTTTACGATTTCGGTAGCGCTCATTATCGCCACCATGTTGGTTTTCAAACAGTTGAGTTTCATCCAAAATAAAAAATTGGGCTTTGAAAAGAGCCAAGTCATCATCCTCAACGACGCTTATGCCCTGGGCGACAAAATCTACACGCTCAAGCGGGAAATGCTCCAGCATCCTGCCATCGAAAACGCGACCGTGTCAAGTTTTTTGCCGGTGGCATCGAGCCGCAGCGACCAAACCTTTTCCAAAAGCCCGACCATCGGCAAGGAGGATGTCGTCTCGATGCAACGCTGGCGAGTGGACAGCGACTACCTCGCTACCTTGGGCATGGAAATCGTGCAAGGGCGGGGCTTCGACCCCGCTCGCGTCACCGATAGTATGGGGATTATCCTGAACGAGACGGCTGCCCGGCAGTTCGGTTTCGACGACCCGATTGGTCAGAAAATCTATGTGCCCGACCGCAATTTTCAGGGAGCGCCCAAACCGGAAGATTTCGTCGAGTTGACCGTCGTCGGTGTCGTCCGTGATTTTCACTGGTCAAGTTTGCGCGACAACATCGGCGCTTTATGCTTCCAATTGGACAAGTCGAGGGGCTTGGCGGCGTTCCGCTACAAAGGTGCCGATACGGAAGCCGTGATTGCCGCTTTGGAAAAAACCTGGAAAGGCCTCTCGCCCGACCAGCCGTTCAGTTACCGATTTATGGACGACGCTTTTGCCCGGATGTACGAAGCGGAACAGCGCATCGGCACTATTGCCGGCATCTTTGGTTTGTTGTCCATTTTGGTGTCTTGTTTGGGGCTGTTCGGCTTGGCGGCGTTCACCACGGAGCAGCGCACCAAAGAAATCGGCATCCGCAAAGTATTGGGTGCGAGCGTGACGGGCATCACCGGGTTGTTGGCAAAGGATTTTATGAAATTGGTGGTGCTGGCTATCGTCATTGCGGTGCCGCTGGCTTGGTATTTTATGAAAAAATGGCTCTCGGATTTTGCCTATCGCATTGACATTCAATGGTGGATGTTTTTGTTGGCGGGAATAGTGGCCATAGGCATCGCGTTTTTGACGGTGAGTTTTCAGAGTGTGCGGGCGGCGCTGGCGAACCCTATAAAGTCATTGCGGAACGAGTGAAGTAGCGCCAATTGCAACTACCCAAACAAATTAGGTTTTTACAAAAAACAGCGCCGGCCAACAGTCGGCATCACGTCCATGATTAAAAGCCACATCCTCATCTCCCTGCGCAGTATGCGCCGCAACGGGTTTTTCTCTTTTATCAATATCAGTGGACTCGCGGTGGGGCTGGCGGCTAGTTGGCTCATCGGGCTTTTTGTTTTCCACGAAAAAAGTTTTGATGCGTTTTTGCCCCACGCCGACCGGATATGTGCTGTCGCGTTTGACCTGAAAATGGGCGACCAAGAAGGCCTCACCACCAACACGCCGCCACCCGTCGGGCCGCGATTGGCGGCAGATTTCCCGGAAATTGAAATGACGGCGCGCACTTTTCACTTGGGCAGCGTGGTCGTTCGGCGCGGCGATTCGGGTGATACGCCGTTGATTTTCAACGAAGCAGCAGCAATGGCTGCCGACACTGGCTTTTTGGAATTGTTTGATTTCCCGATGGCGGCAGGCGATGCGTCCATGGTGCTGGACAAACCCGGTAGCCTTGTGCTGACGGAAAAAATGGCGGAGAAATATTTTGGAAATGAACCCGCCGTCGGTCAGTCGCTTTTGGTGAACGACCGCCTTTTCACGGTCACAGGCATTGTCAAAAACCTGCCCGCCACCTCGACGGTGCAGTTTGATTTCGTGCTGCCGATGACCGATTTTAAAGTGGTAGAACGTTTTTCGTGGAGTTGGATTTGGTTGCAAGTGGATACTTGGGCACGGCTTCGCCAGCCGCCCACCACCGAAAGTTTGGCGGCGTTGGAGGCAAAATTCCCAGCGATGGTGCGTGCTTATGCACCTGCGGCGTATGCGCGTATCGGCCAGAATTTCGAAGAACAACTCAAACGGGGCGACCGCCTCGACGTCAAGTTGTTGCCTTTAAAAAACCTGCATCTCGACAGCGGCAACCTGATATCGCGGCTGACCACGCTCGGCGACGGGCGGCAAGTGCGTATGTTCGGCATTGTCGGCGGCCTGATACTGCTGTTGGCGTGTGTCAATTTTATGAACCTTTCGACGGCCCGCTCCATGAAAAGAGCCCGCGAGGTTGGTGTGCGGAAAGTGCTTGGCTCACGACGCAGCGCTTTGGCCGCCCAGTTTTTGACAGAGGCCCTGCTTTTCAGCCTCGTCTCCATGTTGTTGGCGGGCGTTTTTGCGGGTGCGGCGTTGCCTTTTTTCAACCAACTGACAGGGCTTCACCTGCGTTTCTCCGACCTTTTTTCTCCCAAAACCATTGGCTTTGTGGCCGTTTTGCCGCTGCTGACGGGTCTGCTCGGCGGGCTTTATCCGGCTTTTTATTTGTCAAAATTCAAAGCGGCGGAAGTTTACAAAACAGCATCTGCTTCTGCCAAAGGCGGCCACGCGGGGATTCGCAGCGGATTGGTCGTGTTTCAGTTTTCGATTTCTATCGCGCTGATGCTCAGTTCGTTCGTCGTCTATCGGCAATTGGAATTTGCCCAAAAACAGTCGCCGGGCTTGCAGCGCGAAAACGTGTTGGTGCTCCCCAATGTGCGGCACCTGACCGAGCCTTCTGCCCGCGAGGCATTTCGGCAGCAACTGTTGCAGATGCCCGAAGCCGTCAGCGCCACCCACTCGACCTATCTGCCGTCGTTGGGCAGCTTCGGCGATTTTTATGAACCAGAACAAGGCGACCAAAACCGCCCGGTGGTGCAAAACCTGCCCATCAGTTCTTTCCTGACCGATGCCGATTTTGTGCCGACGCTTGGCCTCGAAATATTAGCCGGGCGAAATTTTTTGCCCCAATCCTCGATTGATTCGACCGCTGTCATTCTGAACGAAGCCGCCGTGCGGGCCATCGGCTGGGAAAATCCTATCGGCAAATGGATGCGCTACCCCGGCAACGAAAATCAGCGGTTCCAGGTGGTGGGCGTGATGCGCGATTTTCATATTGCCTCGGTGAAAATGACTATCGAGCCAACGGCGATTTTCCACGAATCGTCCAAAACTTACCGGACTTGGGGGACTTACATGGCCGTACGTTTGCAACCTGGTACCGAAAAATCAGCCATCGAAAAGACCTCGGCACTATGGAAATCCGCGGTGCCGGGCGCGCCGTTTGAGTACGACTTTTTGGATGCTTCCTTTGCCCGGCTTTACCGCTCGGAAGCGAAAACGAGTTCGGTATTGGGCGTTTTCACGGTGTTGGCCTTGTTCATTGGCTGTCTTGGTCTGTTTGCGCTCGCGGCTTTTATGGCGGAGCAGCGCACCAAAGAAATCGGCATCCGCAAAGTATTGGGTGCGTCGGTGGCGGGCATCACGGGTCTTTTGGCCAAAGATTTTTTGAAACTCGTGGTGCTTGCCATTTTTATCGCCTCGCCCGTCGCCTATTTTCTCATGCAGCGCTGGCTCTCGGATTTTGCCTATCGCATTGATATTCAGTGGTGGATGTTTGCGGTGGCAGGGCTGTCCGCCGCAGTCATCGCGTTTTTGACGGTGAGTTTTCAGAGTGTGCGGGCGGCACTGGCAAACCCTGTGGAGTCGCTCCGCTCGGAGTGATTCCGCCCCCGATGCCTCGTGCGCGGGAGCGCATAAACAACAAACAGACAGGAGCCGCGGCTTGTCATTTATCCGGCATATCTACTATTTTGAGGCTATTTGTTTGGTCGGGAAAGATGGATTGCCTATGTTTGGCCGCAAGAAAATAACACCTTCATGATATTCTCTGCCTCAACCAAATAACAACGCCCTTGCTCCCTGTTTTGATGGGGGCAGGGGCGTTGTGGTGGAGGGGGGAATAAACGCAACTAACGACTAAGTAAAAACCCGCAATGCGGATTAACTCCTCCTCCGGCACTTAACCCGCATTGCGGGTTTTTACTTAGTCGTTAGTTGCGGGTAACAAGAGTTCTATACAATAAAAAACAATAAATCCTTACGATGTCAACAGTAAAAACAATAAGTTTAATTCTTTTAGAAATAATAAACATTCCAATAGGCATTTGTCTAAAAGTAATAAATTATATATATGTATTCATAAATTTCAACTTATTTCAAATTAACTTAAAAACGAAAAAAAGAATAAAACAAATTAGGCTAGTTGGGAAGTCTTATTTTTTTAGACTTGATAAAATACCCCAAAATGAACTATACACTTCGTCATTTGGAGACGATTTAAATATTGTAATGAATAATTCAAGTTTTTTTGATGACCTATGCAATGTAGTTGTGAGTTTGAAAAATGAAAATAAAATATTTTATCAACATATTGATTGGGAAGAGAAGATTTATGCTGTATCAGGCTATATTAAATATGGTGATGAAACTGTTCAAATTTTAAAAGAAAATCCGAAAAGTTCTAATCATAACTACATCGAAATCAGGAAACTCAATATTTCAAATCAAAAGGGAGAAAAAAAATGCGATGTTACTATTAATTGTAGTTTTAAGAAAGAATTTAGGGGCTGGTTCGCTTATGATTTTTTGTTTGTGTTAAATGACGAAGCAATGAAGGCTTCGGTCGACATAGACATTAAACTCTTTGTGGGAACATTGTCTTGCGAAATTGTTGTGAAACCAGAATTCAAAAATAGTACGATAAGTGTCAGTGATATTTTGCAAAATGTTGAAAATATTTTAAGCGAACTGTTTGTTAATGTAGAAAAAACTCTTAATCTAAGCAAGCAGTTTAAAATAATTATGCCTGAACACTTAAAGATTCCAATACAGCAGTATTTGAATTTTTTTGAAGAGTTTGTTTCTTCAACAAAAGGAGCAAAAATAATTTTTGACGTTCTTAAAGTAGAAGAAGGACTTCTTATAAAAACTAAAGAAAATGAAGATATTTCTCATGATGAAATTTTACGTTGGCTGGGAGAATACGTTGAATTAATAAAAAAGAAAACAAAAAACGAAAACTATATCGTAAATTTTGAGAAGGAAACAACTGAAAATAATGCTAATCTTTTTTTAGTAAAACTGGATAATGAACTAAGTAGTGCCCAAAACAGATTTAAAATTCTTCAACTTGAATTAAATTATTTAAAAGAGGAGAATAAATTACTTTCAGCAGAAAATAAATATCTTCTCAATCAAAACGACAATAATGAACTCAGTTTTTTGAGTGGATTAAGGTTGCTACCAACAAGATATGGTCATTTAGAATCAAAAACTGAATTGAACGAATTATTAGCAAAAGACTATGTTGAGATAGTAATTGAAAAATTATTAAGAAGAGAATTACCAAAAGACGAATATAATTTAGTTGTTAAATTATCAAGTGATTTTCACAATTTTAAAAAAGAGTATATGCAAAATCTGATTGATTCAACTGAGAAAAACTTGAGGGAATCAAAGATTAAGGTTGCGCTAATAGATTTAGTTTCAAAATTTAGCGAATAAAAGTATAGAACAACGGCTTGCTGTCCATGCCGCCGAACAGCCAGCCCGCAAACCCAACGCACGGCGGCACGGCAGCAAGCCTAACGTTATCCCTAACTTTAAATAATAAAAAATGTCAAGCAACCAACAGATTATTTTAGACACTCTACTTGAACAAAAAAGAATTGAGCTAGAACCGACATCTAACTCAGATGATTTTTTTGAATTTTTTGTCACTGAGCAACTTCTAAAAGACGCAGAATTGTCTTATGATGAAATTGAGCAAGGTATTGTTGATAATGGTGGCGATGGCGGGATAGATACCATTTACACTTTTGTGAACTCAGACCTTGTACAAAAGGATACTGATTTGATTGAAGGCAAAAGGAATTCAATTATTGAAATCAATATAATACAAGCGAAAAATACAACTGGATTTGGAGAAACGGCAGTTGAAAAATTTATTTCAAGTGCCTTGGATTTATTTGATTTTTCAAAATCTATTGAAAGCCTTAAAGCCGTTTACAATGCTGATTTGTTACAAAACATTGAGATATTTAGGAAACAATACTTGCATTTAGCGTCTAAATTTCCGATTCTTAAATTTAATTACTATTACGTTACAAAGGGAACAGAAATTCACCAGAACGTTGAGCGGAAAGTTGAAAATTTGAAAACGACGCTGATAAGACTTTTTGATAAAGCAGAAGTGAATTTTGAATTTATCACTGCTCAAAGGCTAATTGAGTTATCAAGAAGAGAACAGTTACAATCTAAAGATATTTTATTGACTGACAATCCAATTTCTACTCAAGATGGAGGTTACATTGCGATTGTTCCATTAAAAAACTACTATAATTTTATTGTGACTGAAAACGAAGAATTGATTAAGTATTTTTTTGATGCAAATATTAGAGATTATCAAGGCAAAGTTGAAGTTAATGTTGCCATAAGAGAAACTTTAATGGCGACTAATCCAGGAGAAGATTTTTGGTGGTTAAATAATGGAATTACCATCACCGCAACTAATGCCACTTTTGCCAGTAAGAAACTACATATTGAAGACCCCCAAATAGTAGACCTCTTGCGAAAGTCAGGGCAAGTTGATTTCGAAGTTGCAAATGGCGGCAA
>CAYZVM010000254.1:0-8241 GCA_964481485.1 uncultured Saprospiraceae bacterium | reverse complement strand
CGTTGACCCGTTGCTGCGGGTCGTGGACGGGGGCGCCCGACACGGCATACACCACGCCGGATGTGCCGCCCGTGGCTGCGATTTCGCCGGGGCGCAAGACGTTCAAAGACAGGGCGTTGTTCGGCTGGTCGCCCGCCCGGTAGCCGACCGGGATGCCCGCTGCGAGGCCGAGTGCTGCTGCTGCTTGCGCTGTTAAATTTCCTTGTTTTGAAAAAACGGGCGCGATGTCGGGCAGCATCCGTTCGGGGATTTCGTAGTGTTCCAAAAGGCGTTTTGCCACCGTGTTTTTTTTGAAATCCCATAAAACACCCTCGGAAAAACCAGTTACGGTGGAGCAGATTTCGCCCGTCATGCGAAAGGCGAGGTAATCGCCCGGCAACATGAATTTGTGGATTTGAGAAAAAATTTCGGGTTCGTTTTCGCGCACCCAACGCAGTTTGGAGGCGGTGAAATTGCCTGGCGAGTTGAGGTAATGTTCGAGGCAGTAATTTTCCCCGAGGGCATTAAACGCTTGATTTCCAATATTTACCGCCCGGCTGTCGCACCATATAATGGAGGGGCGCAGCACTTCGCCATTTTTGTCCACAATGACGAGGCCGTGCATTTGGTAAGAGATGCCGACGGCGGCGATGTCACTTGGTGCAACGCGGGTTTTTTCCAATAACTTTCGAGTAGCGGCGCAGGCGGCAGCCCACCAGTCTGCGGGGTCTTGTTCGGCCCAGTCGGGTCGCAGCGCGGCGATGTCCATTTCGCGTTCAGGATACTGTGTGATGCCGACAGTTTTGCCTGTGGCGGCATCCACGAGTGCCACTTTGATGGAAGAAGAGCCGATGTCGTAGCCGAGGAGGTGCATAGTGTTTTAGGTAGATTTCAAAGCACGGCAAAGAACAGCAATTTTGTTTTGTCCGGGAACCCAAAACAGCATAATCAGAATTAGAATATGAGTAGTATGCAAGGAGGTTTAAGGTGTTGTATTTTGGGTGTGTGCCAAATTTTTACAATTATTTGAGAACAATATCTGCAATAGAAAAAAATCACTTTAATTTGCCTCCACTTCTTGCTTGTTATTTTACGCAAATCATTGATTGCGAATCGAAAACCTCCGTAATTGTCTGGGTACGGAAGCCTCCGAGTGCCTTTTGAAATAATCCATTTATTCCGGCACACAACTAAATTTTTTAACCAAATCAACTTTCATTGTATGAAGCAAGTCCTACTTGGGCTGGCGCTGCTCCTTGTGAGCGCCACGCTGGCTTTAGCACAGCGCACCGTGACCGGCAAGGTCACAGATGACACGGGAGAGCCGCTTGTCGGCGCTACGGTCACCGCGCCCGGCACCTCCGCCGGCACCACCACAGATGTCAGTGGTATGTTTCGGCTTTCTGTACCCGAAAATGCCGCCGCCCTCAAATTCTCTTACACAGGTTTTCTCGACCAAGAAGTACCACTGACTGCTGACAGCGATTATTCGGTGACGATGGCCGTCAATCCTGCCAGTTTGCAGGAAGTCGTGGTGGTGGGCTATGGCACCCAGCAGAAACGCGCTATCACGGGTACTGTTTCTTCTGTAAAAGGAGAAGATATTGCCCAGTTGCCAGCCCAAAGTTTTGACCAGTTGCTGCAAGGGCGTGCTGCCGGGGTAAATGTCAGCATTCCCAATGGGGTGCTGAACAATCCACCCGTGTTCCGCGTCAGGGGCATCAGCTCTATCAACTTGAGTTCTTTCCCGCTGATTGTGATTGATGGGGTACCCACTTACACGGGCGACATCTCGCAAAATTCGGCTGCAAACAACCCGCTTTCCAACATTAACCCGAACGACATTGAGAGCATTGACATTTTAAAAGATGCCTCTGCCACTGCTATTTATGGATCGCGTGCCAGTGCAGGGGTGGTACTCATCACCACCAAGCGCGGTCAGAAGGGCAAAACAAAGGTCAGCTATGATGCTTGGGCTGGTTGGACGCAAGCCACGCGTACACCAGATGTGCTGAATGCCGAAGAGTATGTGCTTATCAAAAATGAGGCAGCCAAGAACGCGAACACTGGCGGCGGAACGCCACAGTATTTCTTGGACACCATCAATGGACAGCTCGTTGATACAGACTGGGCCGACTACATCTACCAGACTGGATTTTCCCACAATCACGGGTTGAGTTTTTCCGGCGGTTCCGACCAGACGACCTATTATCTCTCGTTGGGATACACCAATCAGGAAGGCATGGTTGTGAAAAACACATTCCAGCGGATGTCGACTCGACTCAACTTGGACCATAAACTGAATAAACGAATCAATGTTGGTGGCAATATCGGTTATTCCAACAATGAGAACAAAGCCCCGAATACTGGTTCGTTGAACGGGCAAGCGTTCAACACGTCGGGGATTGGCCGTCTGGCATTTGTGACAGCACCTATTGTCAGCCCTTATCGCTACGATGCTGATGGCAATCTATTGGAGGGGAATGCCAAATACAACATCACCGGCAGTGCGCTGGGATTGGGCAAAAACAAACAATCGGTTGGTTTTGTCAACCCGGTGCCGATCATTGACTTGAACCGCTTCACATCGGAGGCCGATCAAATCCAAGCATCGGCTTATGCCCAGTTGGAAATCCTGAAAGGGTTTTCTTTGAAAACCATGTATGGCATTGACAATTTCGTGATGGAAAACATCTCGTTCCAATCCCCTGTGCATGGCGACGGTTTTGGTGCCAACAATGGCTTGGCTCAGAACAACGTCATCAGGAACAACCGCTGGAACTGGCAAAACCTGCTCAACTACGACATTTTACTGATGGACGACAAATTCGGCATCGGTGTGTTGCTGGGCAACGAGCAGCAGCGCACCACATCTGAAGGATGGGGAGCTGTGCGCACACAAATCGGCGACCCATTTTTCACCAGCTACCAAGGTAGTTACGGCACCAACAACCCCGCTGCCAATTTTCAAGGTGAAAACTACCTGCTATCTTACTTCGGTCGCGTGAATTTTGAATATAACCGGCGTTACTACGCTACCATCAATGTGCGTCAGGACGAGTACTCTGCATTTGCGGATGGCGAGAAAAAAGGCACATTTTGGGGGGCTTCGGCGGGGTGGACGCTTTCTGAAGAGAGATTTTGGCAAAACTCTTCTTTGGGCAAAGTGGTCAACTTCCTAAAAATTCGCGGCAGTTACGGCACAGTGGGCAACAACATCGGGATCAACGACTTCGCATCTTTGAGCCTCTTCGGGTCGGGTCTATATGGCGCCATTCCGACGATATCGTTCAACCAAATCGGCAACCGCAACCTTTCTTGGGAAACCAGTAAAAAGACGGATGTGGGGCTTGTATTCGGTTTGTTCAACGACCGCCTGCAAGGTGAATACACCTATTTTGAGAACCTGATTGACGGTTTGATCTTGAACATCCCACAATCACCCTCAAAAGGCATTCCGAACAATATCATTCCGGGCAACATTGGCTCGATGAAGAACACGGGGCATGAATTCGGATTTTCGGCCACTATTATGCGCCGGGGCAAATTTTCTTGGACTTCCAACGTCAACCTAACTCTGATAAAGAACGAGGTTCTTGATCTGATAGAACCCGATCCCAACGTAGTAGACCCTGATATCCTCGTCACTACATCCACGTTGGAAACCACGAACATCATCCGGGTCGGCGAATCGGTGGGCAGCGTATTCGCCATTGAAACAAAAGGCGTCAATCCCGCAAACGGCCAGCGTATTTTCGTTTTGGCCGACGGCACCGAGGTACAGTATTCCCATCCGGGCAAATACACGCTGCTCAATGGCGACCCTGCTCCGCGTAACCCTTCACTCGTGGTAGACGGTAAAATCTACGGCCCTGCATTGCCGACATGGTTTGGTGGTTGGGACAATACTTTTACTTACGGTGGCATTGACTTGAATGTTCAGGTGAACTACGCCGGCGGCAACTATATATACAATGGCAGCAAAGCCGGCCTCCGCGACCAACGTTTCTGGAACAACCACGTTGATGTGCTCGACCGCTGGACGGAAGACAACACCGACGGCACCATACCGCGCGTCGTGTTCAACGACAACGTTTCCAACGGTTCGGCTTTTGCCATTTCAGAGAACGTTGAAAAAGCCGACTTTCTCCGCATTCGCAACATCACGCTCGGTTATCGTTTGCCATCGCGTTTGCTCGAACGTGCCAACATTGCCAATTTGCGCGTCTACGGCAACGTCAACAATGGTTTCCTCTTCACCAACTACTCCGGTACAGACCCTGAAGTGTCCACCAACGGCAATACTCCCGGAGGGCCGGGCGTTGACCGCAACACCGTTCCAATGGCTCGCTCTTACACGGTGGGCATCAATTTGGGCTTCTAAATCATTCAAAACCATCATTGACATGAAAAATACCATGCAAGCATATAAAAAACTCCCTTTCCTGCTCCTCTTGTTATTCAGCCTTATGCTGCCTAACGCTTGTCAGAAAGATTTGCTGGAACCAGAGCCCATCAACCAATTTGGCGAAGGCGTCATTTTCAACACCCCGGATCGTTTTGTGAGTTTGCTCAACGGTTTGTACGACGCCATGAAAAGCGGCAACTTTTATGGAGGCCGGTTCATTGTTTACGGCGACATTCGGGGCGAAGAATTCTTGAACGAAACAGGTAACCTCGTGACCGGTGCCGCCACTTGGAACCACACTGTAGTGCCAACCACCAACGAGGTGAACAATCTCTGGACTGCTATTTATTTTACTATCAACTACTGCAACATCTACATTGACGGTGCAGAGAAAAACAAAGCCGTGGTAGGCGACGACGCAAAAGTGCAATCGTACATCGCCGAAGCGCGTTTCATCCGCGCCGTATGCTATCAAAGTTTGTTGACACTGTATTGTCGCCCTTATGCCGACGGCAACGGCTCTCAATTGGGCGTGCCACTTCGGATTCGCCCAGAGACGGGCATTGGCAACAACAACCTTGTACGCAGTACGGTCGCAGAGGTATATAACCAGATTTTGCAAGACTTGGATTTTGCTATCCAAAGTCTCCCGGCTAAACAAGCTACGACCCTGCAAAACGTGACTCGTGCCCACCAGCACAGTGCTATTGCTTTCAAAACCAGAGTGTTGCTCAACATGGGTCGCTACAACGACCTTATCACAGAGGCAAATAAAATTGTGTCGGCGGCAGCACCGTTCAAAGCACCCGCAACTGGAGTTGAACACCAATTGCAAGCCAATATCAAGAACGTGTTCACCGCGCCTTACACAACGACAGAAAGCATTTTTTCAATGCCGTTCACCAGCACTGACCTTCCTGGCACCCAGAACGGGCTTGGGCACTACCACAACCCGGCACCGCGTGGCAATGGCGAGTATTCTTTGAATATAGCGGGTATTGTTGGCGACTCTGTTAACTTTCCAGTGAGCGACGCGCGGCGCCAATTCGTAACGGCAAGCGGTGCCAAGTTCTTTATGAGCAAATTCGCGGCAGGTCCCGAGCATCTTGATTACGCACCGATCATTCGGTACGCCGAAGTATTGCTCAATTTGGCCGAGGCCGAAGCACGCCAAAACGGCGTAAATCAACGCGCTGTTGATTTGCTGAACGCCGTTCGTGGACGTTCCGATGCTTCTGTGCAATTTGCTATCGCCGACTTCTCCAATGCCGATGAACTGGCTGCGGCTATTTTGACAGAGCGCCGTATCGAACTCCTCGGAGAGGGTTTCCGTTCATCGGACTGTATGCGCCTGCTCAACCCTATTCCCGGCAAATCAAACGTTTCTACGATTCAGCCGACCGACAAGGCGTATATCTGGCCCATACCTTCCCTTGAGATAGCGGCAAACAAAGACTGCGTACAAAACCCGTAAACCATTGGCAGACACAGATTGTTGTTAAAAATTGCCCGGTGCGACGAGTCCGTCGTGCCGGGCAGTTTTTTTGTGACAAACACTTTAACACCCCGTTTATCGTTTAACACACGTTTTCAGCCCGAACCAGAGCCTACCTTTGCCGGTTCAATACAAAGCAATTCACCAGTTTTTTTAAGATGCCAAACTCGTCTCTCCGCTCCCAAACGGCACTGATTGTCAGTCTATTCCTTTTTTTCTCTCACCATACTTTTGCCCAAAAAGCCGGCCTCGAAGTCAATCGCACTAGTGCCATAGACCGCACCCTGCCCGTGTTGAATGTGGCAGTGGATGCCACTGGCCGCAAATGGGCAGCCAACGAAAAAGGTGTCTTTCAAATAAAAGCCGCCGATTTCGCCACCCCGCTGGCGCTTGCTTCTGGGCAAAAAAATGTGCTTTCCTATCGGGGTGGCAATGCCGATTTCACTTGGTCGGACGCCGCGTTTAAGAATCAAGTCAGCACCGAATGCACCATCACCGCCGCGTGGTACGACGAAAAAACCAGCACGCTCTGGCTTGGCACCGACGAAGCCGGGCTGTTCCAATTCAACACT
This sequence comes from uncultured Saprospiraceae bacterium, assembly GCA_964481485.1. Lineage (GTDB taxonomy): Bacteria > Bacteroidota > Bacteroidia > Chitinophagales > Saprospiraceae > M3007. The sequence continues at coordinate 1,787 of CAYZVM010000254.1, read as the reverse complement.
GCCCCAGAATTGAAATTGGTACAACAGTACATTACCTCCAACTCCAAATTGAAATCTAATTACATCAAAATTATTTTTCAGGACAAAACCAACCGCCTCTGGGTCGGCACGGACAACGGGCTGATGTACGGCCCGCCCGGACGCTGGAAAGCCGATTTTACCAACTACGAAGTGCAGCGTATCCGCGAATTTGGCAACGTCATCTATGTGCTCGCCGATGGGGAAATTTCACTCGCCCCGAATGGCGACAAATGGTCAGACTTGGCATTGGACAAAAAGAAAATGGAAGGTCAAATCACCGATTTCGATGTTGACCAAGCCGGCAAAATGTGGCTCGTCTCCGGTGTCCTCACTCGCTACGACCTGCTCAGCGAAACCTACGACGTGTTCAGTGGCCCCGAATATTACACCACCCAATTTGGCACCAGTGTCGCGGTTGACTTTGACGGTGCCGCATGGGTTGGCTCCAGCGACAAAGGTCTTTATCAAATAGACAAATCCTCCTCCATGACCCTCAATGCTTATGTGGATCAGCCCATCAGCTGCGCGGGCAATGGAAAGGATGCTGTTCTTGTGGCTAAAGTCACTGGCGGTGTGCCGCCGTACACATACAATTGGAGCGGCGGACTGACCGGCGACAATCCCAAAAACGTTGGCCCTGGCAACTACACCGTGACCGTGACCGACAGCAAAGGCAAAGCCCGCAGCGCAGATGTCCCCGTGCCAGATGCCCGTCTGCGCATCAAAGCCCGGCAGAAAAAGCCTGTGTCCGCCCCCGGCAAAAACGACGCTACCGCCGAAGTGGATATGGAGACCAATGCCTCTGGCCTGCTCATCCGCTGGGACAACGGCGAGACGATGGCCGTCGCCACCCAACTCGCCGCCGGTTCGCACACCGTCACCGTCACCGACCCAAAAGGTTGTAGTGCCACAGCGTCCGTCACCATCACCGAAAAATCCTTGCCCTTGGCTATCAACGTTTTAGAGAAAAGCAGAATCGGCTGCCCCGGCGACCAGTCTGCCGCACTTGCCGTACAAGTCGCTGGTGGCAAGCCTCCCTATAAATACACCTGGAGCAATCCCGCCCTCAATGGCGAACAACCTTCCGGCATCCCAGCGGGTGATTACCAACTCACCGTGACCGACGCAGCGGGTGTGAGCATCACTGCCGCCGTCAGAGTACGGCAACCCGATGCGCTCACTTTGGCCGCACTGGCCCAATCGCCCGCATCCACCGGCAACGCCGACGGCAAGGCCGTGGCGCAGGTCAAAGGAGGTACCGCCCCGTATTCGTTCAAATGGGACAACGGCGAAGCAGCCGTCATCGCCACAAAATTGGCAGCCGGTTCGCACGCCCTCACCGTCACCGACGCCAACGGATGTTGGGCCTCCACGGCAGTAAGCATTGCCGAAAATGTGCTGCCGCTCGCGATAGATATTTCGGTGAAAAAAACAATCAAGTGTGCGGGCGAAAAAGCAGCCTTGATGGTAGAAGTCGTGGGTGGCAAAGCCCCGTTCAAATACAGTTGGAGCAATCCCTCCGTCGCTGGCGGCCAACCCGACAATTTATTCGCGGGAGACTATTCACTCACCGTCACAGATGTCACCGGCGGCAGCAGCACCGCCACTTTTGCCATCATGCAACCCGCACCGCTCGTCGTGTCCGCCGTCGCGACAGGCCCTGCTACTCCCGGCAATGCTGACGGAAAAGCAACCGCGCAGCCCACTGGCGGCGCAGGTGATTATACTTTCAAATGGGACAACGGCGAGACCTCAGCCGCCGCCGC
>CAYZVM010000253.1:0-8271 GCA_964481485.1 uncultured Saprospiraceae bacterium | reverse complement strand
TGACCATGCAAAACCTTTTCCACGACGGCGGCTTCAGCACCATGGGCATGAACCCAGCGGTTTTGGAAAAATGACATGGAGAACCGCAAAATGTAAAACCGCAAAACCGCAGAATGTAAAAGCGGCGCGTTATAGACCAATATTTCTCCCGGCATGGCCTTTAGGAACGGGTAAACAATAACTTATCAATTTGATGTGATTTCTTTTCGCCCATACCGCCCATCTTTTTGATTAAAGAGCGCTGCTATTCGCACAAAAAGATGGTTATCTGGGCAAAGACCAATCTACCTGAAATTTACAAGTTATTATCTACCCGTTCCTTAGGAACGGTGCTGGAATAAAGTACCAAATTGATGCTCATCTTTTGCTGTCATATTTCCTCTTTTTTCGCTCAAATAGCGGCGCTATGCTCGCTCAAAAACAGAAAATCTGATACCAAAATCTGTGGCCTGCATTTGATACTTTATTCCAGCACCGTTCCAAACTTAGCCCATTGCAACAAAATGGCCTTAGGGGCGCGTCTCCGTTTTGCGGTTTTGCATTTGTTGTTTTGCGGTTTTGCGGTTTTTCTAAACGCCCAACAGCCCACCGCCGCCAGCCCGACCACCCGGCCAATAGAGCGGGACACGACTCCGCTGCTGTTTACTTTTTCCCTTGCGCCCGAACGCGCCTATCCTTCGAGCGATACTTTGCCCGACAGCGATTTTCGGATGTACGACCCAGCACGCCGCCGCCCGATTGACTATGGCACGCTCGGCAACCTCGGCTCCTCGGCACGGCCTTTATTATATGAAACTTCGCCAAAAAGAGGTTTTGATGTAGGTGTTCATGCGTTCGATATTTATCGGGTGCAACCAAACGATTTGCGTTTTTACCGACATTCCCGCTCGTTCAGCGAGGTGTTTTTTACGCAGGGACGCACGCAACTCGATGGATTGTTGAACGCCAAGCTGGCCCGCACCTTTGCCGGCGGCACTACTTTTTCTCTCGATTATAGAAGTATCAATCACCTCGGCCAGTACCGATACCAACGCGACCGGCACAATTCGCTGACTTTCGGCGTGTGGCTCCCGGTGGGCAAGCGATATGATGGATTCCTCATTTTTTCCAAAAACGTGAACCGCCAGCAGGAAAACGGCGGCATCGTGACAGACACGGTGTTCGGCGGCGCGGAATTCTCGGGGCCTATCAACGCCGAGGTGCGCCTGCCCGACGAACGGGCACTGACTCGCGTGGCCGACCAAACGCTGCAACTCACCCAGCACCTCAAATTCACCGGCGCAGCTGATACCGGTTCGCGGGTGTTGCGCGCCACGCACATTTTTGCGTGGTCGAAACATGACTACAAATTCGCGGATGCCGGGCTGGCGCGGGATTCGTTTTTCTTCGATACTTTTTTGGTGGACCGGCGCGGCATACGGCATTTCGCTGCCCTGAACCGATTGGACAACTCGTTCACCCTCACGACTTTTAAAGCCAAAAACCGAGGTCGCCCATCGGATGTGCTGACCGTCGGGCTGACGCACTCGTTTTTCAACCTGAACCAAGAACCGCGCGACTCGACGCTCTCCAACTTGTTTGCAACTGGGAATCTCGCCATCACGCCGTCCGAAAAATTTGCGTTCGTGGCGCGGGGCGAGTTGGGTTTGCTCGCCAATTTTGGCGAATACCATGTCAGCGGCGAGTTGGCGGTCGGCTTTGGCAAAGTCGGCCAACTGCGCGCCGGGCTGCTCAGCCAGCGTTATCCGCCGTCGCTGCTACACCACCGGCTCTATGTGAGCAAGCGCCTGATGTGGGACAACGATTTTGAAAAGCCATTGGAAAACACGCTGTTCGCCACCTACGCCCTGCCGCTCATCGGGCTGGAAATAACGGCGCGGACACACCTTATCAATAACTACCTCTACTTCGACCAAAAAGGCGTGGCCGCGCAGACGACTTCGCCGTTGCAGGTGGTGCAGTTCATGGTGCGGGAGAATTTTGCGCTCGGCCCGTTTCGTTTTGACAACACGGTGGCGCTGCAACAGTCCAACCGCTCAGAATTGCTGCGGCTTCCACGCTGGTTCACCAAAAACAGCCTTTATTTTTCCGGGAAAATTTTCAAAAAACGCCTTCAATTGGAAACCGGCGTGGATTTCCGCCTGAACAGCGAATTTCGCCCCGACGGCTGGCAGCCGGTCACGTGGCAGTTCCATTTGCAGGATTCTGTGACGCAAAAGCCTTACCCGTGGGTGGATGTGTTTGCGGCGTTCAAAGTGCAGTCGTTCCGTTTTTTCTTTCGTTATGAGAACCTCGCCACGATGTGGAACAATACCGAGGTTTTTTACCAAACGGCTCGCTATCCGCAGCCTTTCGGAGCTATTCGTTTTGGCATCGGTTGGCGATTTATGGACAGCAACCGGCCTGACCCGAACCAATCGCCCGCGACAGGGCCGCCTTCGGGGCCTATCGGGCCTACGGGGCAAATGCCTTGATGAGCGTGTGTCCGAAAAAACATTTTTTCTGAAAATGAATATCCAGAAAAACTTTCCCCTTTTGCCTTACAACACGTTCGGCATAGCCGCGACGGCCAAAATATTTGCCGAAGCACTGACAGTCAATGATTTGCTCGACGCGCTGCGGCTTGGTGTCCGCCCGATTTTTGTGCTGGGCGGTGGCAGCAATGTGCTGTTCACGCACGACCCGGAAGGTTTGATATTGAAAAATTCCATACGCGGCATTGAGGTCGTGCGCGTTTTCAAAAACAAAGTTTGGGTAAAAATCGGCGGCGGCGAGGTATGGCACGACTTCGTGTTGTGGGCGGTGCAAAACGGCTACGGTGGGGTGGAGAATCTCAGCCTCATCCCTGGCACGGTGGGTGCCGCACCGGTGCAGAATATCGGCGCTTATGGTGTGGAATTGAAAGGCGTATTTGTCAGCCTCGAAGCCATCGAACTCGCCACCGGCACCCTGCGGCGTTTCAGCCATGCCGACTGCCAGTTCGGCTATCGCGACAGTTTTTTCAAAAAAGAAAGCAAGGGAAAATATTGCATTACATCGGTCACGCTGTCGCTGACGCGCGAAAGGCACCGCATCAATATTTCTTATGGCGACATCCGCAAAACACTGGAAACCAACGGTGTGAGTCAGCCCACTATCGCCGATGTGAGCCGCGCGGTCGTGCAAATCCGCTCTTCCAAACTTCCCGACCCGGCCAAAATCGGCAACTGCGGCAGTTTTTTCAAAAACCCGGAAACGGAACGCGCTGTGCTGGAGCGCATCCAAACTATGTACCCACAAGCACCACATTTCGATCTCCCGGATGGCCGGGTGAAAATCCCTGCGGGCTGGCTCATCGAACAATGCGGCTGGAAAGGCAAACGGGTGGGCAACACGGGTTGTTATGAAAAGCAGGCGCTCGTGCTCGTCAACCACGGCGGCGCTACCGGCGAGGAAGTGAAAAAGTTGGCGTTCGCCATTATAGATTCGGTGGAAAAGACTTTTGGGCTGCGGCTGGAGCCAGAGGTGAATATTCTATAAAAAAAGGCCGTCCAGTCTTTTCGACTGGACGGCCACAACATAACCATGAAAACAATTAACCAATCAAATGTTAGCCCTTTAATGCTTAATCATTTTCGAAAAACCATGCCAAACCAAGTGGCCGGGCAATAATTTTAACAATAGGCGTTGTTAAAATTGCACCGGATGTGGTATTTGCCAATGGGTGACGAATTTCTGATTTCTTCTAATCCGCCTCGTGTCTCCCCTCGATTTCTCCAACCTTTTTGACATCCCCCCAAATTCAATGTTGTCTAATCATGCCGTGTTTCCTTCGGATGTTGTCCACCAGAGCAATCGCCGTGATTTGCCTCACCGCCTTTTTTCAACTTGGAATGCAGGCTCAAGCCCCGGTGACCGTGGATTCCTCTTTCTCTTCGGCATGGCTGGTGCCTGCCACCTTGCGCGACGCAAGCTATACATTTTCAGCCAATAGTGTTTTTTCTGGTGTTTACGACACGGCGTTTCGCCCTGCCCAAAAACCTTTCCTGACGTTTGGCACGGACTTGTCACGTTATTGGTTGAAATTCAAGGTTCAAAACAACCTGCCGCACCCCAAGACGCTGGTGCTGCGGCTCAACCGAAAGAACATCGCGTATTTCCAACTTTGGGCAAAAAACCCGGACAGTACGCTACACGACCTCGGCGCGGTGGGCGCGTCCGTGCACGGAGATGCTCGTTTTGCGCTGAGCGATGGGTATCATTATGCGGTGACATTGCCGCCGGGCGAAAGTGAATTTTTGGCGGCGTCATCCAACCACATCGGTGCCATGTATTTGGCGCTGCAACTTCATTCTCCCGACAGTTTTGGGCTGCTGACGCGGCAAAACATGGTTTTGTTTGGGATTTTTCTCGGTGTGCTGGCTGTGTCGTTTGTGTTTAGTCTTATCCTATTTGCGCAATACCGGGATGTGACGTACTTGCTCTACGGGGTGTATTTGCTCAACATCCTGGCGCGGGAGGCGTACAATTATTCGGCAGATTTTGGCCTGCTTTCGCACATCGGGCATCAGTGCGTTTCGTACCTCATCGCGGCTACCTACGGGTTGTTTCTCCGAAAATTTTTGCAGTTGTGGGAAATGTCGCCGCGTATGGACAAGTTGGTGCAAGCGTATGTCGGCGGGGTGGTTGTAAGCGTCGCGCTGGTTTGGCTGTTGGACGGAACAGGGCATCTCGATATCCTACAGCACATTTTTACGGTGGTGAATGTTTTTTTCATTCTGTTCACACTCAACGCCTTGTATCTCTCGTTCCGGCATTTTCGCCGCAGCCCGCGCGCCCGGCTGGCATTGTGGGCCTTTCTGCCGTTGAGCATGTCGTTTATCGCAATTCTGTTGCGCAATCTCGCCATTATACCTGCTTGGCCGTTCATCCAGCATGCTGTCGTGTTGGGGTTCATTTTGGAGGCGTTGGTGTTCACGATTGGTTTTTCACGCTGGCACCGAACGGTGGAGAGCGACCGGAAGTTGTTGCAATTAAAATTGGCAGTGGAACAGCAGGAAAAACAATTGGCGGTGCAGGCGGCAGAGCAGCGGGTAAAAGACCGCATCGCCCGCGACTTGCACGACGACGTGGCGGCTTCTATGTCGGGCATCCGGATTTTGAGTCAGGTGGCGCACAGCCAGTTTTCTCAAAAAGCACCCGATGCCGCGCCATTGTTGTTGCAAATCAGCCAAAACGCGCAATCCACGCTCGAAAGCATCAGCGACCTTATTTGGGCGGTCAAGCCTCACGCCGACTATCTGAACGACATGGCCGACCGGATGCGCGAATACGCGGTCAAGATGTTAGATGCAAAAGACATTGACTACGAAATGAATATCCCGCGCAACTTGCCCATGCGGGACCTTGACATCGAAACCCGCAGGAGTATTTACCTTATCTTCAAAGAGGCGCTGAACAATGCCATGAAATACAGCGAGTGCAGCCGCATCAACATCAGTTTGCAGGTGGAAAACGAGCGCCTCAACTTGCGCGTGGCGGACAACGGCGGAGGGTTTGACTCCGCCGTCGCCCGCCGTGGCAATGGCTTGATGAATATGGAAAAACGCGCCCGCGATATCGGTGGGGATTTTTATATCACCACGGCGCCGGGGCAGGGGACGGATGTGCGGTTTTCGTTGCCGCTGTGAAACGGCTATGAACGCTGGCCTTTACGCCTGTGCCTTAGCGTATTGCACATTTACTTGGAGTTTCACTTCATCGGACACGACTGCACCGCCGGCTTCGGTGATGGCATCCCAACGGAGGCCGAATTCCTTGCGGTTGATTTTGCCCGTGATCTCGAATGCAGCTTTGTGGTTGCCATAAGGGTCGGTGGCGGTGCCGCCAAACTCTACATTCAGGGAAATCGGCTTGGTCACGTCGCGGATGGTCAGGTTGCCGTCAAGTTGATAGTCGCCGCTGCTCAGTTTTTTAAGGCCGGTGGATTTGAACACGAGGTTCGGGAATTTTTCGCTGTTGAAAAAGTCGTCGCTGCGCAGGTGGTTGTCGCGGGCTTCCACGCCGGTGTTGACCGATGCGGTTTCTGCGCTGAATTCGATATTGGCGGTGGTGAAATCGTCGCCATTAGTCGTGACGGTCGAAGAGAATTTGTCGAATTTGCCCGAAACGGTAGCGATGACGAGGTGACGGACGCGGAAATTTACTTCGGAGTGGGCAGGATCGAGCTGCCAGTTGGTCTTTGCCATGATGATTTGCATTTTTTTCAAAGTGAAATAATGCAAAGTAAAACAAGGTGATTTTGATTTAGTTGTTGAAACACTTAAATTTTTGACAATTAATTTTTCTGCCTTTCGGGTGATGACAAAAAAGCGTGGCTCGCTCCTCACTTCTCACTCCTCACCCCTCGCTTCTAAAAAATACTCCTGAATAATCCGGTGCCGCCAGCGCCACGATCCGCCGCCTTTGCCCGTCTCCGGGTCGCCGTCGAACTCCAGCAGGTGGCGGAGGGACATTTCGTTGAGAAAGGTGACGAGGCGGAGGGGGAGGGCTTCAAAAAGATAATAAACAAAACGAAGGAAGAGATGATTAAAAATAGCAAAATTAAATTTCAATAGTGAAACGTAAAATCTTTGATACGGGTTGTTTATCATAATAAGTCGATCTTTTGTTCTAATGGGGATAGTGAAAATTAGCATAATCCCGCTTAAACAGATTATTAAGGATAATAAAAAAAATACCCCACTAGGAACAATTCCTAAATTAACATATTTATTAACCATAAATAATAAAGCTAGGATCTGAAAAATGACTATAGATATTGCAAGCCCTGATTGAAATTTCATCATTTTAAATTTAGATTTTTGATTTAATGGCCAATATGCCCATTCGGTCATATCTACTAATTCAAATATAATTTTTCTGTTTTTTTCCATTGTTTTTGCCAAAGAGTTCAACCACTTCAACACATTTTCCTTGGGGTATTTCCGCCCCGCCTTCCGCCCCAGCGCATCTTCTACAAATCGCTCTACCAACTCCCGCTGTCGCCCGGCCACATCGGTAGCGGTGAAGCCGAAGTCTGAGTATTTTCGCCCGGTGGCGAAGAGCAGTTGGGCGGTATTGAGGTAGAAAGGATTGGCGATGGCTTCGCGCAGGAGCGGGTCGGTTTTCAGGGCATTCAGTAGGGGTTTTGCTTCGGGCTGGTGAAAGACGTACGCCGTCAGATTGTCAATGACTTGCTGCGGCGTGAGCGGCTGCACTTCTACTTCGAGATATACATTTCTGACATCTTCTGTGGCGGCATATTCTGCGATGCGCGAAGAGATGACAAAGCGGCGGCTCGCCTCCGCGCCGTACTCGCCAATGGCTTTGAGACAGGAAGCGCGAGCACCTTTCGGCACCTCGTCGAGGCCGTCGAGCAAGAGAATGAGCGGGGTGTTGCGGCGGATTTTTTCGGCCAAAGCCTTCGAGGCGCCGAGTTCGAGCGGGAGGATACGCTGGAGCCACTCGTCGAAGGTGGCGAACTCGGAGCGCCAGGTGGCGAGGTTGAGCAGCACGGGCAAATCCTTGCCGGGGCGTTCGAGCAGGGCGAGGGCAAGTTGGAGCAGCAGGGTGGTTTTGCCCGCGCCGGGCGCGCCCACGATGAGCAATCGGCCTCGCGCTTCATCGAACAATTCGGCCATGCCGGAGGGGACTTTTTCGGCGGGCAGGGTGATGAAGTTTTGTGCCCCTTCGTCGGAAGTGCCTGTGGATGAAGGGATTTTGCGCAAGTTCACCGGCTCGCGCCCGGCGAGTTTTTGGCGGATGCGGTGTTCGTAGCGGGATTTCAGGTATTTCCTGATTTCGGCTTGGAGAGATTCGTCGGGTTCAGTGAGGGGGTGACTGCCAGTCACCCCCTCACTTTTCGCGTCGTTGTTTTTCCAAAAACCGAGCAACAACGCGGCAATCGTTCCCAGCAAAAAAGTCAGCGGCTCAATGTCCAACTCCGGCGGCAGGAAGGCCGGGCGCGGCAACAAACCTGCCCACACCAATCCCAGCCATACGGCGAGCAGGGCGAAGGTGAGTTTTACAGCGGTGCGGAGTTGGAACATGATTTCATCTGTCTTTCCGGCTCAAAACTAAAAAAGAAGTGACACTTTTCAACAACCTTGTCATCCTGAACGAAGTGAAGGAACTACAAAAGCCGGGCTTTTTTCAGAACATCCGAAAAACGAGAGTTTTGTAGTTCCTTCACTTCGTTCAGGATGACAAATTGGGGTGAGCGAGTCGGCGACTGCCAGTCATCGCCCCGCT
>CAYZVM010000252.1:0-8299 GCA_964481485.1 uncultured Saprospiraceae bacterium | reverse complement strand
TTCTGTTTTTGAGCGAGCATAGCAGTGCTATTTGAGCGAAAAAAGAGGAAATCTGACCCCAAAAGATGAGCATCAATTTGGTACTTTATTCCAGCACCGTTCCTAAAAGTCCAATTGAACATTCTTTGAACCAAATTTTCCAATTATCGAATTATGAAACGAGTCGTCGTAACTGGCATTGGTGCCATCACTCCCATTGGAAACAACATCGAGACATACCTCGAAGGGCTGCAAAAAGGGGTGAACGGTGCCAACCTGATTACCCTCTTCGACGCAGCCATGTTCAAAACCCGTTTTGCCTGCGAGGTCAAAGATTTTAACGCGGAAGACCACTTCGACCGCCGGGAAGCCCGCCGTGTTGACCGCTTCGCCCAATTCGGAATGGTGGCCGCCAAGGAGGCAATCCAAGATTCTGGCCTCGACCTCGAAGCATTGGACAAAGACCGCGCTGGCGTCATTTGGGCAGCGGGCGTGGGCGGCTTGGCCACACTTGAAAAAGAAATTGAGGATCACATACTCGGCAACGGAACGCCAAAACACAACCCATTCCTGATTCCGAAGATGATTGTGGACATCGTGGCGGGGCAAATTTCCATACAATATGGCTTCCGGGGCATCAATTACGCCACCGTATCGGCCTGTGCGTCTTCCTCGCACGCATTGATGAACGCCTTCGATTACATCCGTCTTGGCAAGGCAAACCTCATCGTGGCTGGCGGTTCGGAGGCTGCCATCACAAAAACCGGCGTCGGCGGATTCAACTCGATGAAAGCCCTCAGCGAGCGCAACGACGATTTCAAAACCGCTTCCCGCCCCTACGACAAAGACCGCGACGGCTTCGTGTTGGGCGAAGGCGCCGGTGCGCTCATTTTGGAAGAATACGAGCACGCAAAAAAGCGCGGCGCAAAAATCTACTGCGAAGTCGTCGGTACTGCGGCCACTGCCGATGCCTACCACATCACGGCACCGCACCCGGAAGGCTTCGGTGTCATCAATGTGATGAATTTTGCCCTCGAAGACGCGGGCATGAAACCCGAAGACATTGACTACATCAATACGCATGGCACCTCCACACCACTCGGCGACGTGGCGGAATTGATTGCCATCGAAAAAGTATTTGGCTCGCACGCGCGGGGTTTGAACATTTCATCCACCAAAAGCATGACCGGACATTTGCTCGGCGCGGCAGGCGCTATCGAGGCCATTGCTTGCGTTTTAGCGATGCAGCACGACTTCGTGCCGCCCACAATCAACCACTTTATCGACGACCCCGAAATAGACCCGAAACTGAACCTAACTTTCAACGAAGCCCAACAACGCAAGGTGAAAGCCACACTGAGCAACACATTTGGCTTCGGTGGGCACAATGCCTCCATCATTTTCCGGCAGACGTAAGAGGCTGTCTAAATTTATCGGGCTGGATTCAAAAGGCGTTTTTTGCCGTTACATTCGGTCATTTTTGGCACATACCGAGTAATCGGGGCAGTTTGCACCAAAAAATGAGCCTTGCCGTAACAGCAAAAGACCGTTTTCCCAAACCTCTGGCAGATAACTCAAACAGCTCCTATGGCCGCCAAAAAACACTGATTCTGTGCGATTTATTCGACGCCTTTACAATTATTATCTGCATCCAGACAAAGAACTGGCTCGCCGTCTCAGGTCTTTGGTGGGCTTCACGCCCATACATTTGTCGCTGTTCAAACTGGCTTTTTTCCACAAAAGCACTTTTACCACCCGCGACTATGCTATTTCCAACAATGAGCGGCTCGAATTTCTTGGCGACGCCGTTTTGAGCACCATCGTCGGTGAGTATTTGTTCAAAAAATACCCCAACTCGGACGAAGGTTTTCTCACGAAAATGCGCTCCAAAATCGTGAAGCGCAATTCGCTGGACGACATCGCGGACAAAATGGGCCTCGACCTTTTCCTCGCCAACTACAACCAGACGCGGCTTTCCAAATCCATGCTCGGCAACGCGCTCGAAGCCCTCGTCGGCGCGGTGTATATCGAAGTCGGCTATGATAAAACAAAGCAGTACGTCGTGCAGCGTGTACTGCGGCGCTACCTCGACATCCACGAATTGGAAAGTTTTGATGACAACTACAAAAGCCAACTGCTCGAATGGTGCCAAAAAAGCGGGCGCAATATTGAGTACAAAGTGGTGGCAAAATACAAGAGCGAAAAGCGCGACAAATTCAAAGTGGCCGTGTACGTGGATGGTAAAAAACTCGGCACTGCCGACGATTTCAACAAGAAAAGCGCCGAGCAACTCGCCAGCGAACGCGCTATGGCCGCCATGGGTATATTAACAAATGGAGCGCTGCCTTCTCCAAATGCCGCCCACGAATTGGAGGAAACAGAGGACGACCAAAGCTGAGTTTTCAATGCCCGATATTGAACATCCTCCAGCTTTTTTTCGCAAAAACCTCGGCGCGTGGTTTGCCCAAAACCACCGCCCGCTCCCGTGGAAAGGCGAGCGCGACCCATACAAAATCTGGCTTTCCGAAGTTATTTTGCAACAGACGCGCGTGGAGCAGGGGCTGCCGTACTACCAAAAATTTGTAGAAAAATATCCGAACGTCCGTTCGCTCGCCGACGCGCCTGAAGACGACGTGCTGAAACTTTGGGAAGGCCTCGGCTATTACTCCCGCGCCCGCAACCTGCACGCTGCCGCGAAGCACATTGCCCATGAACTGGGCGAAAAATTCCCCGACACTTACGAAGGCATCCGCGCGCTGAAAGGCGTGGGTGATTACACAGCGGCGGCTATTGCGTCATTTGCTTTTGGTCTGCCCCATGCCGTGCTGGACGGCAATGTGTATCGCGTGCTCGCCCGGGTTTTTGGTATCGAGACACCGACAGACACCACTGCCGCCAAAAAAGAATTCGCGGTGCTCGCCCAAAACCTGCTCGACCCCGCCCGCCCGGCTGATTTTAATCAAGCCATGATGGACTTTGGGGCGACACATTGCATGCCCCAACAGCCAAAATGCCCGACTTGCCCGTTAAAAAATCAATGCGTTGCGCTTCAGACAGGCAAAGTGGCCGAGCTCCCGGTGAAGTCAAAAGTTTTAGAAAAGAAAGACCGCTTCTTCGTTTACCTCGTCGCCGATTTTCAGGGAAACACCTTTGTGCGCAAACGGACTGGCAAGGATATTTGGCAAAACTTGTGGGAATTCCCGATGGTCGAATTGCCTGCTTTTCCGGCGGATTCCCATGCGTTGGAGGCGCAGGCGCGGCTGCATTTTTTCCCACAAAACGAACCACCAAAGAAAGGCTCTGACATCCAAAACTCCTCGCTGGAGGCTGGCCGTTCTTTTGCAATTTCGAAACCGTACCGCCAAATTTTGACCCATCGCGTCGTCACGGCAGTTTTTTGCGAAATGACATTTCCCGATGATACGCCGTTGGATGTATTTGAAAAACAGCCATTTGCAGGCTGTGAGCGGGTGTCGCGGGCGGAGTTGAAAAAAAATTTTGCGGTTCCTCGCGTGATTGGTTGGTATATGCGGGAGAAAGTGCTAACTTTAACGTTATTTTGAACTCGCTTTTTCTAACCTAAAATCATTTGTAACCATGATCAACAAAGTGACCCTCATCGGCAATCTGGGCGGTGACCCGGAAGTGCGCACCCTCGAAAGCGGCACCAAAGTGGGCCGATTCTCCCTCGCCACCAACGAATCGTACAAAGACAAAGACGATACGTGGCAAACACTCACCGAATGGCACAACGTGGTGGTGTGGCGCGATGCCGCCGAACGCGCCGAAAGGCTGCTGAAAAAAGGGATGCTGGTGTATGTGGAAGGCAAAATCACCTACCGCAAGTACACAGACAAGGATGGCGTGGAACGCAGCGCGACCGACATCGTGGCCAGTTCTTACCGCATCCTCGAAAAACGCGAAGGCACCAACGACAACCGTTTCCCCTCGACAGAGCCCACAGGCCGCAGCGCCGCCGCCTCTATGCCAACGGCTGACGCGCCTGCCGCAGAGGGCGACGATTTGCCGTTCTAAAATTGGTGAAGAGTGCTTTTGAGAAGTGAGGGATTGTGTTTTTTTCAATCGCTCACTTCTCATCGTCTCACCATTTCACTGCTCACCTCTAAACAATGGGCTGGTTTTTTCTCGGTCTTTTCCTTTATTTTCTTGTCCTGTTAGCCGAACGTGTGCTGGTAGGTGTGCCGCCGCACGAGGCAGAGCAGTTGCGCGATAATCCATCCAAATCTGCCCAACGTGCCTACGCCCTCACCCGCGACATTCGCCCAGTGATGGCGGCCTTGCTGTTGGCACGGCTGCTGCTGAAGTTGCTGCTGGTGGTTTTCCCGGCGGCGTGGTTGGTGCGGTCGCAAGGCAAGAACCTCTATCATTGGTCGCAGAGCCTGCACCTGCCCGCCGAGGTGGTGTGGATTGTGGTCGCGTTGTTGTTCGCCCTCGTCATGGCCGGGCTGTTTTGGGGATTGAAAAAGATTGACAACCAGCGATTTATTGGCGGTAAGGAAACTATTGCGCTGCGCGTGCTGAGTTTGTTCATCCTTTTTTGGAAAACGATTTTTTCGCCTATTGTCAGAAAGGGGAAACCAGCAGAAGAAGACAAAAAGCACGAAACTTCCACGGAAGGGGCCGCTTCAAAAGCCGCCAATATCGCCAGCGAAAAACGAGAACTCGAATTGCTGAAGAGCATCGTCAAATTCAGCGACGTGACCGTGAAGCAGGTGATGCAGCCGCGCACAAAAGTGGTGGCAATAGATTTTTGCCTCGGCTTCCATGAGCTGCTCGACCAAGTGCGCGATGCTGGTTTTTCGCGTTTGCCGGTCTATCAGGACGATTTGGACACCGTGATGGGCATTTTATACGTCAAAGACCTTGTGCAGCACTTGGACAAACCCGACGATTTTGAATGGCAGACCCTCATCCGAACGAACGTGTTGCTCGCCCCAGAGAGCAAGCGCGGCGCGGAACTTTTGCAAGAATTCAAACAGCAAAAAGTCCACATGGCAGTCGTGGTGGACGAATATGGCGGCTCGGCGGGCATCGTGACCTTGGAAGATATCCTCGAAGAGGTGACCGGTGAAATCCGGGACGAGTTCGACGAAGAGAGCGAGGTGCGCTACCGCAAGTTGGACGACCACAATTATCTTTTTGAAGGTCAAACGCTTTTGAGCGACGTGTGCCGCATCGCCGGGCTGGCTCCCAACACCTTCGACGCGGCACGCGGCAACGCCGATACCTTCGCTGGCCTCGCGCTCGAACTCAAAGGCGACATCCCGAAAGCGGGCACAGAAATTACCTGGAACGACTTTTTGTTCACGGTGCTTGCCGCCGACAGCCGCCGCATCGAACAACTAAAACTGACCCTCCCGCGTTTGGGCAAATGACGACTGACGCAATGACGTTCAATGACGACCACCTTCGCCGAGGCTACGGCGGTTAAAAATGATGAACTTCCTGAAATTCAAGGTTCTTGACGGCTATATCATAAAGAAATACCTCTCCACGTTTTTCTTTTCGATACTGATTTTCACGCTCATTTCGGTGGCGATTGATTTTAGCGACAAAATCAAAAGTTTTATAGAGAAGCCCTGTACAGTCAAAGAAATAGTGGTTGACTACTACCTCGGCTTCATCTTGCACATGGCGGGTTTATTGCTGCCGCTTTATACCCTTATTGCGGTCGTTTTTTTTACGTCGCGGTTGGCTTTCAACTCCGAAATCCTGTCCATCCTCAACGCGGGCATCAGTTTCCAGCGGCTGTTGAGGCCGTATCTCATCGTCGGCGCGGGGATAGCTGTGCTGCACTTGGCGCTCAATCATTTCATCATCCCGGAATCCAACAAATCGCGCCTGAAGTTTGAGCGCACCTACGTCTGGACGACTGGGCAGGACAAAGGGAAAACCACGAATGTGCATTTTCTCGTGTCGCCCGGCACGAAGGTTTTTGTCCGGGGCTACAACAAAAACAGCAAAACAGCGAGTGGGCTGCGGTTGGAACAATTCGAGGGCAGCCGCATTATCAGCATTCTCGAAGCAGACAATGCCGCGTGGAAAGCCGAGCCAAACCGCTGGCAATTAAACAATTACAGCGTCCGCACTTTCGATGGCCTGCACGAACGCTACACCAAATACTCGACGCCACTTGATACGGCCATCAATCTTTCGCCACAAGATTTCACTTGGTATCACAACCAAAACGAGGAGATGACCTCCGCCGAACTCCGCGACGCCATCGCCCGCGACCGCAGCCGGGGACTCGCCAACAGCAAAAAATATGAAGTAGAAATACACCGCCGCACCGCCGATGCTTTCACGATTATCATCCTGACGATTATTGGCTTGGCGGTGGCTGGCCGCAAAGTGCGCGGCGGCATGGGTTTGCATTTGGCGGTGGGCATCGGCATCGGGGCGGGTTTTATTTTGCTTTCCAAGTTTGCCGTGTCGTTTGCCACGAGCGGCACGGTACCGGTGCTGCTCGGTATGTGGATTCCCAACCTTGTTTTTATGGTGGTGGCGATTTGGCTGGCGAGTAGGGCGCAGAAGTAACAGTTTGCGGTATGCAGTATGCAGTTTGCAGTTAGCAGGAAAACAGTTTGCAGAGGGCAGTAACAAACAACATCAAAACCCGCAAACTGCTAACTGCCCACTGCATACCGAGAACTGCCCACTGTCACATCCTCGCTATCAACAATTTATCAATCCCGACCAGTTTGTTTCTTCTGTAAAAATAGACGAGGTAAACGCCCGCGTTCAGGCCGTCGATTTCTATTTCTTGGCTGTTGCTAATGGTGCGGCGCAAGAGCGTTGTGCCAACAAGGTTTTGAAAAACAACCTCGTCGGCGTCGAAATCCGGCGAAAACGAAACCGTCGAATTGGCCGGGTTGGGGAACAGCAGCCCGTAGCGCGGCAAGTTTTCTAAATCATCCACGCTAGAAAACGGCACAATTGTATCGCAGGGGTAATTGACAAAATGTACGTCCAGCGTGTCGTCGCTGTAACACCGGACATATCCTGCGTGTGGGTCGCAAACACCAATCTGCGGGTAAAAGAAGTAGCTGTTGCCGATGCGCTCGGTAAAAGTGGGGCCCCATTCCATGATGCTTCCTTCTGGGAAGCCGATGGAAAGATTCGGATAGGAAACGTGCTGTACTTTCAGTTGCAATCCGTTGTGCGTCACGAAAGAGACCGAATCCACACGCACGAAGAGCGTGTCGTTGTCGGAGGGAGGTCTTGTGATAGCCGCCCAGCTCTCGCCTGGCTCGGCGTTGAAATCTATGAAGAGTTGAAAAGTGCTGTCGAGCAACCGATAAACCTTTCCGTTTTCTTCGTAAATGTAAACCTCATCATCCCAAGTGTCGGGGCAGCCGCCCATCGTGCTGACGATTTTTTTACATGATTTCCCTTGAATAGAAACCGTGTCAGCAACTTCAATTCTTACAAATTTGTTGGCAATTGGAGCGCCTAATTGAGGCCAGTCGTAATACCAAACTGCGCCCAACGGAGCGAATGCGACTTGTGCAAAAAGAAAAAATGGGGAGAGCAAAGTGAGTAGAAAGGTTGTTTTTCGCATCATTTTTCATTTTGAAGGTGAACAAAAAAAAGATGCTACAAAACTATACGAGGCGCAGAAATGGAAAAGTCGCCAACTGGCAGTTGGCGGCGCTATTTGATGGCATGTAAAATAATGTCCAAATCGCGCCATACATTCCAATCCTTCGCAAATAGGAAATTGATGCGCGCCACCGCGTTTTCATTGATATTCAAGCCCTTCAGTTCATCCAATGGCGAGAACACGCCGGGTTTTATTTTTGGCAATGCCGGGTTTTGCTCGTGCGCTGCGTAGCCGACCCAAGTTCTTTTTCCTGAAAAAACCGCCCACCAGTTTTTCAAAAACACCCCTCGTTTTCCCGAAAAAAGCAGCCAAAACGGACTTGCTGCCAACAACCCCAAGCAGACCAATAGGTCAAATACCCGCTTGTTGCGCCGCTGCCCCGGCTGCGCGATGTTGTACTGGATTTCAATCGTGTAGAGTTCGCCCGGCTCGTTTTTGCTGCTGCTGCCGATGATGCTCAGGCTTTCTTCAGGCACGATTTTGTACGACACCGCTGGCCCCAGCCGCGTCATCCACGACATAATATCTTGAGCGAGAATGTCTTTCGAGCAAAAAATCACCTCGTCCACCCGGTAGATGCGGACGATTTCGTCGAGTTGGGAGGCTTCGCCGAGCAACTCCACCCCCGCCCCCGTTTCAACCCCACCCCCGACCCCTCCCCTAAAAGGGAGGGGAGACGTAGAGTCCGCATCGCGG